>JAFXJO010000010.1 GCA_017532185.1 Clostridia bacterium | reverse complement strand
GTGATGAACTTTTTATCAAGGTCTGTGAGCTTATATCCGTTGCGGTATATCAGAACATCTTTATATACCTTTTTATTATCCTCACATTTCTTTTGCACAAGGTTATATCTTTCAAGAACGCTCGGCGGTGCGGGAGAAACCCACATAAACGTTTCGGGATTCTGAGAAAGCAAATCAAACTGACTTGCTCTTTCAAAAATGAAAATTCTGCGGTCAACGTTATCGGGAAGTTCCGATTTGACAACCTTTGCAAGCGGAAGCGACGGCACATAAGGGTCAGCGTGAGCAATTTCAATATAGTCCGTCAGATCATCAAAAGTGATTTCTTCTTTCTTTGCAAGAGGACTGTCGGCACTCATAATAAGGCAATAGGAAAACTCCGTTACCATTTCGTAGCTGAGCGCTTTTTCTTCAAGCATTGATTTAAAATACTTATCAAAATTCTCCGCATAACGGATAATGCCGAGTTTATAATCGTGATTGAGTATGTTGTTGATTGTTCTCTGCGAATTGGTTTCTTTGTAGAAAATTTCGCAGGCATCCTTTGAAAGCGTTTTGGAGAACTCTGCAAATGCATCGGAAATATAGCAGGCACGCGGCACGGAAATGGAAAACTTCTGTTTCTTAACCTGACCGCTTTTATACATATTCTCAACCTGATCAATCTGCTTGAGAATATCCTTTGCATAGCTGATGAATTCTTCACCTTCGGGAGTGAGCACCATGCCTTTTGCCGTGCGGTCAAAAACGGTTATTCCCAGATCCGCTTCAAGTTCTTTGATTGAACGGCTGATGTTCGGCAAAGCAACGTAAAGACTTTCTGCCGCTTTGTTCAGCGAACCGACCTTCGCAACCTCAACAGCATACTTCATATGCAGTATATTCAATTATCTCACCTCGGTATGAGTGATTTTATAAATATACAGTTATTATACAACTTGTTTGCAATTTGTTCAAGTGTTAAATCAATAAACATAAAAAAACGCCTTTGTAATCACAAGGCGGCTTTCGGCACGTTATATTGATTATGTTTCTACAGAATACAAATTTCTTAATATTATATTTTCAGTTTCCATCTTTACCCGATCAAGAGCAGTTCTTGCCTGAGAAAACACTGAATTATTCTTTGGCATTTCGTTTACACTCCTTCAAATTCAATTTGCTTTGAATTTTCAAAAACTAAAAAATTCAAAACAGTTGCATTTTAATAATCGATGTGATATAATGCTGAAAAAATAATATATGGATGATGTTTGCAGAAGAAGCATAACGCTGCCGAAGGAGTAACGCTCTCAGGCTTCCCGAAAGGGAAAGGGACTGCAAACGGACATAACTTTGGAGAAGCTCATTGAATTGAGTGCCGAAGGGGCAAGGCGAAAGCTAATCTCTCAGGCAAAAGGACAAAGTTTTTATCACCCGATTTTTCGGGGTAAATTTGTACTTTTGTCGGATTACGTCTTGTAATCCGACTTTTTATTTATAGGAGGAATTTAAAAAATGGAAGCTTTTTTCGACAAAGTGGCAGAAGTCAACGGCGCAGTCAATGGTGTCGTATGGGGCAAATACGGTCTGATTCTGCTCATAGGCACAGGTGTTCTTATGACCGTTGTTACCAAAGTGTTTCAGGTAACACACATCAGTCATTGGTGGAAAAACACCATCGGAAGCCTTTTCACAAAGAACGTTATGGGACATTCAAAAGAAAAAGGTACAATTTCTCCCTTCCAGGCTCTTTGCACGGCTCTTGCCGCAACTGTCGGCACAGGTAACATCGCGGGTGTTGCCGCCGCTATTTGCATAGGCGGTGCGGGCGCTGTTTTCTGGATGTGGATTGCCGCATTTTTCGGTATGATGACAAACTATTCCGAAAACGTTCTCGGTATTTATTTCCGCCGCCGTAACATCAAAGGCGAATGGTCGGGCGGTGCGATGTATTACCTGCGTGACGGTCTCGGAAGTAAAAAAGGTTGCAAAGCAATCGGCAAGGTTCTTGCATTCCTCTTCTGCATTTTCACCATGCTCGCTTCATTCGGTATCGGCTCAATGGGTCAGGTCAACAAGATTGTTGCAAACGTTTCAGCAGCTTTCAACGTTGAGTCTCTCTCATCTGTTCAGGTTCTCGGCGGCGTTTCGCTTTATAACCTTATTCTCGGCGTCGTGATAATGATTCTTGTTGCTCTTATCACCCTCGGCGGCCTTAACAGAATTGCAAACGTTGCCGAAAAAATCGTTCCCTTTATGATTGTTCTCTTCATTGCGGGAAGCCTTATTATCATCGGTGTTAACTATGATATGATTATCCCTGCGTTCAAGAGCATTTTTGTTAACGCATTCAAGCCCGAAGCATTTGTTGGCGGCACTCTCGGTGCGGCGATCAGCGCGGCAATTACTCAGGGCTTCAAGAGAGGCGTGTTCTCAAACGAAGCAGGTCTCGGTTCATCCGTTATGGT
>JAFXJO010000048.1 GCA_017532185.1 Clostridia bacterium | reverse complement strand
GCAACCCGCCAAGACACAAGGGTAACAGTCGAAATTGATTAAAGAATTTCTTGAAATCGGTGAGATAGTCGGCACTCACGGCGTCAGAGGCGAATTGCGCGTCAACCCCTGGTGCGACTACCCCGATTATATGGCTAAATTCAAAACCTTATATTTTGACGGCAATGAAAGCTGTGCGGTGCAGGTTAAATCTGCAAGGCCGCACGGCAACATTGTTTTGCTCAGAATTAATGGGGTTGAAACTGTTGAAGCGGCTCAGAAGCTGCGCGGCAAAGTTCTCTTTATGAAACGCAGCGATGCCAAGCTGCCCAAAAACAAATTTTTCATTGTTGAGCTTATCGGATGCAAAGTTTTTGATGCTGATAACGAAGAAATCTGCTATGGCGAATTGACTGACGTCAGTCAGCCCGGCGCAAATGACGTTTGGCACATAACAAAAAACGGCAAAGAATATCTTATCCCTGCCATTCCCGACGTTGTTGTTGAAACCGACGTTGCGGCAGACAGAGTAACAATCAGACCGCTGAAAGGTATTTTTGACGATGAGGATTGATATTTTAACCCTTTTCCCCGAAATGTGTCTGAGCGTGCTCGGCGAGAGCATTATCGGCAGAGCCAGAGAAAACGGTCACGTTGAAATCAACTGCATAAACATCAGAGATTATACGCTTGATAAGCATAACCGCGTTGATGACGCACCCTATGGCGGCGGCACGGGTATGATAATGCAGACTCAGCCTATCTACAATTGCTACAAGGCTCTCTGCGACCAAATCGGTGCAAAACCGCATCTGATTTATATGTCGTCGCAGGGCAAAACCTTAACGCAGGATAGGGTCAAGGAGCTTGCAAAGCTCGAGAACGTTGCTCTTCTTTGCGGTCACTATGAGGGTATTGACCAGCGCGTAATTGACGAAATCGTTGATGAAGAAATTTCAATAGGCGATTACGTTCTGACAGGCGGTGAGCTGCCTGCGCTGATTGTTGCAGACAGCATTTCGCGAATGCTCCCCGGTGTGCTTGCAAACGAAGATGCTTTTACTCTTGAGAGCCATTATTCGGGTCTTCTGGAGCATCCGCAATATACAAGACCCTTTGAGTGGCACGGCGAAAAAGTGCCCGAGGTTCTTATTTCAGGGCATCACGCCAACATTCAGAAATGGCAGAGGGAGCAAAGTCTCAAGCGCACTCTTGAGCGCAGACCCGATATGCTTGAAAAAGCAGAACTAACCCAAAAAGATAAAGAGTATCTGGATAAACTTAAGAACTCCAAAGCTTAACGCCTTGGAGTTTTATTTTTTAAGTATCAACATAATTATCAAATCAAACAGAAGCAAAGCAACAATCTGCCACCCTTTTGATCTCATCTTTGCTAACCTCCGAGATTTTTCTTAATGCGAAAAATGCGTTTTTTCTTCACCAAACCACAATATTTAGCATTTTGCATTATTTTGTTCACAATTCACAAAAATATTTTCTATTATTACACAAAAAGTTGTTGACAAAATTCAATATTTATCTTATTATATTCCATAAGAGGATTTTGAGAGGTCTTATAATGTCCGAAAACGCAAAGTTAAATTTAACCGATGAAGAGCTCGCTTCTCTCGCCGCGAACGGCGATGATGAGTCAATGGCACTGCTGATTGCAAAAATTATGCCCGTTGCCAAAGCCAAAGCAAGCAAACTCGGCGGACCGCGGCTTTCGGCTGAAGACCTTGTTCAGGAAGGTATGCTCGGTTTCCTCGATGCAGTTAAAAGCTTCAAAAGCGATAAAGGCGTTCCCTTTAAATCATATGCTGAAACCTGCATCAATAATCGTATTGTTTCTGCCGTGAGAGCAAATTTTAACAACAAAAATGCCGCCCTCACAAACGCAGTTTCAATCGAAGAAGAAACCGCCAATCTCTTGTCGCGCAGCGATGACCCTGCAATTATAGTCTCGGAAAAATCCGGTTCCGAAGATATCAGAAATCTGATTGACAGCTCTCTTTCAGCTTTCGAGAAAAGGGTTATCGAACTTCGACTTCTCGATAAAAGCTATGCTCAGATTGCGCTTTCGCTTGATTGCAGCGAAAAAGCTGTTGACAATGCACTGCAGAGAATCCGAAAAAAAATCCGTTCCGTAATCTGAAATCTTCGAAGGAAGTTTCAAATATGCCCCCGTAGCTTAAAGCAGAGCGTTGATCATCAAAGGTGGCGGTGCGATTCCGTCCAGGGCGAAAAAATTATTTCAAGCGAGGTTAAAATCATGTACGAAGACAAAACTCTCATCTGTAAGGAATGCGGCAACGAATTCGTTTTCACAGCCGGCGAACAGGAATTCTATGCCGAAAAAGGCTTTGTAAACGAGCCCCAGCGTTGCAAGGCTTGCAGAGATGCACGCAAAAATGCAACTCGTGGCGAGCGTGAGTGGTTTGAAGCAACCTGCGATTCCTGCGGTGGAGTTGCAAAGGTTCCCTTTAAGCCGCGTGAGGACAGACCTGTTTTCTGCAGCGAATGTTTCGCAAAGAAGCAGGAAGAAGCATAAGCCCATTTTAAATTTATGCTGATTAAAGGGTTGCCTTCGGGTAACCCTTTTTGTCATTCCGAAAAAAGAAACAGGCCTGCGCTGATTTCAGCACAAGCCTGTTTTTTTATTCTTCAAAATCTTCCGTTACGGGCTCTTCCCCGTTGTTTTCGTCAAACTGTGTGTTTTCTTCTTCATCATTGTTGACGTTGGTTTCTTCTTCATATTCATCCGTAGAATCGGGATCTCTGTTTGGCCTTAAAATATTACCGTAATCAAAACTCGGAATCTCATAAGACGGAAGGTCCGGCAACGTATAGTCGGGGAATTGATACCTTCTTGAGGTTTCATCCTCCTCATAATCGTTATAGTCGTTATTGGCATTTTGAGTACCGAGAGCAAGATCGATTGCCGAAACGTGAGTGCTCTCATCAACCGTTATATTGGTCTGTCCGTAAAGAGAAAGCTGAAGCTCTCTTGCCGCCTTGACGTAATCAACAACCCAAACGTCGAGATAACCGGTGTAGGTTCTGTAATTCTGGAATCCCATTTTGGTCTCTTCGGAAGGAGCAACCTGGCTGACAATATCATATTTCAGCCAACCCTCTGTTATGGCTTTTGCGCCGATATTGATGATTTCATTCTCTCTGTAGTTTGTTGTTACATAAGGAAGGAAGTTATCAATCGCGTTGTTTACGTCTGTAAGCGATGAATCCCTGATGCTGTTGATAAACGCTGTTATAAGTCTTCTCTGACGTTCTGTTCGTGCTTCTTCACCGTCAAGCTTTCTTATTCTTGCAAAAACAAGTGCGTGCTGACCGTCAAGATTAACGTTTGCACCGCTTTCAAAGCCCTTGAGCTTGGTTGTGCGGTTCATATAGTTGGCTTCCGCCTCTGTTACCATAACGTTGATGCCGCCAAGCTCATCAACAGCCTTTATAAACGACTGATAGTTAATGGATACAAAGTGGTCAATCTTAATTTTATAGTTATCAGAAAGAACCTCCATCAGCTTTGCGGCGCCGCCCCAAGCATAGGAATGATTTGTTTTATCGTATCTTTCCTCTCCTTCAATATTCATATAGGTATATGAGTCTCTGAGGAAAGACGTGAGAATGATTTTTCTTGTTTTCTTGTTGATAGTGACAAGTATGGCTGAATCCGAACGGCTCGTTCCGTCTTCAAAGTCTTCACCTATAAGCAAAACGTTAACAACGTTTTTGCTGTAAAGCTTATCGCCGCCGTTGGTTGCCCAGGATTTTATCATTTCTTTAACCGATTCTGCGCCCTCAATATCTGCAATGTTTTGGAAATTAAGGTCCTCTTCTTCAAGATAACTGAAAGTTGCATCGGGATTGCCGCCGGAACCGTCACTGTAATTAATTTTATTGAGTTTTGAACGAATAAAAAATGCCGTAGCCCCCGAAACAATCAAAATCAAACAAAGCAATCCGGCAAGAACACCGATAACAGTTTCTTTGGTTTGGTTATTACTTGCCTTGCTTTTGGTCTTTTTGCTGTTTCTCTTTTGTTTTTTGCTGCTGCTGTAAACATCTTCATATTCGCCAGGTCTTCTTTGGTTATTGCTCAAAAATAATCACCTGCAAACGAAATCTATATAAATATTATTATAACATAAATCCAGCCAAAAATTAACACTTTTAGTGAAATTTATTTGAATTTTCTGTTAATATATTTAACCGGCGGTGTTTGCGCGGATATACGCGGTGCTTACCCAACCTGTATGACCGTTATAGCTTACTTTCGCCCAGCCTTTAATGGCTTCTTTTACGGTAAGAACGGTCTTATCGGGTATTTCTGCAAGGACTTCACTTGAAGTTGTTGCATCGGCACGCAAATTGAGTCCGCCGCCGTTTTCAGTCTTAACATAATATTCACCGGCAGGAATGGGTTCAACCGAATGAACAGCTTCTTTTATATAACAATTAAAATATACTTCTCCGTTTTTCATATCCTGACCGTAAGCTTCATACATCTCGCTGACGGTGACAAGCTTAAATCCAGCCGCCACAAGCTTCGGGATAAGGATTTCGCTCATATCTGCAGTGAATTCATATATATCATGCATCAGAATTATGTCGCCGCTTTTTGCGCTTGCCATAACGTCATCAATGATATCGTTCATCTCTTTCTGACGCTGTTCTTCGCTTCTCGGTTTGCTTGTATCCTTATGGCGCCAATCGTTTGTATCAATTGACCATTGAATGAGAGGCATACCAACCGAATCGGTAACACCTTTATATTTTCCGCCCGGAGCTCTGAGAAGCTCAACGTCATAGCCGAAATCCGTCTTCATCTTTTCGTTGACGCTGTTAATCTGGGTGCTTCTTTCAGTATCGCTGATTTCATTGAGATACTTATGCCCGTTAGTGTGGTTAGCGATTTCGCAGCCCATATCAATTGCGCGCTGAATCGTTTCGGTGTTATTATCAATCCTGTTGCCTACAATGAAAAAGGTTGCAACGGAATTATTTTCTTCAAGTGTAGTGAGTATCCTGTTTGTTGTTGACGAGTTGGGACCGTCATCATAAGTGAGAGCTATCAACTTTTCGGTTGAGGGCTTGACAGGCTGATTGGTTGTAACGTTTTCTGTAACGTTATTTTCGTTACCTGCATCTACGATTTCTTCAGCGGAGGTTGAGGAAATTTTTTCTTTTTTCTCTTTGTTTCCGCTGTCACACGCGCTGAAAACAAGCAACGCGCAAAGCACAAGCGAGACAACTGAAAACAACATTTTTTTCTTGTGCATATTTATCCCCCTTATTATATAATATCCTGTTTTTTATATTATATTATCAATTTAACTGATGGTTTTTCCGGAATAGAATTATATTGCTCTTCAATAAAATTTAACAATTCATCGGCAGAAAAAAGCGGAGCATCCGAAAGGATACTCCGCCGAACTATTTAATTAAATTCTTGCGCTAATTTAATCAAACAAAGTGTTAGCCGAAGCTAAAACTTAAATTAGTCCTTCTTTGTGCAAACGAAAGCAGCTGCAGCAGCTACTGAAACAGCAGCGAAAACAGCGATGCCAACGGGAGCTGAACCTGTTTCAGGTGTCTTAGCGGGCTTTGTGGGAGCAACACCGGGAGCATAGAAGGAGAGGATCTTTTCCTTGAGAGCATTGATGAGTTCATCGATGCCGGGGATTTCGATGCCTTCGAAGAGACCTTCAAGCTCAGCGATGAGACCGTCAACGCCGTCACCGAAAATGCCGTTTACAAGACCGTCAACAAAATCAACAATCTTGATAACAACAGTTTCAACGTCGTTCCACTGAGTCATGCTAGCCTTTGCAAGTTCAACGATCATAGCGAGAACTTCCTTAACGTCGAGAGCAGCAACATCTTCTGAAACAGCTTCTGATGCTGCGGGAGCTGCATCTGTTGATGCATCGTCAGCAAAAGCGATAGCGCTGCATGAGAGTGCCATTACAAGAGCAAGGAGAATTGCAAGTACCTTTTTCATTTCGAACCATTCCTTTCATTTTTTATTGCAAGAGCAACAATTGTTATCTTATGTTACCATATAATTGCGGATATGTCAATATATTTTCATATAAAAATGAACCATTAATAAATAGCAATTTTATGAAATATTAACAGTATCCGCTATATATGGGGATAAGCAAATTAAATCTTATTTGAAGCAGTCGTGATAAATTGTTGACCAGAGGAAGATAACGTCTGCACCGTTCTGATAGTAGGAGTCATCAACAAGCTGGCTTGAATCGCTGCCTGCAGCTCTTCTGAAGCCTGATTTCTTGAGTTCTGCAACAAAAGCATCTGCCATTGCAGCATCTTTGAAGGTGATTCTGCCCTTCATCTTGAGTTCTGTTCTGGGCCAAGTATATTTTGTGAGCTGACCCTTAACGAAACCTGTGGGCCACCAATACTTATCATAAGGTCTTGAGAACACCTTCTTATAGTGACCGTTATTACCTTCAGCCCAGTAGCAATCCATGGACATATAGAGCCAGTCTTCCTGGTCTGCGCAGTTATAGTGGTTAATATCTGAAACGGCACCTGAGTTTTCGCCTTCTTCAGCGGTGTAAAGACCGATTTCAGCACCAACAAGAAGCCAACCGTACTGACCCTTCCAGAGCTGAATCATCCAGTCCTTGCCGCCATAGTTGAAGCGAAGGCGAACCTGGTCAATAAACATAGCTGTTGCAGGAGCCATCTGGTCATAAACTTCGTTATAACCTGCGTTCTTCTGCCAGCAATCCTTATCGTCGGTGTAGTAATAGCCGTCACCGTCGTTGCTGTATCTGTAGCCAAGAACCTGATTTCCGTTTTCGTCGATAAGAGGCTTGATGTTAATGCCCGACTGAGTGTCTTTATAGTTAGGATTTGCTGAACCTGAACCGCCGTTGTTATTGTTATTGCTGTTATTGTTATTATT
>JAFXJO010000047.1 GCA_017532185.1 Clostridia bacterium | reverse complement strand
ATGCTTTCATCATCGGTGCAGGCTACCCTTGAGGGCAGATTTGCAGGCTCCGAATACGGCAAAAGCAAGCTTGCGGCAGAGAATATGCTCTTCGATTATGAAAAAGAAACAGGCGCAAAGGCTATTGTTTACCGTTTGCCCAACCTTTTCGGCAAATGGTGCAGACCGAATTATAACTCTGCCGTTGCAACCTTCTGCAACAATATCGCAAACGGCTTACCCATAACGGTCAATGACCCTGCGGTTGAGCTTGAGCTTCTCTATATCGACGATTTCGTTGACGAAATGCTCAATGCACTTGAAGGCAACGAAACAAAAAACGGCGCTTTCTGCGCTTTCGGCATTACTCACAAGGTCACTCTCGGCAAGATTGTTGAACATCTTGAAAGCTTCAAGGCACAAAGTGAAACTCTTGTTATGCCTGAAATTCCCAATAATTCCTTTGCCAAAAAGCTTTATTCAACCTATCTCTCATATCTTCCTGCCGATAAGGTGAGCATTCCCCTTAAGATGAATTGCGATGCCAGAGGCAGCTTCACAGAAATTCTCAAAACCGCTTCCTGCGGTCAGTTTTCGGTCAACGTCAGCAAACCCGGTATAACCAAGGGTCAGCATTGGCATAACACAAAGTGGGAGTTTTTTATTGTTGTTTCGGGCACTGCCCTGATTCAGCAAAGAGAAATCGGCTCGGATAAAGTGCTTGAATTCCGCGTAACGGGCGAAAAGCCTGAGGCTGTGCATATGCTGCCGGGCTTTACACATAACATCATCAACCTTTCCGAAACAGAAAATCTTGTTACTCTTATGTGGGCAAACGAACAGTTTGACCCCGCAAAACCCGATACGTTTTTTGAAGAAGTGTGATTTATAAATGGGCATCAAAAAGGCTCAGCTCAGAGAGCATGAAAAAATTCTGCTCGATATTCTTGCAAATAATCTTTTCAACGCAGGGCGCACAGTTAACCTCAATGAGGAAAATCTGAATGCGGTCTGGTGCGAAGCATATGCTCAGGCGGTTACGCTGATGGCTTTTCACAAATCCGATATCGGCATTCTGCAAAGCAAAAAATGCGCTTACATCAGAAAAAAGCTGTCCCAGAGCCTTGCAAACAACGCGAAGATTGACTTTGAACACGTGCGGATTTGCAATATTATGCAAAAAGCAGATATCCCCTGCACAATTCTCAAAGGCTTTGCCTCCGCCCTTTATTATTCCGATGCTCTTATGCGCTCAATGGGTGACGTTGACTTTTTGGTTGATACCGATAATTTTGAAACAGCCAACGAAATTCTGATGCAAAACGGTTACGTCACCTCGGGCAAAAACCACGACGTTCACGATATTTATTTAGGCAAAATATGCAGGTGCGAAATGCACTTTCAGCCATCGGGCATTCCCCACGGCAAGGCAGGCGTCAAGGTGCGCAAATACCTTGACGATATATCAGAAAAGGCAGAAACGGTGCAGACCGAACTCGGCGCGATAACGGTGCCTTGCACCTTCCATCACGGGCTGATAATTCTTCTGCATATGTGCCATCACCTCACGGGCGACGGCCTCGGACTCCGCCACCTTTGCGACTGGGCGGTTTTTATAAATTCTCTCGGTGAAAAAAAGTTTCTTGATACTTTTGAAAAAACGTTCAAAGATATCGGTCTGTGGGAGTTTGCAAAAACAATGACATTCATCTCCTGCAAATATCTCGGTCTTAAAGGTATGCAGTGGGCGCAAAGTGCCGATGAAAAGCTTGCCGATTATATTCTTATCGATATTATCATTGGCGGCAACTTCGGTCAGAAAAACGCAGACAGAAGCCATGAAAGCCTTCTGATTTCAAGCAAAAACGAAAAGAAAGTTTCAATGCTTCACCAGTTTTTTATCTCTGCAAACAGCATTGTTTATAAGAATTGGAAAGCGGCAAGAAAATTCAAAATTCTGCTCCCATTCGGCTGGATTTTCTTTGGCGGCAGATATATTATCCGTTCGCTTTTCGGCAAACGCCCAAAAATCAGACCCAACAAGGTAGCAAAAGAAGCTTCCGAAAGAATGGATATCTATGCTGAATTGCGGCTTTTTGAAAAAAACAAGTGATATCAGGTGATTTTATGAAAACAATAAAAATTAACTTTTCAGGCTTCTGGGGAAGCTTCAAAAAAGACAATAACCTATTTACTCGCATTCTTGAAAAAAGGTATAACGTTGAAATTTCAGATAACCCTGATTTCGTTATCTGTTCAAACAGAGGTTCCGCTTTCGAATATATGAACTTTGACTGTACCCGAATCATATTTATGGGAGAAAATATGTCTCCTGACTTCACTGTTTTTGATTATTGCATAGGGTTTGATTATCTTGATTTTGGTGACAGATATTTCCGCTTACCTTTTGCTTTTTACTTTGATGACAACAAGCCCTGGATTCCCGAAACTCTTACATACGAAAAAGCAAAAGAAATCTGCGAAGCAAAAAAATATTTCTGCAACTTTATCTATGGTCATCCCTCTTCTCATGGTATGAGAGAAAAACTGTT
>JAFXJO010000046.1 GCA_017532185.1 Clostridia bacterium | reverse complement strand
GACCCTGCAGAGGTGAGCGTTACTTTTGTTGACGATGATGAAATCCACAGACTCAACAAGGAATACAGAAATATCGACCGTTCAACCGACGTGCTTTCGTTCCCTCTGGGCGAAAACGGCGTTTACGATACCAATCTTGACACAGGCGCAAAAATGCTGGGTGATATTGTTATTTCAATCCCTCACGCGCTTGATCAGGCAGACAGATACGGCCACTCCCTTCAGCGTGAAATCGGATTTCTTACGGTTCATTCGATGCTTCATCTTCTCGGCTATGACCACGTTAACGGCGGTATGGAAAGCGTGCGAATGAGAGAAAAAGAAGAAGCGGTTCTCACTCAGATGGGTCTTAAAAGAAATTCCAGCTATTATATGGATGATGAGAACATATGAAAAGTTTGATTAAAAGCTTCGGTTATGCCTTCAAGGGCATAGTATCTTGCATTGCCAAAGAACGGAACCTGCGTATTCACCTGTGTTTTCTTACCTATATGTTCGGTTTTCTGACCGTTCACGATTTTTTTGAGGTTTCAAAAACGCAGTTTGCAATCCTTATTGCGGTGAGCGCTCTTGTTATTTCGCTCGAGCTTGTCAACACGGGCATTGAAAGCGCGGTTGACCTTGCGGCAGACGGAAAAATACTTCCGCTTGCAAAGCTTGCGAAAGACGTTGCCGCAGGTGCGGTTCTTGTTTCGGCAATCGGTGCGGTTGCGATTGGTCTGGTTATTCTTTATCAGCCTGCCGCATTTGTTGCAATGACCGAATATTATAAAGTTCATATTCCCGAGTTCATTGTGCTTATCGTTACGGTTGCACTGAGTTTTGTTTTTGTTTTTGCAGGACCTTCGGGAATTTTCAAAAAGAAGAAATAAGGAGCTTAAAATGACTAAAACTGCTTTTGTTGCCATCGTCGGTTGTCCGAACGTTGGCAAATCCTCGCTTCTTAACAGAATGCTGGGTCAGAAGGTGGCTATCGTTACCCAGAAGCCCCAAACGACCCGAACAAAAATTATGGGTGTTCTTACTCTCGGCGAAACTCAGCTTGTTTTCACCGATACACCCGGTTATCACCGCCCCAAAACAAAGCTCGGCGAAAAAATGATTAAAGCCGTCGGCGACGGCATTGCAGGTGTTGATGCCTGTCTTTTTGTAACAGAGCCCGAGGGCGAAATCAGAGAGGCGGAGCTTGAGCTTCTCAAGCGCCTCAAGGCTGAAAAGGCTCCCGTTGTGCTTGCCGTCAACAAAATTGATACGGTAAAACAAAAAGAAAAAATCATGGAAAAGATTCTTGCTTTTTCATCTGTTTATGAGTTTGAAGCCGTTGTGCCCGTCAGCGCACTCAAGGAAGAAAACGTTGACGTGCTTATCGAAGAGCTTAAAAAACTTTCATATGAATCCGTCCATTTCTTCCCTGACGATACTCTCACCGACCAGCCTGAAAGAGTGCTTGCAGGCGAGATTATCAGATAAAAAATGCTTCTGCTTCTTGATAAGGAAGTGCCACACGGCGTTGCTGTCAGCATCGAAAAAATGCGCGAGCGTCCTGCAGGCGATATAATGGACGTTGAGGCAACCATTTATTGCGAAAGGGAATCGCATAAGGGCATAATTATCGGCAAAAAGGGTGAGATGCTCAAAAAGATTTCCTCAAGAGCAAGAACGGATATGGAAAACTTTTTCCAATGCAAAATCAACCTTCAGTGCTGGGTCAAGGTAAAAGAAGGTTGGCGCAACAGAGAAGGTCTTATCCATAATTTCGGTCTGGATTAATTCCGTTTTCTTCCGTCTATAAAACCCGTTTTCTCGGGCAACTTATAAACGGGAGGCGATAAAAATGGATAAATCGCAGGCTTGGCGAAAATTTTCAAAGTCAGGCGCAGTTGAGGATTATCTTGAATTCCGCAACGTTGCCGCCGCAGTCCCTTCGGAGGCTGAAAAATATGAGAATGACTACCGACGCTCTGGTGCTCAGAGTAACAGACACGGGCGAAAGTGACCGCCTTGTTACTCTTTTGACTGCCGAATACGGCGTTATCAGAGCCTTTGCAAACAGAGCAAAAAAAATAAACAGCAAAATGCACGGTGCAACCCAGTCCCTTTGCTACGGCGATTTTTCGGTCTACAGAAGCAGGGACAGCTACATAATCGACGATGCTACGGCAAAAGAAGTTTTCTTCGGTCTGAGAGAAGATATAGAGCGTCTTTCGCTCGCGCAGTATTTCTGTGCTCTTTGTGCGGAGCTTGTGCCCGAAATGGAGCCTGCAAGAGATATTCTGCGCGTTGTGCTCAATTCGCTTCATCTGCTTGAAACCAAGAGAAGAAGCAACGATTTTCTCAAAGCCGTAACGGAGCTTAAATTGCTTTCGCTTTCGGGCTTTATGCCCGACCTTACCTGTTGCCCCCATTGCGGCGAAGAGCCTGCAGGCGAATTTTATTTTAACGTTGCCGAGGGCTGCTTATATTGCAGAGCAAGCGGCAGGGGCGGCATAAAGATAAACGCCACGGTGCTTGCCGCGATGCGCCATATATGCTCCAACCCTATTGAACGCATATATTCCTTCTCTCTGCCTGCAGACGATGAAAAACTGCTTATGCAGGTGTGCGAAAAGTTTTTGCTCTCGCAAACCAAGAGAACCTTTAAGGCTCTTGATTTCTATAAGTCTTTAATTTAACTACAATATATATTAAAGAAAGGAAAACGAAAAAATGAACTCAGCATTTCTTCACAAGCTGTTCGGAACAACTCCGGGCAAAGGCGTTCAGCCCAAAGAAGCTCTCGCCTACAGCATTGCCGGTTTCGGTCAGAATTTCATCTGCACCATTATCGGCTCTTACATTACCGTCTTTATGACTGACGCGCTTCTTTTTGGCGCAAAGGGCGTTAAAATCGGTGCTATAGACGGTGCCGTTGCCGTTGCATTCCTTATGCTCGGCGCTCGTGTTTTTGACGCATTCAATGACCCCATCATGGGTTCTGTTGTTGATAAGACCAGAACAAAATGGGGCAAGTGCCGTCCTTATCTCAAGTGGATGGCAATTCCCATCGGCATTATGACCGTTGCCTGCTTCCTGCCTGTTTTCAGCCCCGAAGCTGTTTATGACGGTTCAGCAACAGTTCGCACGTTTACGATTATCGGCGTTGTATACGTTCTCTGGAGCGTTGTTTACACAATTGCAGACGTTCCTTATTGGGGTCTTTCAACCTGCCTGACAAATAACACAGAAACAAGAGGTAATATTCTCACTGTTGCCCGTATGTTCTGCACAGTCGGCGCAGGTATCGTTACCATTTTTGTTCCTATGATTACAGGTAACCTCACAGCAAAGTTCAAGTATACCGCAGATGATATCGCTCTTATCATCAAGGATAAGGCTCCCGAAATCGCTAAAATGACAGGCGAAGGCGGCGCTTATGATTCAGCAGAAAAGGCTGCAGAAACTTTCATCGGCACAATCAAGGCCGGTTCGGAAATCGCAAACGCAGAACTCCTTAAATGGATTTATTTCATTTGCGCACTTGTTCTTGTTGTTGCAGCTATTCCCATGTTCTTCTATGGCTTCAAGAACACAAAGGAACGCTTCACATCTGAAGAAACACCCAAGTCATTCGGTCACAACATCAAGCTTCTCTTTAAGAATAAAGAGCTTCTCCTCATCGTTCTTTCGGGCGTTCTCGGCGGTGCAAGAATGGTTTATTCTTACACAGGCGGTCTTTACTTTGCAAAGTACATCCTTCAGAACGAAGGTCTTTACGGCATCATAACTCTTCTTGTTGTTCCCGGCGGTCTTGTTGCTTCGGTTCTTGTTCCCTGGATGTCAAAGAAATTCACCAAGAAATGGTCTTACATAGTTGTTCACCTCTTCGGCGGTATTGTTATGGCTGCGATGTATTTTGTTGGCTATGATAAGCCCTGGAAGCTCATCGTTTGCGCAATCGGTCTTGTTCTTCTCGGTATTCCTCAGGGTGTTAACAACATTATCACCTATGCTATGATTGGCGACACTGTTGACTATCTCGAATGGAAAACAGGCGAAAGAGGCGAAGGCATCTGCTTTGCAATGCAGACTCTTATCAACAAAATCGGTATGGCAGTCGGCGCATTCATCGGTGTATTCTCCGTTAAGATTGCAGAAATCGATACCGCAACATACAGCGTTGAACACGGCGATAAGCTCTGGGCAGTTCTTATCATTTCAGGTGCTGTAAGTATGTTTGCCTGTGCAATCCCCATGTTCTTCTACACAATTACAGAGAAGAAACAGGCAGAAATGGTTGCCGAAATCGAAGCACGTAAGAAATAAAATTTCATAACAAAAACCAAAGGCTTGCAACGTTATGTTGCAAGCCTTAATTTTTTTATGAAAGTTTTATCAGCGAACAATGCCGCCTTTCATTTTGTTGAGTTCGCGGTAGCTGATAAGGTAAACGTCATTCTTCTTAAGGTATTCGTGGGTATAGGGGTCTTTCATAAGCTGATATTCCCAAACTCTGTCCTGCCATCTGCCTGTGATACCTTTGAGTTCATCTGTTTCGATTGAAGGATGAACGAAGGTTTCTGTTACGCCGTCAGGAATGTCTGCCCAGATTTTGAGAATGGTTTCTCTGTAGGTTTCGTAGCTCTGGCGCATATCGTCGTTCCAATCGGGGAAGAGAAGATAATCGGGAATAACAACGTTATATTTTTTGCCCCATCTCTTTGAAAGAAGGGTGATTGCGCTGTAAAGGAAATAGGGTGTGCCGTTGGGGCAGATTCTCTTATCGTGCTTTGTATAAAGGCGATAAGCATAGCCGTATTCGCCGCAGATGCGAAGAGTCATCTTTGCAAGACCGAGTCTGCCTGTGTAGTGACCGTAGAGCGAACCCATATGGTTATCAATGTGTGAGGGCTTCATACCCATGCTGTGCGCAAGGTCAATCTGTGCCTTGATTTCAGCTTCAAGGTCGGCATATGATGCGTTCTTTTCAACGTCATCGCTTTCATGCCACATAAAGCCTTCGTTATCGATAAGCGATTTGCCGTCTGTGAGAGGCTTCCAGCGGTATTTAGCCCATTCGCTTGTCATTGTGAGGTGAATGCCGATAGCATATTCGGGATGGTCGATTGAGAATTTAACTGCTTCTTCGGCTGCGGGGCAGGGCATCATAACTGTTGCGGATTTGAGAAAACCGCCTTCGAAAAGCTCTGCAACGGCGGCGTTTGCCGCTTTGCACATACCGTAGTCGTCTGCATTAACAATAAGATATTTTGCCATAATAGTTCTCCTTCCTTATGCTTTAACTGCAAGGTCAATCAAATCGATTGAACCAACAGGGCATACGCTGTGGCACTTGCCGCAGCCCGTACATTTATCATAATCAACTTTTGCGCAGAAGCGGTCAATGCTGATAGCTTCAGATTCGCAAACTTTAACACACTTCATACAGCCGATGCAACCCGCGGTGCATTCCTTGCGTGTGTTTGCGCCTTTATCGTGGTTTTTGCAAAGCACGGCGGCTTTGATTTCTTCAAGCGGCATCATTTCGATAAGAGCGTTGGGACAGGTTTTAACACACATCTTGCAGGCTTTGCAGAGATGAGGGTTGATTCTGGCAACGCCGTCGCAGATGCTGATTGCATCGTATTGGCAAGCTGCTGCGCAGTCTCCGAAGCCGAGACAGCCGTAGATGCATTCTTTGGGACCGCCGAAAATCTGGGCAGCCATACGGCAACTCTGAACGCCCTGGTATTCGAGTTTTGTAGCAGCGTTAACGTTATGACCCTGGCAAAGAACAACCGCTGCAGAGGGTTTAACGTTGCCTGCGGCAAGACCTGTAATTTCGCCGATAGCTTTTGAAACGTCGTTACCGCCGGGAGCGCAGAGAGCTGTGTCGGTTGTTTCGCCCTTTGAAAGTGCGGCGGCATAGCCGTCACAGCCTGAGAAGCCGCAGGCGCCGCAGTTGGCACCGGGCAGACATTCTCTGATGGCTTCCGCTTTTTCGTCAACGGGAACCGCAAAAACTTTGGAAGCAACGGTGAGACCGATGGCGGCAATCAGACCGATACCGCCCAGAAGGATTACTGCAAATAAAATAGGATTCATTTCAGTCTACCTCCTTAACCGAGAAGTCCTTCAACAAGACCTGTGAAGCCCATGAAGGAAAGAGAAACAATCGAAGCCGCGATGAGAACGATGGGAAGTCCCTGAAGGAACTTGGGAACGTCGCAGCTTTCGAGTCTTGAACGAACGCCCGAGAAAAGAACCATTGCCAGCATAAAGCCGAGACCTGCGCCAACGCTGTTAACGAGGGATTCGAGATATGTATATCCCTCTGTGAAGTTGAGAAGAACAACGCCGAGAACAGCGCAGTTTGTGGTAATCAGGGGCAGATAAATGCCGAGCGCGTTATAAAGCGGAGGCATAAACTTTTTGAGAATAATTTCAACAAGCTGAACAAGAGCCGCAATAACGAGGATGCAAACGATTGTCTGCAGATATTCAAGTCCGTTGGGGATAAGAATATAGTTATTGATGGGGTAGCAAACTGCGGTTGAAAGAGCCATAACAAAGATAACCGCCGCCGACATACCAACTGCTGTGTTAAGCTTTTTGGAAACGCCGAGGAAGGGGCAGATGCCGAGGAATTTGCTCAGAACGAAGTTGGCAGTGAGGATTGCCGTGAGAAGAATTGAAATATAACCTGTCATACAGCAGAGTCCTCCTTCTTTTCTTCGCAAGCTTCGCCTTTGGCGATGAGAGCGCAGTTTTTAGCCATGGGGCAAGCGGAGCAACCGCCGAGTTCTGCCTTGGGCTTACCTTTTCTTTCGGCAAGTTTGTTGGCGCAAGCCATGAGAATACCGAAGGTGAAGAAGCCGCCGGGAGCAAGAATGAATATCGTCATCGGGCTGATTGCACTGTTTTCACCAATAAGAGTTATGCCGTCAAAGCCTGTTATTCCTGTGATGGAAAGAAGGCTTTCTGCACCTGCAAAAATTGTGCCGGCACCGATAATTTCTCTGATTGCGCCCATGCAGCAAAGAGCAATGGTAAAACCGACGCCCATACCCAGACCGTCAACTGCTGAAGCGAGAACGGGGTTTTTGCCTGCAAAAGCTTCTGCTCTGCCGAGAATGATACAGTTAACAACTATAAGCGGCAGAAAAACGCCGAGCGATTCATCGAGTGCAGGAATAAAAGCTTTTACAATCATCTGAACGATGGTTACGAATGAAGCGATAATAACTATGTATGCAGGGATTCTTACCTTTGAAGGTATGATTTTTCTCAAAGCGGAGATAGCAACGTTTGAGCATATGAGAACTATCATTGCCGAAATACCCATACCCAGAGCGTTAACAATGCTTGTTGTAACGGCAAGCGTGGGGCAGGTGCCGAGAACAAGGCGCATAGTGGGGTTTTCGCTTATAAGACCTTTGGTAAACTCCTTACGGAGCGATTTCTTTTCAGCCAACGTTCTCACCTCCCGATGCTTCAATTGCCGCATTGACTGCTTTGGTTACGGCTTTTGACGTTATTGTTGCGCCTGTGAGAGCCTTGATTTCGTTCTCGGCAGGAGCATCTTTTGTTACTTCTATACCTAAAATCTTACCGACAAACTGATTAAGAAAGCTTTCTTTTGAAGCGTTTGCGCCAAGACCTGCGGTTTCGCTCATTGAAAGGATATCAACGCCCGTAACCTTGCCTTCAAGGTCAACGCCCGTCATAACGGAAATGTCTCCGCCGTAACCTTTTTCAATGGTAACAACAACGTAGCCGATTGTTGCGCCGTCTTTATCGAGCGCAGGAACAAGCTTGATGCCGTCGGCGTTTGTGAATTCTTCGCCGAAAGAAGCAGCGTCGGCAAAAACAACCTGTCTTGATTTTGCTTCGTTTTCGGCGTTTACCGCTTCAATTTTTGGGGCGGTAACGTCGTTTGTGAGAGCAAGCAGGAATGCCGCAACAATGCATATGATAAAAAGCACTATTGTCGGGGCGGCATATTCTTTAATCTTTTTCATCAGTTAGCCGCCTCCTTTGTTTTTTTCTCTTTTTTGGGAGTGCCGAAGGGCTTGGGAATTGTTGCTCTGTCAATAAAGGGAACAACAAGGTTCATAATAAGAATTGCGAAGGATACAGCTTCTGTCATTGAAGCAAAAAGTCTGATGAGTGCGGTGATAATACCGCAACCAACGCCGAAAATGATTTTGCCTCTGACCTTTATGGGGCAGGTTGAGTAGTCCGTTGCCATAAAGAATGCACCCAGAAGCAAGCCGCCGCCCATTACCTGATAAAGAACAAAGCCGATGTCGCCTTTGCCTGCTATAAGCATTATAAGAGCAACGGTGCCGATATATGTAAGGGGAATTGCGGGTGAAATAACTTTTCTTGCGATAAGGTAAACACCGCCGAGGATGAGCGCAATGGCGCAGGTTTCGCCGAGTGTGCCGCCTCTGAGACCGATGAACATATCAAGAAGAGAGGGTGCGCCTTCGTTGCCGTAGCCGACGGCAAGGGGAGTTGCGGAGGTTGTTACCTCTGTTTTCCATGAAAGGGGAGTTACCCAGTTGCCCATCTGTGCGCCGAATGAAAGAAGAAGAACGATTCGGGCGGTGATGGCAGGGTTAGCAAAGTTCTGACCGATGCCGCCGAAGAACTGCTTAACAACAACAATCGCAATGATGCTGCCGATAGCCGCAATCCAATAGGGGATTGTTACGGGCAGGTTGAGGGCAAGAATAAGACCTGTTACAACCGCGCTCAGGTCGCCGATTGTCTGGTGGCGTTTCATAACCTTGCGGGAAACGTATTCGGCAAGAACCGCCGAGCTTACCGAAACGGCGGTCACGGGAATAACTCTGGGACCGAAAATGAAGATTGCCGCTATGAGGGCAGGTATAAGAGAAATTATAACGTCGAGCATTATTCTTGTGGTTGTTTGTGTTGAACGAATGTGAGGCGAAGCGCTGACAACCAGTTTTTTGCCGTTTACCATTATTTGTTGCCCTCCTCTCTGAGAATTGCTTTTGCCAGTCTCATATGCTGAACAAGCGGTTTGCCTGCGGGACAGGCGAAAGCGCAGCTGCCGCATTCCATGCAAACGTTAACACCTGCTGCTTTGAGCATCGAAACGTCTTTTGTTTTTGCGGCTCTGACTATGTTAGTTGGCATAAGGCTCATCGGGCAGGCTGTTGCGCATCTGCCGCAACGGATGCAATCGCTCTCGGGTTTGAGAACGGCATCATCGTGAGCGAAGGCAAGAATTGCGTTGTTCTGTTTGAGAACAGGCAAATCTGTGCCGACTATGGCAAGACCCATCATCGGGCCGCCTGTGAGAATCTTGCAGGGGTCTTTGCTGAAACCGCCGCAGAAATCAATAATTTCGCTGATGCTTGTGCCAACGGGAACTCTTACGTTTTTGGGCTGTGCGATTGCAGAACCGTCAACGGTAAGGGAACGGCTTACAAGCGGCTTACCTGTTTTGATATAACGGGCGATGAACGCAACCGAAGCAACGTTCATAACAACACAGCCAACGTCTGCAGGCAGTTTTCCGGGAGGAACTCTTCTGCCTGTGGCGGACTGAACCATCATTTTTTCTGCACCCTGAGGATATTTTGATTCAAGCACCATAAGCTTGACTTCATCGTGCTTGTCAAGCGAATGGTCGGCAATGCTCTTAAGAACCTTGAAAGCTTCGGGTTTATTATCTTCAACAGCAATGATAACCTGCTTGAATCCGAGAAGATCCTTGAGCAGATAAACGCCTGAAAGGATATCCCAGGAATTTTCCATACACTCACGGTAGTCAACTGTGATGAAAGGTTCGCATTCAGCCGCATTGACAACGAGCGTGTCGATGTTTTTATCTGCAGGGAAATTGAGCTTAACGTGGGTCGGGAAGCCTGCGCCGCCAAGACCGACAAGACCTGAAGCACGAACGGCTTTGATAAGGTCTTCTCTGGTTTCAACGTGAGGAGCCTCTATTCCTTCCCAAAGTCTCATTTCGCCGTCTGATTCGATGGTAACCGCCTTTGCGAGGGTGCCGTTGGGCATCTTGATATCGCCGATAGCGGTAACGGTACCCGAAACCGATGCGTGAATGGGAGCGCTGACGAATTTGTCCGTATCGCCTATAAGCTGACCTACGGCAACCGTATCGCCAACCTTAACAACGGGCTCACAGGGAGCACCGATATGCTGCTGCATGGGAATAACAACCTTTGAGGGTGTAAGCATTCTGACAACCTCAGTTTCGGCGGTGTTTTTATGGTGATGTACTTTAACGCCGCCTCTGACCTTTCTGACGGCAGACAAAACGCCTGCCGGAAGAGATCTGGCCATATGGATTTCCTCCTTTATTTATAGAAATGTTGTTTTTCTTTTTCAAGTACGGGCATAACCGCGCTGAGGATTATTCCCGTGACTGCACCCGTCGCAATACCGAAAACGGCAAGAGCAGGGGCGTAATATATAATAACTCCGCTTCCGGTTATAACCGCCGCCGCACCGAGCTGACCAACGTTATGGCAGAGAGCACAGATAACGGAAATACCGATAAGACCGAGCTTATTATTTGCAAATTTCAAAAGCAGCCACATTGCGAGGGTGGAAAGGATACCGCCCGAAAGGCTCATTATGCCTGCCGTGAAGCCGCGCGTTACAAAGGCGAATCCGCCTTTTACAACGGTGATTGCAAGTGCCTGAGGAAGCCCCAGACTGCCTGCCGCAAACATCGTTATGATGTTTGAAAAACCGGGCTTTGCTCCCGGCGGAAGAAAGGGTATCGGCGGTATCAGGCTCTCAAGAAAGCCGAGAGCAAGCGCCTGCGCGCACAGAATTGCTCCGAGCGCCGTTTTGAATGCAATGCTTTTTTTCATCTCAGTAAGTCATAACGTCAACGTTTGCGCCGCTGACGGTAACAACCGTTTTTGCAGGCAGGCAAACGGCTGTATCTCCTTTCTTGCTGAGCTTGCCGCAGTTAATGCAGAGCTTATCATCACAGCCTGCTTCTTCAAAATAAACCGCACCGTTTTCAACGGCTATTTTAATTTCCGGCTCCGTATCAAGCTCGATTGTGCGTTTACCGTCAACCTTCGAAAGGTCAATAACCTCAACAACCTTGCCGTCAACGCTTATAACAGCTTCAAGCTTATCCGTCTGCCGTGATTGATAAAGCCAAAAAGCGGCGGCAACAACAAGGATTATAAGTATGACCGCAATATCGCCTTTTCTGAAAAGTTTAGTTTTCATATGTTTTTAAATTATATGTGTTATCGGTTATTTCAATTTTTGCCGCAACGCCGTTTGTGGCAAAAACAGTTTTGTCTTTAGTAATAAAAACAGCTTCGCAACCGTATTCTTCGGCAAGCTTTGTTCCTTCTTCAA
This sequence comes from Clostridia bacterium, assembly GCA_017532185.1. Lineage (GTDB taxonomy): Bacteria > Bacillota > Clostridia > Oscillospirales > Acutalibacteraceae > CAG-177. Next base: position 14,129 of record JAFXJO010000046.1, on the reverse strand, counting down.
TTCCCAAAACAAAACAGGCGGTTGAAAGCGCATCGCTCAAAAGACCGCTTTGAGAGATGACGGTTACGCTGACAAGCTCATTCTGAACGGGAAAGCCTGTTTCGGGGTTGAGAATATGGTGATAGGTTGTGCCGTTTTCTTCAAAGCAACGCTCATAGCTGCCCGAGGTTGAAATGCAGGAGCCCGAAAGGTTCAGCGTTGCAATGCTTCTGCCTGCGTTGCCGTAAGGGTCGCGGATGCCGACCTTTGCTTCGTTTTTGCCGTAAATCAGAACACTGCCGCCAACGCTGATAATCGCTTCCTTGGCTTTGGTATCTTCAAGAATTGTTCGGATTTCGTCAAGAGCAATACCTTTGCCTGCCGCACCGAAATCAACAATGCCGCTTTTGAGGGTAAGATTATTGCCCGAGAGAGAAACGTTTTCGTATCCGCTTTCGGAAAGAGCTTTTGCAAGTTCTTTTTCATCGGGCACAGACGGACTTTTGCCAAAGCTCCAGAGGTCGCTGACTGCACCGAGAGTGAAATCAAAGGCACCGCCGCTTTTTTTGCTTACGTCAAGAAGCAAGCGGAAATATTCCGCTGTTTTATCGCTGAGAGTGCCGCCCTTGTTTTTGTTGATGAGGCTGATTTCGGACGTCGGTTTGTGGCGCGTGAGAATACCGTCAAGCTCTTGAATGCGCTTTTCAATTTCGTCGGTGCATTCCTTGGCTTTGCCGCCTGTAACCTTAACGCTGATAACGGTATCCATAGCGAAAAAGTCTTTGGTGACGGTGCAGTTGAATATGCTGTCCCATGCGATGAATGCAATAAGAGCAACCGCCGCAATTGCAGCAACAACAGCTCCGATTTTTTTCAAATTACAGTCACCGCCAATCATTCCGACTATATATCCGATATATGCCCATTATATTATTTAATATATAATACACCCTATAATATATTTTTTCAATATGGTAAAAGCAAAAGTAAAAAAATTGTTGGATTTTCATAAAAAGTTTGATAGAATATTAAACATAATGACTTAATGAAAGGGAAATATTATGAGCAATATAATTTATATGCCCGTAAAATGTATATGCGGCGAAGCGGCTGTTTTGAATAATTCTTCTTTTCTTTCAAAACTCGGCAAAAGCTGTCTTATTCTTACAGGTTCAAGCGGTGCTGAAAAAAGCGGAGCGCTTAAGGATGCGGTTGCCGCACTCGAAAAAGAAAACATAGAATATACGCTCTTTAATAAAATCGGAGAAAACCCGTTGATTTCTGCTTGCCGCGAAGCTGGCGAAGCGGCAAGGAACGCAGATGCGGATTTTATTCTCGGTATCGGCGGCGGCTCTGTGCTTGATGCGGCAAAGGCTGTTGCGATTTATGCCTCAAACGAAGACCTGACCGCAATTGATATTTATAAAAGAGAATACGCAAACGAGCCGCTTCCCGTTGCGCTTATCGGCACAACTGCAGGTACGGGCAGTGAGGTTACCGCCGTTGCGGTGCTCACCAATGATGAAACGGGCGTTAAGAAGAGCATCTCGGGCGATGATTGCTATGCAAAAATTGCTTTCTGTGACCCGAAATACACATATTCTTTGCCTTATGCATCAACGGTTTCAACCGCTCTTGATGCTTTTGCTCACGCGATTGAGGGATATTTTTCTCCCAAGTGCTGCGAGGCGATTGAACTTTGGGCGGAGAAGAGCATTCCGATGATTTACAGCGGTCTCAAGGAACTTGCAAACGGCAAAGAAATCAGCCGCGAACTCAGAGAAAAGCTCTATTACGGCTCAATTTATGCAGGTCTTGTTATCAACACCTGCGGCACGGGATTTCCGCATCCTCTCGGCTACGTGCTGACCGAAAATTACGGGGTTCCTCACGGTATGGCTTGCGCCGCATTTTTTGCGCCTTATATTGACCGCTGTGCCGAATTTGCACCCGAAAAAGCGGCAAAATTCTTTGCGATGACGGAAGAAAAAGAAGCCGTTAAAGCGGTTATAGCTTCTCTGACAGAGCTTAAGGGAGTTTCAATAAGCAAAGAAGAAGCAAAAAAATACGCCCTGCGTTGGCAGAGCGTTATCCCGAGAAATTTTACCGCCTCTCCCGGCGGTCTGACGCAGGAAGAGGCGGAGGCTATTCTTGCCGAGATTTAGTTAGCAACCGCAACCGCAGCCGCAGTCATTCGTTCTTACGCTGTTACAGCCGCAGCCGTTGTTGCAACCGCAGTCACCGCAGAAGAGAAGAATGAGGATGATGAAAAGGAACCAGTTGTTATTGCATCCGCAACCCATGATGTAACCTCCTTAAGAAGTCCGCCGCATTTGGCGGAGTGTTAGTCGGAAGCGTCTGTTTTTCAGCCGCTTACACTGTCATCTTATGTTATTGCGGAAAATGTGTTACACATATCGAGAAAATAAAAAGCTTGCATCGGTTTGAAAATGTGAACCTTTGCAAGCTTTGGTTTTTATAATTTTGAGAAGCCGTGACTGTTGATGAGGGCATCGAGCTTTTTGCCCTCTTTACACAGAGGACATTCGTGTGACGGGCAGGTGAAATAGCCGGGAATATCCTTGGGGTTGAAAACGGAATTAACGGCATAGCCGTTGCACTCTTTTACGGTTGAGAATATCGAAGCGATGCCCACAACCTCGCCGCCGTAATAGTTGACGGCTTCCATTGCAGCTTTTACCGTACCGCCTGTTGCGACGGAAACTGCAAGGATGAGCACGTGCTTACCTTTAATCATGGGAACGATGTTGTCTCTGAAAAGGAGCTGTGAGCTGCTTGTCATCTCGGGTGTAACAACGTAAACGGTCTGGTGAGCGTTGATATTCAGCCAGTTGTTTTTTGTCAGTTCGTCTGCAAGGCAGGCGCCGATAACCTCTGTGCCGTCAAGGCAAAGGATTGTATCAATAATGTTGGTTTTATATGCACTGTGACTGCAAAGTTCCTGCGCAACCGCTTTAGCCTCAGAAAGACGTGATTTCTGGGCGGCAACGTCGATATAATAGTTGCTGTGAGCGTGGTTTGTTGCGAAATGTCCCTTTGCTATACGCAGAAAAAGGTTGTTTCTGCCGGTCTTGATTTTAGTAATACTTGAGGTTGGCATGGAAAAATCCCCCTTGATTTGGATTACGGTTTTATTTTACAGTAAAACCGCTATGATTACAAGACTATTTTTAAAAATATTGATAATTCGGAATTTTTATGATAAAATTTTTTCATCAATCAAACGGAGGCACATATGAAAAATCTTACCGTCAGTCAGATAGCAAATGCAAACTTTAAAATCAGCGGCAAAAGTCCCATTCTCAAGCCGTTTCACGGTTCTTTTGTTGTTGCCGACCCGTCTCTCCTTACACCCGAAGAGTCACACGACGGCAAATGGCATATGTTTTTTCACACAACCTTTGGTGTGTTTCATTTTGAGAGCGATGACGGCGTTGATTTCAAAAAGGTGCAGAAGGTTGCAAATCGTGCAATGCGCCCGAATATCAACCGCATTGACGGCAGATATTATCTTTTCTATGAGAGAACACGCCCCCTGTTTTTCAACGCACTGAACGTTGTGAATGCGGTTAAATGGAAATCGGAAATTTATGTTGTTGAAAGCACCGATTTGATGAATTGGTCTGCGCCGAAGCCTGTTATCACAAACACAAGGGATTACGAAAACAGCGACAGGGGAATGGCTATCTCAAACCCGTATTTTCTGCAGGAAAACGGTGTTAAGCGTCTTTATTATTCCTGCGGTTTGACTTACATCAAAGACTGCGGTTTCTGCGAGCCGACTTATATAAGCTATGCCGAGAGCAAGGACATTGCGAAAAACTATGTTTCGGCGGAAAAACCGCTTATTTCGCCCGATAAAAACGACCCTTATCTCAATCTTTGCAGCGGTTGTCTTAAGGTTTATAAACTCAAAGACGGATATATCGGAATTCAGAACGGAATATATGAAAAGGATGGCAAGAGTCACTCTGCAATTATTCTGCTGACATCTGCCGACGGACTGAAATTTGAGTTTAACAAGGTGCTTGTTGAACCGAAAATTGTTGACGGCAAGGATTGGATGAAGCAGTTTGTTTATGCAAGTCATCTTGTAAAAAGCGGAAATACCCTGCGCCTTTATTTCAATGCGAGGAACATTGCAAACCCAATTAAAGGCAGGGAATGCATCGGATTTGCGGAGGCAGAAATATAAACGGGTGTGGGCGATGGCCACCCGAAACTTTTCACTCTTAACTATTCATTATTCACTAAAAAACGGATGTGCCGAAAAAGCACATCCGTTTATTTTTATTTAAGAAGCTTTAAAGCGCCTGTGGGACAAACATCAACGCATTTGCCGCAGGTTTTGCAGACTTCAATTTTATCGCTGCCCTCAAATTCGGGCTTGATAACCGTCTTGAAGCCCCTGCCAACCAGGCCGAGAATGCTCTGCTTTGCATCTTCCTTGCAGGTTCTTACGCAGAGATTGCAAAGAATGCATTTGCCCTGGTCACGCTCAATGCTAACAAGCTTTGTTTCTTTGAAGCTCTGATGAATTTCGCCTGCAAGTCTTTCGGGTGCGATAGGCTCATCGTTTGCGTAGCGGATAAGCTTGCACTCCTTGAAATCGTGGCAACCGCATTCAAGGCAACGCTTTGCCTCTTCTCTTGCCTGCTCATCCGTGAAGCCGTTGAGAATTTCGTCAAAGTTGTTGCGGCGGTATTCGGGCGACTTGACAGACATAACGGCTCTTGCCTTCTTTTCTCTGTCGGCAAGCATTTCAGCGGTAACGTTTTTCTTTGAATAGTAAGGCTCGGGGAAATCCATTGGCATACCGAGAAGATATGCGTTGATTGCTCTGGCGGCTTCGTTTGCCTCTGCGATTGCATCGATGGCGATTGAAGCACCGTTGTTGGTTGCGTCGCCTGCGGCAAAAACACCTTCAACGTTGGTGAGACAGGTTGATTTTGCGGCAACGATTGTGCCCCATCTTGTGAGTTCGATTTCCTCAAGACCCGAGGGAGCACATTTCTGACCGATTGCCGAAATAACGGTATCAACCGCAATTGTTTTGAACTCGCCCACAACGGGAACAGGCTTTCTTCTGCCTGAAGCATCGGGCTCGCCGAGCTGCATAATCTGAAGCTTGATTTCTTTAACCTTGCCGTTTTTGCCGATGATTTCGGCAGGATTGGTAAGGAAAAGGAATTCAACGCCTTCTTCGATTGCTTCTTCAATTTCGATATCCTCCGCAGGAGCTTCGGCTCTTGTGCGGCGGTAGATAACGTAAACGTTTTCGGCTCCGCATCTTACTGCGGTGCGGCAGGCATCCATTGCGGTGTTGCCGCCGCCAACAACGGCAACGTTTTTGCCGATTTCGGGGCGGTTGCCCATATTGACGTCGCGCAGGAAATCGATGCCGCTGAGCACGCCTTCGAGGTTTTCGCCGTCGCAACCTATGCTGCTGCCTTTCCATGCGCCGATTGTTACGAGAACGGCATCTGCACCGTTTTTGATTTCTTCAAATGAAATATCCTTGCCGACCTTGACGTTGTTTTTCATTTCAACGCCAAGCTTTGCGATAGCCGCAACTTCCTTTGCAAGAATTGCTTTAGGCAGACGGTATTCGGGAATGCCGTAGCGGAGCATACCACCCATCTCGGGCATAGCTTCGTAAATTGTTACGTCATGACCTGAAAGACGGAGATAATAAGCCGCGGTCAGACCTGCAGGACCGCCGCCGATAACGGCAACCTTTTTGCCTGTTGCTTCTTCGGGCGTTGCGGTGTAGGGCGCATCGGAAGCAAGATCGTTATCAGCCGCAAAAGCCTTGAGGTATGCAACCGAAAGAGGCTCTTCAACAAGTCTGCGGCGGCAGTTGCTCTCACAGGGATGAGGGCAAACTCTGCCGATTGATGCGGGAATCGGGATTTTTTCTTTGATGATTTTAACGGCTTCTTTATCATCACCGTTTGCGATTGCTTTGAGGTAGCCCTGAATATCGGTGTGTGCAGGGCAGTTGAGCGAGCAGGGGGCAACGCAGTCGCCGCTGTGGTCGCTCATAATAAGTTCAAGAGCAATTTTTCTTGCTTTTTTAACTCTGGGAGTGTTTGTGCTGAGCACCATACCGTCCTGAGCAACGGTTGCACAGGCACGCATAAGCTTGGGGCTGTTTTCTGCCTCAACAAGGCAAAGACCGCAGGCGCCGTAGAGCTTAAGCTTGCCGTTATAGCAGAGGTTGGGGATTTCGATGCCGTTGCGTGCGGCAATATTGAGAACGGTTTCGCCTTTTTCGCCGATGAGTTCTCGGCCATTTACCGTAATTTTAATCTGTTCCATTTTGCCGCCTCCTTTATTCTACTATGATTGCGCCGAAGCGGCAGGAATTTACGCACTGACCGCAACGGATACAAGCTTCGGAATTGATAACGTGAGCCTGCTTGACTGCGCCGCTGATGGCGTGAGCAGGACATTTTTTAGCGCAGAGTGTGCAACCTCTGCACGCCTCGGCGTCAATTGAATAAGTGAGAAGGTCAACGCATTCCTTGGCAGGGCATTTCTTCTCTTTGATGTGGGCTTCGTATTCGTTTCTGAAATATCTGATTGTTGTGAGCACGGGGTTGGGGGCAGTCTGACCCAGACCGCAGAGAGCGCCGTCCTTGACTGCTTCGCAAAGCTCCTCAAGAAGCTCGATGTCGCCGTCTTTGCCTTCGCCCTTGACAATTCTTGTGAGAATTTCCTGCATTCTTGCGGTGCCGATGCGGCAGTGAACGCATTTGCCGCAGGATTCGAGAGCTGTGAAATCAAGGAAGAATTTTGCCATACCAACCATACAGGTGCTTTCATCCATAACAACCATACCGCCCGAGCCCATAATTGCGCCCGTTGCGGCAAGAGCCTTGTAATCAATAAAGGTATCGAGCAATTCCTTGGGAATGCAGCCGCCTGAGGGACCGCCCATCTGGACTGCTTTGAATTCTTTATTGTCGCGGATACCGCCGCCGATACCGTAGATAACGTCGCGCAGAGTTTTACCCATGGGGATTTCAACAAGACCGCCCTTGCGGATTTTGCCTGTGAGAGCAAAAACCTTGGTGCCCTTGCTGTTTTCGGTACCCATAGCGGCAAAGGCTTCGCCGCCGTTATTTATAATCCAGGAAACGTTTGCAAACGTTTCAACGTTGTTGATGTTTGAGGGTTCATCCATATAGCCCTTCTGTGCAGGGACGGGAGGCTTGAGTCTGGGCATACCTCTCTTGCCTTCGAGTGATTCGATAAGTGCGGTTTCTTCACCGCAGACAAACGCACCTGCACCTGCCTTGATTCTCATATCGCAGGAGAAACCTGTGCCGAGAATGTTTTCGCCGAGAAGATTTGCCTTTTTAGCCTGAGCAATGGCAATTTCAAGATTTGCGATTGCAAGAGGGTATTCTGCACGCACGTAAACAATCATTTCGCAAGCACCGATTGCATATGCGCCGATAAGCATACCTTCGATAAGGCTGTGAGGGTCAGACTCAATAACGGCTCTGTCCATAAATGCGCCGGGGTCGCCCTCGTCAGCGTTGCAGATGAGATATTTGGTGTCGCTTACGCTCTGACGGGCAGCATTCCATTTGAACCAGGTGGGGAAGCCTGCACCGCCTCTGCCTGCAAGACCCGAAATCTTGATTTCTTCGATAACCTGTTCGGGAGTCATTGTTTTGAGAGCTTTTTCAAGTGCCTGATAGCCGTCGGCTTCGCGGTAATCGTCAAGCGAAACAGGGTCAATCAGACCGCAATGACGCAGAGCGATTCTTGTCTGACGGTTGAGAAATTCTTCGTCTTCAGCCGAAATTGTTATTGAATCAACCTTTGAAAGGTCTCCGCTTCTTGCGGCTTCAACGATGGAGACAGCATCGTCTGCGGTTACCTTAACAAGGCGGCGCAGAAGCGTTTTGCCGTCATATAAATCAACGATGGGTTCAAGGAAGCACATACCGATACACCCTGTGCTGCCCAGTGAGAAGGGTTCGTTTGCTGTCATAACGGCTTCGATAGCCTTATGAACTTTTGACGCACCTGCCGCAATACCGCAGGAGCCTTCGCCGATAACTATACGCATTATTTGCCCTCCTTTTCCTGAATGCCCTTGAGAACGGCAACTGCCGAATCGGGAGTCAGATTGCCGTAAGCCTCGCCGTTAATCATAATAACGGGTGCAAGTGAGCAGCAACCGAGGCAGGCAACGTTTTCGAGAGTAAAAAGTCCGTCTGCGGTTGTTTCGCCGTTGCCGATACCGAGATATTCGGAGATGGCGGCAGTAACTCTTTCGCTGCCGTTAACGTGGCAGGCCGTGCCCTGGCAGGACATAATGAGATATTTGCCGATTGGAGTTAATCTGAACTGCGAATAGAAGGTTGCAACGCCCATAACGTCGGCAGGGGTGATGCCTACCTTGTCAGCGATGCAATACATAACGTCTTTGGGCAGATAGCCGTAGATATTCTGGGCTTTCTGAAGAATAGTGATAAGATTGCTTGATGAGCCTGCGTATTCTTTGAGCACATCATCAAGCAGAGAAAGGTCGCTCTTGGGACCATGACAGTTGCATTGACACATAACTTTGCCTCCTGTTAATTCATATTTTAAAAGCCGAACTTTAACCTAATATAATATATCATATATAATGTCAATATGCAAGAAAAAGGTTTTGGTAAAAACAAAGGCTTGCACAAAACGTGCAAGCCTTTTTCGAAAAAACCAATTAATAACCGTAAGGGTTATAATATTCAAACGGGTCAACATAATTCGGTTCTGTTGCCTCAACGTTTGAAGTGCTTTTATCTTCAACCAGAGTAACCTCAACGTCGAATTTGCTGATTGTATAGTTGCTGTTTACGCGGCAGAGAGTAAGGGTAAGTTTCGTGCCGACTTTGCTGTTTTCAATAAGCTCAAGAAGAATGTCGGCAGTTGTAAGATCCTGGCCGTTAACAGCAATAATCATATCGTATTGTCTGGCTTCGGTTTTTGCAAGCGAGCTTTCCGAATCAATTTTATCGATGATGAGAGTTCCTGCAGGGAGACCCTGAATCTGAGCTATCATACTGTATTGAGTGCTTGCGCTGACGGGATAATAGCTGATGCCGAGCTTGGGTCTGTTGGGGATATAACCGAACTGAGTAAGCTCTTCAATAATTTGTTTTGCGCTGCTCATGGGGATTGCGAAGCCCATACCTTCATAATCGGTTGCGGCGATTTTCTGAGAGTTGATGCCGATAACCTGACCGTAAACGTTAACGAGCGCGCCGCCCGAGTTACCGGGGTTGATGGCGGCATCGTGCTGAATGCATTTCATTGTGTAGCCGATTTCGCTGCTTACGGGGCGGTCAATTGCAGAAACGTAACCACCTGTGAACGAACCGAAGAATTCAACGCCGCCGGGGTTGCCGATTGCAAAAACGTTGTCACCAACACGAAGTGCATCGGAATCGCCGAGTTCTGCTTTGGGCAGACCTGTTGCCTTGATTTTAACAACGCCGAGGTCTGTTCTTGAGTCAAGACCAACGATTTCACCGTCATACATTGTGCCGTTTTCTGTCTGAACTCTGACTTTGATGCCGGGGTCGCTGATAACGTGGGCGCAGGTGATGATATAGGTGTAAGTGCCTGTTGCGTCCTCTTCCCAGATAACGCCCGTGCCTTCGCCGGCGGATTTACCGGAGTTGTTTGTATAAACAACGATACCGACGATGGCAGGTTTAACTTTTTCCGCTATTTCACGGGTGGTGAGCGCATTTTCAGGCATAGCGGCTATATTGACCGCAGGTGCATTTTCAGCATCTCCTCTTTTGGGAGGATTTGTTACGGTAATATTTTCGGGCTGAGTGCCTTTAAGCTGCTTGAATATGATTACGCCTGAAAAAACGAGCGCAAAAACAAGAAGTATTGAAACGATAGCGGCAAAAATTTTAAGCCCCTTATTGGAATCGTTATTGTTTTCGGTTTCGCAGACCTGCGACTGAGTAGGTTGGTTGTAATTATAAACGCGGTATTCGTTTTTTTGCTGCGACCGAGAGGCATTTTCGTGATTTCCCGACGGATTATAGGGACGGGAGCCGTAGGGACTGTACTGCGCGCTCTGACGCTGATACTCGGAATAGCTTGTATCAGCCTCTCTTTCAAAGGGTCTTTCATAAACCTTTTCAGCTTCAACCTTAGGAATATCTGCAGGCTCCTGCGGAGCTGCGGGAGCGCTTTCTTCTGGAGTTGCCGCGGTGTTTTCTTCGTAGATGTTGCCGTTTTCGTCAAACATATAAAATCCTCCTTGCAGGGGGTGATTGATTTTTTCTTTTTTCAGTATAAAAGCCGAATGTTAAAAAACTTTGAACACAGGTTTAATATTTATAAAAAATTAATTTAAAGGAAGCTGGAAAACAAATTCCGCAAACTCACCTTCGCGGCTTCTTGCGGTTATCTGACCGCCGTGAAGCTCAATAATTGTTTTGCAAAGGTAAAGACCCATACCTGCGCCTTTGATGTCGAAGCTTCTCGATTTGTCAATTTTGTAGAAGCGTTCAAAAATTTTATCAAGTTCTTCGGCCGGGATGCCTCTGCCGCTGTTTTTGATTTTAACTATAATTTTTTCTGCATCTGCCTTTGAACGGATTTCGATGTATCCGCCATCGGGCGTAAATTTGACCGCGTTATCGATAAGGTTATAAACAACCTGGTTTATCATATCTTTATCAGCGGTTACGCGATTGGTCTGAAGCTCGTCAAGACCGATGATTTCAATGTGTTTTTTATCAATGAACTGTTCGAAGCCGAGAAGAGTTCTGAAAAGCATTTCGGAAATATCAAACTCAACGGGTTTGATATCCAGCTCACCTGCTTCAAGTTTGCTCATATTAAGCATACCCGTAACAAGCCTTGAAAGTCGTTTGACTTCATCGGAAACTATTTTTAAATATTGGTTTTGTTTTTCGGGTTCAATGGTGCCGTCAAGAATGCCGTCAATGAAGCCGCCGATGGTTGTCATAGGCGTTTTTAACTCGTGAGAAACGTTTGAAACAAAGCTTCTGCGGCTCATTTCAAGCGTTGCGAGCGCCTGCGCCATGGAGTTGAACGCTTGCACAAGCTCCTCAATTTCATCGTTGTTGTTGAACGTTGATTTGGGTATGGTTATTCTTTTTGAAAAATCGCCGTTTGCGTACTGTTTTGAAGCCTGTGACATTTCGCGCAAGGGCTTGGTCATTCTGTAGGAAACAAGATAAACTATTACAAAGGCAAGAGCAAAGGCAAACAAAGCTGCCCAGAAGAACATTTTGAAAATACCGAGAACATACGGTGCAAGACCGTCGAGCACGGTTTGAGTTGCATAAACAACGCCAACAACCTCGTCGCCCACTTTTATCGGAGCGCTCGCGATAAAGCTTACGCTGTCAAGCGCACCGTTGAGGTCGCCTGTTGAAGCGGTTAATTTTGAAGAAGCTTCTTTGAGTTCGGCGGGAGATATCTTATAGTCGCCGTGGATAAGACAGTCACCCGTAAAAATGGAAAGGTTTGACTGAAGCGTATCTTTGCAAAAAACAACCTCACCTTCGGGGTTGACGATAAATATATCCGCATCAATGGCGTCGGACGTCTGAATGAGGGTGTTGCATATGAGCTTGACGGAGAAATAGCTGTTCTCATCAAAAAGATTGTTATGCTGATAGGTATCACGCGTGCTTTGGGCAACGTGAGAAACGTTTTCGGTAAGAAGCTCAAGTTTTTCTTCCATCCAGAGCTTTGAAACCAAAAGCAAGAGAGCTCCGCCTATAAAGACGAAGCTTGCAAGAATAACTGAAATTGTAACGAGCAGGTATTTACGGAAAAGACCTGAACCTCTGTTTCTGAATTTTTTCACAGGAATTCACCCCGATGCAAATTATCAGTCTTTGGTTTCAAACTTATAGCCGACGCTCCAAACAGTTTTAAGCTCCCATTTATCTGAAACGCCTTCAAGCTTTTCGCGGAGTCTTTTAACGTGAACGTCAACGGTTCTTGAATCGCCGTAGTAATCAAAGCCCCATACCTCGTCAAGAAGCTGGTCTCTTGTGAAAACTCTGTTGGGGTTGTTGGCAAGGTGATAGATCAGCTCAAGCTCTTTGGGCGGAGTATCAACCTTTTTGCCGTCAACGCGGAGTTCATAGTTTGTGAGATTGATAACAAGCTTGTCGAAGCGCACTTCCTTGATGCTTGATTTTTCTGCAGAGCCGCTTCTGCGAAGAACCGCTTTGACTCTTGCCATAACTTCTTTTGCATCAAAGGGTTTCACAACGTAGTCATCTGCACCGAGTTCAAAGCCGAGAACCTTATCGAAGGTTTCGCCTTTTGCGGTGAGCATAATGATGGGCTTGTCCGAAAACTTTCTGACTTCGCGGCATACCTGCCAGCCGTCAAGCACGGGAAGCATTATATCGAGAAGCATAAGGTCGGGCGAAAGCTCCTGAAACATCGTTACCGCCTCGCCGCCGTTGTTTGCGATAACAACCTCGTAACCGTCTTTTTCAAGATAAAGGCGAAGGAGTTCGCAAATATTGGTATCGTCGTCCACAACAAGAATTCTTTCTGCTGCCATAAAAATCCCCTCCTGTATTTTAAACATCAAATGTTATGAGTTATATGTGTTTTCGGTTTTCACCTTACAATTCTAATTATAGGCAAAAATATAAAAAAACTGTGAATTGGCGAATAATAATCTGTAACATATAGCCGCAAAAATGAACAAACTATTATTAGGGTGTGAAATAATTATTTAACCGAGAATCTGAAAACGGTGCAGGTGCTGAATTTTTCGCCTGCATCAAAGGTGCACTGCGGAAATTCGGGCATATTGGGTGTGTTGGGATAATACTGGGTTTCAAGGCAGAAGCCGGCATTTTTGATGAGCTTAACTCCGTTTTTGCCTGTGTTTGTGCCGTCAAGGAAGTTGCCTGTATAAAGCTGAACGCCGCAAAGATCTGTGAAAACCTCAAGGAATCTGCCGCTTTCGGGGTCATAGGCGGTTGCGATGGGACCTTCGCCGTCGTTGAGGCAGAAGTTATGGTCATAGCCTCTGCCGATTGCAAGCTGATCATCTGCGGCATCGATATCTTTGCCGATGGGCTTCGCAACTCTGAAATCAAACGGAGTGCCTTCAACGGGTCTGATTTCGCCTGTGGGAATGCTGTTTTCATCAATGGGAGTGTAGGCGTCAGCGTTAATCATCAGCTCGTGAGCGAGAATATCACCCTTGCCTGCAAAGTTGAAATATGCGTGGTTTGTCATATTGATAACGGTCTTTTTATCGCTGATTGCATTATATTCAATTTTGAGCGCATTATCCTCGTGAAGAGTGAAGGTTACTTTGAAATCAACCTTGCCGGGGAAGCCCATTGCGCCGTCGGGACTTGTGTAGTTCATTTCGATTGCGTTATCGTCAACGATAAAAGCCTTCCAGATTGCGGTTGAAAGCTCTGCGCCGCCGTGGAGGCAGGTGATGCCTTTTTCGTTCTTTTCAACGTTATATTCAACGCCGTCGATGCTGAATTTGCCGCCTGCGATGCGGTTTGCATATCTGCCGACTGTCATACCCTGATAATCGGAAAAATTTTCGTGACCTTCGATGGTGTCAAAGCCCGAAAGAACGTCGGCAAAAACGCCGTTTTTATCTGCAACATAAATGCTGTTTACGGTTGCGCCGTAGGTGAGAATATCAACTGCGGTGCCTGCGGAATTGCGTATTGTGTAGATATCAACAGCTTCGCCTTTTGAAGTTGTTCCGAAAGAATTTTTAACAATCATATTTTTTCTCCTATTAAAAATTAATATACAATACTATTCTATCATCGGCAAAAATTTTTGTCAACATAAATGCGAATGATTATGCCGCAGATGCACATACTATGAACGAGCCCGAAACGCTTTCGGGCAAATTATTCCGAAAGGTGAATAAAAATGGATAACAGAAACAACCAGAACAATTTCCCCGGCAACCAGAAGGATTGTCCCGGCAACAATCAGAACAACAGAAACGCACAGAATAAGAACAAGAACAACGCCCAGCAGAAGAAGGACAAGAAGGAAGAATTCTGAGTGCAGAAAGCCGCCGCACAGACTCTGTGCGGCGGCGATGTTTTTTT
>JAFXJO010000045.1 GCA_017532185.1 Clostridia bacterium | reverse complement strand
TGACGGGAGTGCCCTTATAGTTTATCTGGGTATACTCAGGATAAACGGTAAACTGCGAAACGCTGCCTTTTTCTTCAAGAACACCGAGAGCTCTTGTAGCGAGCTGTGCCGCCGCACTTTCGTCAAGCTTGGGAATGGCGCTGAAGCTTTCGGCATTATCTTCGGGAATTTCAGACGAGAAATCGCTGTCTGTTCTCACGTCAATGATGTTGCTGTAGCTTTCGGCTCTGAAAAACTCGCTCGATACAAGATAACCGATACCGACGGCAACAACGAGAACGCCGATGATTATGCCGGGCACAATTGCTCTTCTCTTGACATAGGGGATGTATTCGGGCTTTGCCATAACGTTGGCAAAAATGCCGTTGAACACAACGTATGAAGCGGCAACCATGCCGACGTAAAGATAAAACTCATATGCTTTCAGGTTGATTGCGGGAAGCATAACGTAGAACGCAACAACCGCAAACACAAGCATACATACAACGCTGAGAACAATTTTAAGAGCAGCCTTTTCGGGAGGAATAACTATATCCTTTTTACCGCCGCCGTCTTTTTTTGAAAAATCAACCTTGATAGGATCCATTGGTTCATCTCCTTTTTTGTGTTATCATACAGTATAACCTATTTATTAAAATATTACAAGTCTTTTTTGTTAAGAATGCAGTTTGACATATTTCCATGATTTGTGGTAATATAACAAGGTAGAATAAAAATTGACGAAAGAGGTGCTTGTCCGATGTTTTCCGATTATATCGATACAATAACTCCCCTTATCAAATACGATGAAGAAGTAGGCAAGGCTATGGAAGCCGAGCTTAAAAGACAGAAGAGAAATCTCGAGCTTATCGCTTCCGAAAACATTGTTTCTCCTGCAGTTATGGCTGCAATGGGAATCGTTCTGACAAATAAATATGCCGAGGGTTATCCCGGAAAAAGATACTACGGCGGCTGTGAATGCGTTGATGTTGTTGAAACAATTGCAATCGAAAGAGCAAAGAAGCTTTTCGGTGCTGAAGCGGCAAATGTTCAGCCTCACTCGGGTGCTCAGGCAAATATGGCGGCTTATTCCGCAATCCTTGAACCCGGCGATGTTGTTATGGGCATGAATCTTGCTCACGGCGGACATCTTACCCACGGTTCACCCGTTAACGCAAGCGGCAAGCTTTATAAGTTTGTTCCCTACGGCGTAAACGACGACGGATTTATCGATTATGATGAATTCGAAAAAACAGCAAACGAAATCAAGCCCAAGCTTATCGTTGCAGGTGCTTCGGCATATCCCAGAATCATTGATTTTGAACGCATAGGCAAGATTGCAAAGGCAGTCGGTGCATATTTCATGGTTGATATGGCACACATTGCAGGTCTTGTTGCCGCAGGACTTCATCCCTCACCCGTACCTTATGCAGATATCGTGACAACCACAACTCACAAAACTCTCAGAGGTCCCAGAGGAGGTCTTATTCTCTGCAAGGAAGAGCTTGCAGCTGCTATCAATAAGGCTATCTTCCCCGGAAATCAGGGTGGCCCTCTTATGCATATCATCGCCGCAAAGGCAATCTGCTTCGGAGAAGCACTTGACCCCTCATTCAAGGTTTATCAGGAAAACATCGTGAAGAATGCTTCCGCACTTGCAAAGGGCCTTATGTCAAGAGGTATTAATCTTGTTTCGGGCGGAACGGATAACCACCTTATGCTCGTTGACCTTCGCTCACTCGGTATTACCGGCAAGGAGCTTGAAAAGAGACTTGATGAGGTTTATATCACCGCAAACAAGAATGCAATCCCCAACGACCCCGAGAAGCCTTTCGTAACAAGCGGTATCAGACTCGGTACAGCCGCTGTTACCTCGAGAGGTCTTAACGAAGAGGATATGGATAAAATCGCAGAGTTTATTTATCTCTGTGCAACCGATTTTGAAAACAGCGCAGAAAAAATCAAGCTGGGCGTTGAAGAAATCTGCAAGAGATA
>JAFXJO010000044.1 GCA_017532185.1 Clostridia bacterium | reverse complement strand
GGCGCTCTCCGCAAGGGGAGCGCTTTTTTTGCATAATTAAAAGGCACAGTTGATACTGTGCCTTTTATTAATTCGGTATGTATTTGATTGTGAAGCAATGGGAACGGAGCTGATAGCCCATAACGTCGCTTCTGAAACGGTTACCTCTTATCTCTTTGTTACCGACTCTGGCTACCGAAGCGTAGCCTATATCAGCGCTGTAAGCTTTATCGTGAGAAACAATTTTTATCCATTGAGCAGGGTCATCACCGAGCGTTACGGAGCTGTCATAAGCAAGAATCATTTTTTTCATATCTTCCGCACTTATTTTTAACTCGGCAACCTCAACCTTTTCGGGGCTTTTGGCTCCGCCCGAAAGATAGGCATAATTGCCGCCCCAGACAGAGTTTGCCGATGCGGTTTTGCCTGCAGAGCTTGCAAAATAACAGGTGAATGCAGGCTGACCGTTATAATCAACGTAAACGGCGGCAGGTTTATCTTCCGCGCTTGCCATTCCAAGAACCTCAAGACAGGCTTTATGGGTTGCGGTGCCTTCATATGCCCAGTTCGGAGAAAATGCATGGCGCGAAGAATCAACGTCAAAATTATACGTTTTTGCAAAGGTATAAATTGCAATTATCTGCGCCTTCAAAGCATCTTTCGGTGCGCTGTTGCCAATCTCTCTGTAAGATGCCTTGCAAAGGTATTCAACAAGTCCGTATTCAACTCCGCCGTATTTTACGGTTTCGGGCGTTGAGGGGTCGGGCTTAACTGTTGTATCAGGATAGTAATTGACCAAAATCTGTTTATAGTCACTGCCGTTTTTTGCCATCGCAATCGCGCCCTCCTGGCTCATTCCGACGCCGTGACCCCAGCCGTAGCTTGTTAAAACAAACGTGCCGCTTGCTTTTTCATTTTCGCTCGGCTTTGTTGTTACGGGCTTTTGCGTGGCAGGAACCGTTACAGGCTTGGTTGACGGTGCGGCGGTAGGTCTGACCGTTGTTTGAGGTGTTTGGGTTGCGGTTGGTTTGGTAACGGGCAAGGTTGTTTGCGCCGTCTGTGTTAAAGAAACCGAGGTCGGCTGAGTTACGGTTTGCGTTGCCGCTTCGTTTGTTGCGGATTCGGTAAGCAAATCTGAAACCAAAAGCTCAAATTCATCCCCTATTCCGCTACCGCCTCTGAAATCGGTTTCTTCTTCAAAAGGAACGGTTGTTGTTTCTGCCTGTGCGGCATAAACCGCAAGACCATCTGCCTGAATATGCGCTTTGGTGTTTGTTACAGACTCATTTTTTTCTTTTTCACCTATAAAGAACGTCACGAGCAAGGACAAAACAATCGCTGTTGCAATACCGATTGCCGTTATGATTATCGGCAAAACGGGATTTTTCTTCGGTTTGGGCGGAGGATTGGGGTTGACCAGCGCTCCTGCACCTGCAAGCTCATCCATCATTTCGTAAAGCTTGGTTATTGCCGCGCCTGCAAGAGCTTTGGGCGTTTCGCCGTTTTCGGCATAAACCTTTGCAACTCTTGCCCTGTTTGAATCCGCAAGGCAGACAAGCATATAGCTTTCGCCGTTTTCGCTCTCAGGGGCAGAAACCGATACGCCGTAATCCGCGCCCGAAGCCTCTTTGGCTTCTTTGGCGCAATTTGCAATTGAATCGGCAGAGTTCGCGGCACTTGCAGGTTTGCTCTCAGCAAGCAGGAAAGCGTTTTCGCCGCCGTCTACGCTTGAAACAACCGCCATAAGCGCACCCGAAAGTCCTACGGACGCAACGGCTGTTTTTTTGCCGCTTTTTATAACGGATTCAAGATTTTTACGAAAACCCGACGGCACTGCTTTTTCCGTTTCCTTACCGAAAACAAGAGGAATAAGCTCGCGGAGCTTTTCTTCAATCAGCGGAAGCATAACAACGGTTCTGCCGTTTTTTTCAAACGTAAAAGCAGAAAACAGACCGTCTGCCGTTGCAATGGGTTTTGCACCTACAGGAACCGCACAGTGCAAATCGAATTCCTTATCGCCAAGCGGACAGATTTCGCCGATAGCGGCAGTTATCGCACTGCTTCTGACGGTTTTTTCGTCCAGATATTTGATGAGAGCAATTTTGGTTTTGAGGAATATATCTTCGGGCGCAGCGATAACGGCAAAACCGCAGTCGGCTCGCCTGAGCGCCGCCGCAAGCTGCGACGGTGCTCTGAAATCTATGATTTCAGGTTCAACCGCAGTTTTCCGAACGCTCTGCACAAGCAGGTTTGCCGCGTTGCTCTGCAAATCGGACTGCGGAAGAAAAATCCCTGTTTTGTTTATCATGGATTTTCACTGTCCCTTCTGTTATTTCAGATTAATAATACCAACGAACGTCTGATGCGTGGTTGTTAGGCTTGCCAAGTTCATCGCACCACGCCTGAGGACCCTTGGGGTCAGGATTTTTAACTGCCTTTGATGTATCAACGCTTACGCTTTCGCCTTCTCTGAGAAGTCTTGCAACAACAACAAGTCTTGCATCGTTGAAATCATAGCAGCAGGTTGAGAGCGTGAGAATCTTATCGGTTACGGCAAGGTCAACGCCTGTATCATAGAAAGATCTCTTTTCAAGCTCTTTGATATATTCGGCAAAAAGCTGGTCGTTGCAATCGATAAAGTTATAGGGGAAAACATAGCCGTTATCGTCTTCAGGATTGCTGTTTGAGATAAACGCGCCGCAAACAAGCCAAGTGAAATCGCCGTAAATGGTGTTGCATTCAATAACGGGAGCGCGCTTATAACCGTCAATGTCTCTGTATTCTTCAAGCATACCGAAGATAAGGTCGTCGCTTCTCATATTATGGCCGTAGATAACGGTATTTCTGGGCAGAGTTTTGAACTGGTCTTCCGCAATTCTGTAATCAAAGAAAGGAACACCGTATTCAACCCATTTTTTATAGATGTTTCTCTTGAGATAATATTCATTATCTTCGCCCTGAACAATAGGCAGATTCATCTCAAACGCAGGAATGGAAATCCAGCCGCGAAGGTCTGAATTTGAAGCATAGAGCTGCGAATATTTTGCAAGCATTCCGTCGGGGAACTCAATATCATATTCGTCTCTTATAGAATCATCAACAACCGCGTCGCCGTATTTATCTTCGCCTGCAGCTAATTCGCTCATCGATTCGCCGATAACTTTTTTGGCAATCTCTGGCTGAATAATATATGTGTTCACAAGAATCAGAGCGCAAACAAACATTACAACGAAGGAAAGCGTAAGAACAATCCTTCTGACAATCTCACCTTTGCTTACAGGCTTCTTTTCGCCGTTTTTCTTTTCTTCTTTTTCTCTCTTTTTTCTTGCCTTTTTCTCTTCTTTTGTTTCAACGATATCAGCTTCGAGCGCAGCCTTCTGTGCGGCTTCAAAATCACCGATAACAACTCTGTCGGGCTGTTCGGGAACAGACTGTTCATATCCCTCTGCCGCGCCAAAGAAAGCTGCGGGAGTTTCATAATTCTGCTCTGCGGCAAAAGAATAATCGTTGCCGTCATCGGGAACGTTCACAACAAAACCGCCGTCGGGCTCTTCGCTTGTCTGCTCGGGAACAACAGGTTCGTCGTTAAGAAGTTCCGCAAGGGTCTGCTCAAACTCTTCGGAGTTTGTGTTGATTACCTCTTCGGAAGCAACAGCCTCTTCAGCCATTTTGCTCTCTTCTTCGGCAACAATCTCAGGCTCTGCGGACGGTTCTTCTTTTTCTGCAGGTTCTGTTGCAGGCAGAGTTTTAAGAAAATCGTCGATAGCGTTATAGTCGTTTGCCAGAGGCAGAATTTCAGAATTGGCTTCGATTTCTGCAAGGATATCGTTAAAGCCCGTTTCGCCGTCGGTTTCGCTCTTCATACTGTTAATTAAGCCAAAAATATCATCTTTTGCCGTATCGGCAGAAAAAGCGGGTGCGTCGCCCTCGCTGTTATCAACAGGCTCAGGCTTGAAGAAAGCCTCCTCGGGAACAAACTCTTCTTCCTCCGATTCGTCGAGCGAAACAACGGGAATATCGATATATTCCTCGGGATTCATCCACATTTCGCTCAGACCGTTTTCGGCAGGCGTTGTTTCTTCGGAAGTGATAACGGACAGGGGCTTGGGAACGATTGTTGCAGGGCCGCTGTTCATTATGTCGTCATAAAGGCTCTGGAGCTCATTTTCAAGGCTCTTTTCCGTTTTCTGAATATCCTCGTGGAAGCCCTCAAAAACAGGAGCAGGTTTTGTTGTTTCATCAAGAAAACTGCCGAGATCGATTTCGGTCAGAGCATCTTCATCAGTTACAAAGCTGAGATTTTCGTTTCTGTTTTCGTTGTTTTTATCCATCATTCAATCCTCCGAAATCAAGTTGCACTGGGTTTCCAGGCTTCGGTGTTTTTATAGGGATTTGCAATGCCCTGTTTGTTATACCATACCTGAGGTCTGCGATAATCGGGATTATCCTTAACAAGAGAAGCGTCAATTTCTTCGCTTTCGCCTTCGTGAAGGAGTCTGCCCACAACAACAAGTCTAGTGTCAACGCTTGCACCGTAATCATAAATACAGGTTGAAAGGGTGATAACCTTATCAGTCGGCTCAAGCGAAACGCCTGTTTCATAGAGCATTCTCTGCTTTACCTGTTCAATATAGCCGACCATATTACTGTCGCTCATATCGGGATAGATATAATTGAACATATATCCGTTATCGTCTGCGCGCTGAGTTGTTGAAAGAAAAACAGCGCAGATTTTATATGTGTTCTCACCGTTGAGAGTCTGATATTTAATAATCGGATTCTCAATGAAATAATTCATATCTTTATAATCATAAAGTGAACGGAACGCCTGCTTGGGAATACCGCTTGCTCTGCCTGTTGTGTGGCCGTGAATAACCATGTTTTTGGAAATATCATCGGTATTTGAGCAACGGTAATCAAGATAAAGGTTGCCGTAATTTGTGGATGAAGTTTCGGTTGTGTATCTCTCATAGAAATCGTATGTGAGATAACGGCTGTTATCTTTGCCCTGAATAATGGCAGTATCAATTTCAGTGCCGGGAATTGTGAGCCAGCCTACAAGATTGTTGTTGATTGAATACGCCTGCTTGAGGTCTTCTGAAATTGTTTTGCCGTCAAAAGTTTCTGCCTTATAACTGTTGGATTTAACCGCATCAAGCTGCTTTGCGGCGGCATCATATTCAATTTCGCCTTCAACTTTAACAGGCGAAACGGGAGCAGGTTCACCTGCAGGTACCTGCACGTTTGCGGTTGCATTTTTGTCTTTTATTATATTGGTCACCGTAAGAACGCCGAAAACAAGCGTTACAGCCGCCAGCACGGAACAAACGGCAATCAGAATTTTTTTCATATTCATACTGTCATCCTTCCTTTTTCTCAATATAGCGCCTTACAAGGTTAAGAGCGCGTGAGGAATTAACGTATCTGTTATATTCTCTGTTGTTTTTCCCCGTTTCAATTTTTTCGCAGATTTGCTCGTCTGCCGCATCAAGAGCGATGAAGCAGAGTCCTACGGGCTTATTTGTGCCGTCGCTTCCCGGGCCTGCTATACCCGTAACAGAAATACCGATATCCGCGCCCGAAACGCGGCGTATGCCTGCCGCCATTTCTCTTGCCGTTTCTTCGCTGACTGCGCCGTGAGCAAGAAGCGTTTCGTGTTTAACGCCGAGTACCTTTTCTTTAACGTCGTTCGAATAGGTGATTGCACCGTATTCAAAAACCTCGCTTGCACCGGGGATATCGGTTATTCTTTTCGGAATATAACCTGCGGTGCAGCTCTCTGCGGTTGCAAGGGTGAGCTTATACTTTTTAAGAAGCTCAACAACCCTCTGCTCAATACTCTCGCTGTCTATGCCGTAAACGTAAGAGCCGAGCCTTTTTTTGATTTCTTCAATTACGGGTGCAAGAAGCGCCTGAGCTTCCCCCTCTGTTTTTGCTTTTGCAGTTACACGAAGCAAAGCTTCGCCTTTTTTGGCATAAGGTGCAACGGAAGGATTTTCTCCTTCAAGAAGGTCGCTGACCTCTTCTGCCATCGCACTCTCGCCGATTCCCATTGTGCGCACCGTGTGCGAAACGATTATTCCGTCGGAATATTCCGCAAGATAGGGCACAACGCATTCATGATACATCGGCGCCATTTCATAGGGTGGTCCGGGCAGAATAACAACGCATTTGCCGTTCTTCTTGAGCCCCAGACCCGGTGCGGTACCGTTTTTATTCTCAAAAACCGTTCCGCCCACAGGCACGTATGCCTGGCGAAGATTATTCTCGGGCATCGCAATGCCTCTTGACTCAAAATAGCTGCGAATGCCTGCAGCTATATTTTCATCGAGAGTCAATTCAAAGCCCATAACCTCACAGCAAACGTCTCGCGTGATATCGTCTGCGGTAGGTCCGAGGCCGCCCGTTGCGATAACGATATCACTTCTTCCGAGCGCTGTTTCGAGCGCGGCGGCAAGCCTCTCGGCATTGTCGCCAACGGTTGTGTGACGCAAAACGGAGATGCCGATTTTGGCAAGCTCAACGGAAAGATATCTTGAATTTGTATTTAAAATATCGCCGAGCAGAATCTCGGTGCCGACTGATAAAATTTCACAAACTGCCAAGAAAAGCAACTCCTTATTTATTAATAGCCGCTGATAAGAACGAATCTTGCGTTTTCCGCGGCTTCTTCAACAAGCTTGTCCACCTCAAGTGCCTTTTCGCATTCTTCAACGTATTCAATGGTGGGTCTTGTTCTGGGGTGTTTAGGTGTGAAGACGGTGCAGCAGTCCTCATAGGGTAAAATTGAAATATCGAAGGTTTCGATTTTTCTTGAAATCGCAACAACCTCATCTTTATCCATACCGATAAGCGGTCTGAAAACAGGCATTTCGCAAACCGCATCTGTGCAAGCAATAGCCTGCATCGTCTGGCTTGCAACCTGACCAACGCTTTCGCCCGTGATGAGTGCGCCTGCGTGCTCTTTGGCGGCAACTTTCTGCGCAACTCTCATCATCATACGGCGCATAATTACCGTGAAGATTTCTTCGGGGCAATTATCCTTGATAAGCTCCTGCGTTTTTGTGAATGGGATAACAAAAAGAGCAATTCTGCCCGAATATTTGCTGACCTGCTTGAGAAGAGAATGAACCTTCTGCTCTGCTCTCTCGCTTGTGTAGGGAGGAGAAGCAAAATGAACTGCTATAAGTTCAAGACCTCTTTTTGCCATCATATAACCTGCAACGGGGCTGTCGATGCCGCCCGAAATAAGAAGCGCGGCTCTGCCTGCTGAGCCTGTGGGCATACCGCCTGCACCCTTAATCTGCTTGCCGTGGATATAGGCGTTTGAATCGCGGATTTCAACGGTAACAACGATGTCGGGATTGTGCACGTCAACCTCAAGATGAGGAAACTTGCGAAGCAGATATCCTCCTGTTTCTCTGCAGATTTCAGGCGAAGTGAGAGGAAATTTTTTATCGGAACGCTTCGCTTCAACCTTGAAGCTTCTGACGGTCAGAAGCTGGGGAGCCAGGTATTCTTCAGCGCTCCTGAGAATAACGTCCATATCCTTTTCAACGGCGGCGGCTCTCGAAAAGCCTGCAATGCCGAAAACTTTACCGATTCTTTCAACTGCCTCGTCAAGGTCAACGCCGTCATTTTCAGGCTCGGCAACGATTGTTGACTGCGCAACGGTAAACTTGAACTTGCCAACGCTTTCAAGTCTGCGGCGCATATTTTTAACGAGCATATCTTCAAACGTTCTTCTGTTAAGACCTTTGAGAGCAAGCTCTCCGTTTTTAATAAGAATGATTTCTTTCATTTTAAACTCCGAAAAATAAATTTATTTTGCGGCTCTTATTACCTTTTTTGCTTCGGCAATACCGAGAATAAGAGCGTCAATTTCCTGAATGGTTGTAAATCTTGAAAAGCTGATTCGCAACGGACTGTCAAGACGTCTGTTATCAAGCCCCATCTGCGAAAGAACGTGGCTTTTTTTGCCCTTTGAACAGGCAGAACCTGCGGAAACGCTTATTCCTCTGTCGGAGAGGAAGTTGAGCATCGGTTCGGATTTGATTCCGAGTACCGAAACGTTTGTAACGTAGGGCAAAGCATCAGGCGGAGAGTTGATAACAACGTCGCCGAGTTCCTCAAGCCTTGAAACCATATAATCGCGCAGAGCAGTTATATGCTCAAGCTGTTTTTTAGGGTCGGGCAAAACTTTTGCCGCCGCCGCAAAACCTGCGATTGCCGGCATAGGCTCTGTTCCGGGTCTGATCTTGTTTTCCTGTGAGCCGCCGAAGGTGCGCGGATTTATTTTTATGCCCTTATGCACATAGAGCGCGCCGACACCCTTGGGACCGTGAATTTTATGCGAGCTTATCGTCATAAGGTCAACGCCGAGAGCCAAGGGCTTGACAGGCATCTTGCCAAAAGCCTGAACGGCATCGCAATGAATCAGAGCAGGCGAGCGAGCCATCAGCACCGCACGTCTCGCCGCTTCAACGGGCATTATGGTTCCGACCTCATTGTTAACAAGCATCATTGTAACAAGAATCGTGTTTGAATTAACGGCGGCATAAAGGTCCTTTTCGTTTATTCTGCCGTAACCGTCAACCTTGAGCTTTATAACCTCAAAGCCTTCTGCCTCAAGCTGATTGAGAGCTTCATCAACGCTTGGATGTTCAACGCTTGTTGAAACAATGCGTTTGCCCTGACGGCGCATTTTGTGAACCGCGCCGATAACGGCAAGGTTATTTGTTTCGGTGCCGCCCGAGGTAAAATAAATCTCTTCGGGCAAACAGCCGAGTTTTTTTGCAATATCCGCCCTTGAAGCATCGAGCAATTCTTTTGCGCGGTTGCCCGATGAATGGAGCGATGAGGGGTTGCCCCAGCAATGAATCAGCGCATCGGAAACGGCGTTGACAGCTTCGCTGCAAGGCGCGGTTGTTGCGCTGTTATCAAAATAGGCCTGCATAAATCTTGTTTCCCCCTGTCGGCACTACGCCCATTATAATCATATTTAAAACATTATACACCATTTTTCCCTCGCTTGCAATAATTTTTTAATAACAGTTTATTAATATAATATAAATAAAAGCAAAAAATTCTTTGCAGTATCATTATATGACAGGCTTTTGTGATAGGTGCTGAAAAGCCAAAGCAATATTCCGATTGAATTTTGCAAAGAATTATGATATAATTTTGATGTATAGTCGAAAATACGGCATTGTTTTTGCTTTGGTTTATAATTCAGATTGACGAAAGGAGGTTTTCGGATGGAGAACGAGAAAAAACAGCCGCGTTTCAAACAAATAACGGTTTTGTTTCTCATAACGCTGTTTCAGCTTATCGGCTGTGCCTGCATTCTTCTCAGGCAAAAGGATATCAGCGCGATAACAATTTATACCTTTCTCGGCTACATAGCCATCGAATGGATTTATATGGCTCTGGGCACAATTATAACGGGGCACGATTATTTTGAACTTGAGGCTATCGGATTTTTCTTATCGGGCATCGGTCTGACGGTTTGCGCAAGCTTCAGCGATGCATATGCTTATAAACAGCTCTTTGCGATAATTCTCGGTCTGATAACCTATCTCGGCGTTATTCTGCTGACAAAAGACGTCAACCTGGCTTCAAAACTGCGTACGCCTGCGGCAATCGGCAGCGTGCTTATTCTTGCGGCAAACCTTGCCCTTGCACAGACCATCAACGGAACTCTCAACTGGATTGACCTCGGCTTTTTCTCAATTCAGCCCTCGGAGCTTGTTAAGGTAACGTTTATTTTCGTCGGTGCCGTTTCGCTTGAAAAGCTTCTTTCTCAGACCAGCCTTACAAAATATCTGATTTTCTGCGTCGGCTGCGTCGGAGCACTGTTTCTGATGAGAGACTTCGGCACGGCGCTCATCTTCTTTTTCACCTTTATTCTTATTGCGTTTATGCGCTCAGGCGATATCCGAACAATCTTTTTTGTTTGTACGGGCGCGCTTATGTGCGCGGTTCTTATTTTCTATTTCAAAGACCACGTTGCCGCAAGGTTTGAAGCTTACAGACACGTTTGGGATTATATGGATACCACGGGCTATCAGCAATCCAGAGCCTTGATTTACATTGCCAGCGGCGGTGTTTGGGGGCTTGGTCTGGGCGAAGGCCACGTGCGCGATATATATGCGGCATCAACCGATATGGTTTTTGCGCTTATCTGCGAAGAATTCGGTCTCATTATGGGTGTTGCAATTATGCTCTGCTTTGCCTGCATCGCATTTTTTGCAATCCACGCTTCAAAAACCGCAGGCTCAACTTTCTACACCATCGCCGCCGTTTCAGCCGCCGGTATGATGCTTTTTCAGCTTTCGCTGAACGTTTTCGGCATAACCGACCTTCTGCCGCTGACAGGCGTTACTCTCCCGTTTGTGAGCCGAGGCGGTTCGAGTATGATTTGTTCGTGGGGTCTGCTTGCATATATCAGAATGGCGAGCGCACCTTTTGTTCCGCCTGAAGCTGACCCGAGACCTCTGCCGATTCGCAGACGCAGAGCTCCGCGCCAGCCGAGACAACCGATGCCTGCTCCGCCTGCGCCTCCCTCAAGACGTCCGATGGACAGGCCTGACCCGTCTCTCAACAAACGTCCTCCATATGTTCCGCCTGTGGAAAGAACGGGCAAAGGAGGTGGCAGAAGATGAAAATAACCGTCAGAAGAGCTTACGTTTTTTATGCAGTTATTCTTGCGTTTCTTGCAGGAACGGTTATTCTTGTTGTAAACATTGCAATGAACGGAAAAACATGGGTCGCCAACCCTGCCAACCGTCACCTTTATTCGCGCTCCAACGATGTTGTGAGCGCAGGTCCCGTTGTTGATATCAGGGGCAATATTCTTGCCGAAACCCAAGGCAACAAGCGCGTTTATAACGACGATGTTGTCATCAGAAAAGCCGTTCTTCACGTTCTCGGTGATACCAACGGCTACATTTCAACGGGCACGCAGAATCTCTACAGCGATTCACTCTCGGGCTACAATTTTGTTGACGGCATCTATACTCTCAAAAAACACGGTGTCGGTCCCGAGCTTGTTATGAATATCGACTCCGAAGCCTGCAGAGTTGCTTACGAAGCTCTCGGCAATTTCAACGGAGCCGTTGCGGTTTATAATTATAAAACGGGTCAGCTTCTTTGCAGCGTATCAAAGCCTACTTATGACCTCGTGAATAAGCCTGACGATATTGATACCAACCCGAGCTACAGCGGCACTTATCTTGACAAGGTTGTTTCGGGTCTTTATACACCCGGTTCGATAATGAAAATCATCACTGCCGCCTGCGCGATTGAGAATATCCCCGATATCTATGAGCGCACCTTTGATTGCAACGGTGAATACGTTGTTACAAAAGGTCAGAGAGGCGTTATCTGCAACGACGACCACGGCGAAGGTCTTACCTTTGAGGAAGCGATGAATAAATCCTGCAACGCCGTTTTCGCACAGATAGCCATTGAACTCGGTGCGGATAAGCTGAAGGCAACAGCAGATTCAATGGGCTTCAACTCGGAGCTTTACGCCAGAGAGGTGCGCATCAAATACAGCCGCTTCAATCCGCCTGCAAACGATAAGCTTGAACTTGGCTGGGCAGGCATAGGTCAGTCCAAAACCCTTGTTAACCCCACTCACTTTCTTGCAATAATGGGTGCGATTGCAAATGGCGGCGACGGCTATGCCCCCGACAGAATTTACACCATGAACGGTGAAAACACAAACAAACGCGGTACCGAGGTTATGATTTCAATCGACCCCGAAACCGCAAGGCAGCTTGATTATCTTCTCAGGTCAAACATCGCCAACGAATACGGCGACAGCCGTTTTCCCAACCTTGAAATGTGCGGCAAAACAGGTACGGCACAGATTACGGGTGCAACAAGTCACTCCTGGTTTGTAGGCTATTCGCAGAGAGATGACCTTCCGCTTGCCGTTGTGTGTGTTGCCGAAAACGCAGGCTCAGGTATGAAAACCGCAGTCAACGTTTCAAACAAGGTAATGCAGCACTTTTTAAACAATCCGTATTAAAAGGAAACAGGCTCGAGCTTATGCCCGAGCCTGTTTATGTTTTATCTTTTATCTTTAATTTTGTTAACGATTACACCGAGACGGGTATCGTTGAAAGCTTTTTTGCGCTTTTCGGCAGGAGTACGGGGTACGGCAGGTCTTGTTTCAACGATAAGCTCCGCCATATTACCTGCATCGCAAACAAAAGGCTGCGTC
Source organism: Clostridia bacterium (assembly GCA_017532185.1). Classification (GTDB taxonomy): domain Bacteria; phylum Bacillota; class Clostridia; order Oscillospirales; family Acutalibacteraceae; genus CAG-177. Next base: position 11,111 of record JAFXJO010000044.1, on the reverse strand, counting down.
ATACAGATACCGCCGTCACCCTTAAGCTGACAGCGCACGTAGCAGCTGATTTTATCGCTGTGTTGTGCAAGGTCAATTATGCAGGTCATTTCACCGTCTTTATCTGCCGTTGAACTTTCAATGATTTCTCCGTCGGCAATCCATTCAATCGCCTTGCAGTTTTTGCCCGAAACAGTGATTGTCTGCGTCTCTTCGTCAACCTTGATTGAGGTAACAACAGGATATGCGCCCTTGCCTTCGAAATCTTCGCCGAGTTCGTTTTTGGCATAACGTGCAATGGCAAAGAAATGGCCGTTTTCCATTGCTGTGCGCAGATTTTTGAGCGAATATTCAGGCAGGATAAAATCCATAAATGCCGTATCAATTTCGCAGACTCTGTGGGCATCGCTGTTGCCGAAGCCCCAAACGTTTCTGCCCTCGGGAATAAGAGTTCTGAGCAGACCGTCCCAGAGAATTCTGTCGCTTCTGTTGGGTCTGTCATACATATTCAGCACTTCCATACCGACGCAGGATTTATATCTGCGGAACAAATCGGCAAAAAACGCAACGTTTTCGGGTACCTTTGCGCAATCGGGGTCTTTATATGCACCGAGCCAGTCTGAAGGATGGTTGATATGAGAAATACCTCCACTCTCTTCAACAAGTCTTATGGGAATTTCAAAATCGTTTTCCTTGCCGTATTTGCCCTCATAGACGTTGGTGAAATAACCGTTGACGTGGTTTTTCATAAGGGTGAACATATTTGTTTCGATTACGTCGGGAACGCACTGCAAGCCTCTCTTGTTTGTGCGCAGACCTTTCTCGGTTTTATATGAGCCGTCAAGCACCGCGCGGTACATCTCGGTTGTGGGGTGATTGCGTTTACCGTGCCAAAGAAGCTGAAAATAAAAAAGAGGTATTTTTGTTGGCTCTTTATCCCATTCCTTGCCGACAATTCCGTGCTCTGCAAAGGCGAGAATATCGAAATCGTTATCGTAGAAACCTTCAACCATCTCGGTCATTGTGTTATTGGCATCGCTGTAAGTTGAGTGAGTATGGAGATTGGTTTTATAATGGTTGTCGGGATTTTCGATGAGAGCGTTGATTCTCTGATACGGGTTTGTTATTTTGAATTTTGCCATAGCTAACCTCCGAAAAAGCCGTTTGCATTTTTATTTTGGGTCATTATATCATAAAAGAATAACGATTTCAATATAAACGTAACCGATTAAAAGCCAAAAAATGCCGAACACTTTAAAACCCTTGCAAAAGCTTAGTATGAAGGATATTATAAAATTGCAATCCGGAATGCACACTTTATGAGTAAAGGAGTGGTTGAGTGAAATTCCGTCTGATAATAGACAAAAACCGCGATGAAGAGATTCTGGTCTATGCCCACAGCAAATCCGCGCTTGTTGAAGCGGTTGAACGGCTTGTGTCAGAAGAAGAGTTCAGGCTTATCGGTTATATAGACAGAGAAGCAGTCCGACTTGACTTTAAAGAAATATGCCGATTTGTTGTTGAGGATAACAGAGTTTTTGCGGAAACGGCAGAGGAAAAATACCGCCTTAAATTCCGCCTGCGCGAAATAGAAGAAAAAATGTCTGCGGATTTTGTTAAAATCAATCAGTCCTGCCTTGCAAATATCAATATGGTTAAGCGTTTTGATGCTTCTGTTTCCGGCTCGTTGCTTGTTAAATTCAAAAACGGAAGCACCGATTACGTTTCAAGACGTCAGCTGAAAACCGTAAAAGAAAGGTTTGGTTTATAATGAATAAATACGTTAAAGAATTTCTTCACAGAGGACTTATATTCGGCGGCTTCGGCCCCATAATTCTCGGTATCGTCTATTGGATTATCTCCACATCGGGAGCCTCTTTCGGGTTAAGCGGATTTGAGACTTTCCTCGGAATAATTTCAACCTATCTGCTCGCTTTTTTGCAGGCAGGCGCATCGGTATTCAATCAGATTGAGCATTGGTCTCTGCCAAAATCTCTTCTGTGCCATTTTTCAACTCTTTTCGTCGCATATTCGCTTTGCTATCTGGGAAATACCTGGATACCCTTTGAGCCTGCGGTAATTGCAATTTTCTTTGCGATATTCACTGCAATATATTTTGTTGTGTGGATAACGGTTTATCTCTCGGTCAGAGCAGCAAGCAAAAAGTTCAATAATAAATTGAAATAAAAAATCTGCCGATGAAGCACGTTGCTTTATCGGCAGATATATTTTTTTATTTTGCAAAAATATCTTCGGGGTTGGAGAGCGCACCGAGTGTGTTTGCGGTATTCCAATCCAGAATGAATTCGTGAACACCTGCGCCTGCTCCTACGCCCTCGGCAAACTTGGCTTTGTTGCAGACAAATGCAATATAGGAGTCTCTGATATAGATGTTGGCAGGTTCATAAGCTTCAGCAAGCTTTTCAGCCGCAAGAGTCTCAACTTCTTCATCGGTCATATCATCTGTTCTGACAATAAGGTTGGTTGCATAAGGAAGGAAATATTCGAGAACCGCTTTTCTGACAGTCTCTTTATCGTTTCCGAAGAATTCTTCGCCGTTGATAACGGTGCCTTCAACAAGATTAAAGGTTTTTGCATTCAGCATTTTGTTCTGCGAAGAATAAGCGGTTGAGAAAACAACGCTCAGAATGTTGTCGCTCAAATATTTGATTTCATATGAAATCTCAATCTTTCTCGGCTCGGTCTCGTTTTCTCTGACGTTTTTAACGTTTATCTCGGCAAAATCAAAAACAGGCTCGAGAAAATTCTGCTCGATATAGTTGTTGAATATTGCGGCAGTTGCCTCGCTGTATTTTTCGCCGCTGAGTTCAGGAACTTTATATTTGACCTGATAAACAACCTTTCCGCTTTCGTTTGAAAAGTCTTTTGTTCCTTCTTTGCTCGGAAAATCAGGCTGTTTTGCAACGTAACCCTGTGTTGCGGTTTCGGCCGATACGTCACCGTCTTTTTTGCTGCAGGCGGCAAACATTGTTAAAGTGAGAACGGCTACCATAAGCGCCGCGATAATTTTTTTCATAATCAAGATTCCTTTCGCGTGGTTTATAATACAGTATTCTAACAGAAAAAATTAATTAATTCAATAGTTTTTTCGTTGTTGCAATTTTTTACGGTATAGTATAGAATAAAATCAATTCCTACCGAAGGAGAAAATTTATGAAAAACATTGAAAATGCAAAATGGATAAAACACCCGCTTGTATACGTTGACCGTGTTATTGAATTCAGTAAAAACTTCGCGGCAAACGGCGCGGTTGCAAGTGCAACGCTTGAGATAACCTCGCTCGGAATTTACGAAGCAAAAATCAACGGCAAAAGAGTCGGGGATTTTATTTTTGCTCCCGGCTGGACGTCTTATAACAAACGTCTGCAGGTTGATACCTATGACGTTACGGATATGGTCAAGACAAATAACCATATTCAGGTCGGCGTTGCTCCCGGTTGGAGAGGCAACTATGTGGCTCAGCCATTCCATTACGGCGGCGATTACATCGGCGCAAAAGAGGTTGCTCTGATTTGTGCGCTTGAAATCGTTTATAAAAACGGCGAAACGCAGGTTGTTTACAGCGGCAGCGATTGGCGTGCACGCCAGTCAAAAACCCGTTATTCAAACATATATAACGGCTATATCTACGACAGCGAATATCTTGATATGAAGCCCAAAAAGGCGGTTGAATTCCCTCATCCCACAAAGATTCTGATTGACAGACAGGGCGAAAAAGCAGTTGAGGTTGAAAGAGTTGCCGCAAAAGAGCTTATTATCACTCCAAAAGGCGAAACGGTTATCGACTTCGGTCAGAATCTGACTGGCTACGTTGAGTTTAAAATCATCGGCAAGGCAGGCGAAATGGTAACCATCAGGCACGCGGAAGTGCTTGATGCCGCAGGCAATTTCTATACCGATAACCTTCGCGGAGCAAAGGCAGAAGCCGTGTTTATCTGCAACGGTAAACAGCAGACCTTCAAGCCTGCATTCAACTTCTACGGCTTCCGTTATATCTGCCTTGACGGTTTCAGCGACGAAATCAAGCCCGAAAACTTCACCGCCATTGTTGTTCATTCCGAGATGAAGAGAACGGGTTATTTTGAATGCTCCGACAGCAGAATCAACAAGCTTTTTTCAAATATTATCTGGGGTCAGAAGGGCAATTTCCTCGACGTACCCACAGACTGTCCTCAGCGAGACGAGCGTCTGGGCTGGACAGGCGATGCTCAGGTTTTCGTTAAAACCGCGGCATATAACTATGACGTTGAGCGCTTCTTCATCAAGTGGCTTGCCGATTTGAGGGCAGACCAGACCCAGTGGGGAACAATTCCGCACGTTATTCCCGACGTTTTCGGCACCGATAACGAATGCTCTTCCGCCTGGGCAGATGCCGCAACGGTTTGTCCCTGGCAGATGTATCTCTCATATGCAAACAAAGAAATCCTCAGCGATTCTCTCCATTCGATGAAAGAATATATCAGCTTCATCGAGAGCAGACTCCGTGACGGAATCTGGAAAGACGGCTGGCATTTCGGCGACTGGCTCAACCTCGATGCAAGCGACGATACAGACTGCAGCAAAGGCACCGATAAGGAGCTCATTGCAACCGCATTCTTCATTTATTCAAGCGAAATTCTCATCAAAGCAATGAAAGTGCTCGGCGAAGACAGCGAAAAATATGAAAATCTCCGCAACGAATCAATTGCCGCTTTCCGCCGCGATTATATGAAAAACGGCAGAATTATTCCCGAAAAAGAAACGCAGACCGCCTGCACGGTTGCTCTGCATTTCGGCATAACCGATGATGCAAAAGAAACCGCGTCACAGCTCAACGAACTTGTTACCGAATGCGGTCATATCAAAACAGGCTTTGTCGGCACACCGTATGTTATGCACGCATTGAGCGATAACGGTTACGGCAAAACAGCTTATGATTTGCTTCTTCGCGAAGAATATCCTTCGTGGTTATTCTCTGTTAAGATGGGCGCAACAACCATCTGGGAACATTGGGACAGCCTCAGAGAAGACGGCTCGATGTGGAACACGTCGATGAACTCCTTCAACCATTATGCTTACGGCAGCGTTGGTGATTGGCTTTACGGCGTTGCGGCAGGCATCAACCCCGTTGAGAGCGCTCCCGGCTATGAGAAGATTGTTTTCAGTCCTCTCACAGACGAAAGACTGGATTACGTTAAGGCGTCTTACGAAAGCCGCAAGGGTCTTATCAAATCCGAGTGGGTGAGAGAAAACGGCAAAATTAAGTACACATTTATTGTGCCTGAAGAAAGCACAGCCGTTGCATATATCGGCGGCAAAGAAATCGCTCTCAAATCAGGCGTTAACGAGATAACCGATTAATCGGACAGGCAGGATTATTTCCTGCCTGTTTTTTTGCGGTAAAATCGGGATTACGGCGAAAAAAATACGGGTGTTATACTTTAATTAACGCAAATCCGAAAGCTTGGTTATGCATAAAACAATATTATTTTAAATTAGTTTTGCATAAACATATTGACATAAAGGTCACAAAGTGTATATAATAACATTGTGTATTTGACCTTTTTCGGGTAATTTTTCACAAATCTTACAATTGAAGAAGGAGGTTTTTGGTTTGGCTTTTTTTGACGACATCAGCAAAAAAACAAAAAATCTTGCTGACTCTGCAAAAATCAACGTTGCTATTTCCGATGAAGAAAAAAAGCTTAACAATCTCTATTATCAGGTTGGCAAGCTTTACGTTTCTCTTCATCCCACCGATTATCAGTATGAATTCGGCGGAATGATGACGCAGATTGTTGAGATTGAAGCAAAGCTTACTGAATACCGTCAGCAGCTTCAGCAGATTAAAGGTGTTTCTCCCTGTCCCAAGTGCGGCGGCGACGTACCCCGTAACTCCGCATTCTGCCCCGCTTGCGGTTGCGAAATGCCCAGAAGCGAAGGCGGCGTTGAGCTTGAAAAATGCGTTTCTTGCGGCAACCACGTTGCAAAGGGTCTGCGTTTCTGCACTTATTGCGGTAAGCCAATGGCAACCCAGGTTGTTGCTCCACCTGCTCCGGTTCAGCAAGAAGCTCCCACGTTCTGCCCCAACTGCGGCAGAGCCGTTTCCGCAGACAGCGATTTCTGCTCCGAATGCGGAACAAAGGTTGTTCGATAAACAACCGTTACTTACTCAGACGCAAAATTTTTCATTATAAAAACAAATTGAAAGGCGGTATTATACCATGGCAAAATTTTGTGGAAACTGCGGCGCAGCATCAGACGATAATGCAAAAATGTGCGGCAATTGCGGCGCTCCCTTCGCTGAATCAAAGAACGGCGTAGGCGCTATTCTCTCCAAGATTCCCGGCGTTAACGACATCAACATCAAACCCGAACAGAAAGAACTCATCACCAAGATTGTAAAGATTGCAATTCCTGCTGTTGCAGCTCTCGTTGTTGTTCTTATCGTTATATTTGCGGCAATCGTTCCCAACACAGGTGCTCAGGGCGCAATGAAGAAGTATTTCAAGGCTCTTGCAAAGGCTGACACAGCAACTATCGTTGAAATGATGCCTGCAAAATACACAAGCGACGAAGACGAAGACCTCGGCGAATATCTTGACGAGTATTTTGAATACACTCAGGAAGATCTCGAAGACAAATACGGCGAATATAAATATAAGGTTAAGGACGTAAAAGCTAAGAAGCTTGACAAGGATGACCTTGAAGATTATCAGGACGCTTACGATGAGCTTGTAGATTTTAGCGAAGAATACGGCGACGGTGAATTCGAAGCTCCCAAAATCACTGCCGGCTACAAAATCAAGTGCGACCTTGAAATCAAGGGCGACAAGAAGGATAAGGACGGCAAGTGCACAGTTATTATGCTTAAAGAAAACGGCAAATGGGTTGTTTATGACGTAAGCACTTCAGTTCCCGGCGCAGACATCGATTTTTAATTTGATTTGCAATTAATCGGAGGTAATTTATAATGGCTGATATCAATATGAATAATCAGTATGCTCCTCAGCAGCCTCAGTTCAACGCTCCCGCTGCTCCCGAGAAAAAATCCATCCCCACAAACATCATCGCTATCGCAGCCGCAGTTGTTGCTGCTATCGTTCTTCTTATCATCATTTTCGGCAACGGTGTTCCCGGCAAGGTTGAAAAAGAACTCGAAGAATATGCTCAGGATAACTTTGGCTACAAAGTCAAAGGTCTTGACGTTGAGATGAAAGTTTCAGCCGGCGGAATTAAAAATTATTACATCAGCGGTCAGTTCCAGGGTAAAATTGACGATGATGAAGAATTTGAAGACTACGAAGACTATGAAGGCGGCTATTTCACAGCTTCAGCTATGACTTATAAAGACGATGTTATCGTTGAAATTTACGATATCTATGAAAAAGACGACAAAGACGATTTCAAAGATGCAATAAAAGATATAAAAGATGATTTCGACAGCGACGCTAAAAAGGAAGCTAAAGAACAGCTTAAAGAAGTTGCTGAAATCATCAAAGAAGAAGACTGTGACCTTGAAGAAGGCTTCCAGCTCTATTATCTTGAGCAGATGGCAGACGCTCTCTCATAATTTACTTAACCCTAACGGGGCTGACGAAAGTCAGCTCCGTTTTTTTGCGTTTTACGGGTAAAATTCTGCTTACGGCGCGCAGACTATGGTTGCTATAATAAATACATAACAACAAACGCCAAGGAGAAAAGATTATGAAACTCATCAGAAAAACAATAGCTCTGCTTGTTGCCGCAATGATTTGCTTTACCTTCATCGGCAACAGAAGCGATAAAACCGACAGCGAAAAAGAACAGCAAAAAAACGCCGCCGTCAACGGTACCGTAAACGTGCTTGAAACCGTTATCGAATGCATTGAAGAAATGGCGGAAGAATGATCTTTCCTTGCATATATCTGATTTTTATGTTATTATAAATTTATACAAATTCAGGAGGAATTTATTATGATTTGCAAAATTTGCGGCGCAGATATGCCCAACGGCAAAAAATTCTGCTCAACCTGCGGTAACCCCATGCCCGTTGAAGAAAAAGTTGTTGCTCCCGTCGGCTTCGACCCCGATGCAACAATAATCGCCGACTCGGCTGAAAGCTTTAACCCCGCGGAACGCGTAGCTCCTGCCGCACCGCCCACACCTGCGGCACCCGTTTATCAGGCTCCGCCTGCACCTCCTGTTGCTCCTGTGGCACCCGTTTTTCAGGCTCCTCCCGTTACTCCTGCAACACCTTCTTACGCACAGCCTGCTTACGTGCCCCCCTCCGTCCCCGTTGCTCCTGCCAAAAAGCCCGTTGACGTTAAGCTGATTGCGATTATCGGCGGCGCGGTTGCTCTGATTGCGGCAATTGTTATTCTTATCGTTTGCCTTGCAGGTAACAGCAGCGGTAAAAAAGATGACGAAAAAGACAGCAAAGGCGGCTCAAGTTCAAGCGTTGCAAGCGTAGTTAAAGAATATACACAGGATTATTTTGAAGACATAAAATTCAGCAATTATAAATCGGAACTCAAAATAAGTGCTGACGGTGCATATTATCAGATTTTCACCGCCTCCGCTGAAGAAGACGGCGAAAAAGGATTTCTTATCGCCAGTGCTTGGGTTTATAAAAATAACGTAGATGAATTTGAATATGAATTCTATGCAGAAGAAGACAAGTCTGAATTTGAAGATTATGTAAAAGAGGTTGTTGAAACAGCTAAAAAATCAGAGCCATATTATAAAGAAGAACTTGCTGAATACGCCTACTATGATGACAACGAATACGAAGAGGATTACGATTATTAATCTGCAAAGGAGCCGATTTTCGGCTCCTTTTTTCTTTCTGAAACGTTCAGGCCTCAACTCTTGATTTTTTTTGAAAAAACATTATAATAGTCTTATATCATATAAAAAGAGGTACTTGATATGGCTGATAAAAAAACAACAAACAAAAACGCTTCAGATAAAAAGAAAGAAAAAAAGCGTCTTTCCGCTAAAACGCTCGGAATCATCGGCGCTGCCGTTGCGGCGGTTGTTATCGTCACGCTCATCGTTGTTCTCGTCAGAAGCGTTCCCAAAGCTGTAAAGGCTGAAGTTACGGCTGCAATTGAAAAAAGCTTCGGATATGAAGTTGATTCTCTTAACATTGAAAAGAGATACAAGCCCGAAAATTCGGATTTTGAAAAAGAAACAATTTATCTCATCAGCGGCAACATCAAAGGCTCGGGTGACATAAATAACAATAATCTTAAAAACGGATATATGCTTGTTCTGGCACGTGTTACAGAGCAAAACGGCGAAGAGAAGATTGAGGTCAGACCCTTAAGTCCTTTCAAAGAAAACAGCAAGGAAGACTATAATAATACTCTCAAGACCCTCAAGGAATCCCCTGCCGATTGGCAAGCAAGATTTGAAGACCCGATTCTCAAATAAAAAGGTAACGGCTCCGACTAAAATCGGAGCCGTTATTTTTTGGTCGGAGTGCAGAGTTTCGAACTCTGGGCCTCGTGGTCCCAAACCACGCGCGCTACCAGCTGCGCCACACCCCGTTGTTGCGGCAAAAGTTTTGCCGTTTGATATTTTATTCTATTTTCATTTTATTGTCAATAGATAATTAAAGCAGTTTTGTGCGCAAAGCTTCAATTTCTGTTTCGGCAAGACCGATTTTTCTGAAATATCCTTCTGCTCCGCCGAATTTTTCTTCAATAAAATCCAGAATCTGTGCCATATTCTCGCCGGGCGAATAAAAACGCTCATATGCACCGTCCCAGATGAGTCCGCTGTTGTTTCGGATTTCGCGTTCGATAAACGGCTTAATATAAGTATATGATACCTCATAGTCTGCAATGATATCCTCTCTGCAAACACCTGCCGCACTCAGCAGAAGTGCCGCCAGCATACCCGTTCTGTCTTTGCCGCAGAAGCAATGGAACATAAACGGCGCATTGAGAGAAGCAATAATGTGCAACACCTTTGCAAAGTTTTCGCTGTAATCGCTCAGGCAAAGCTTATAAAGCTCTGCCATACTCAAATCGCTCTTTGCCATTGCAGGGTTTGCCTCAAGCAGAGTGATATGATGATAATCAAACTCGGGATTATTTTTGAAATATGAGGGCATATCGTTTGCCTCTTCAATTCCGCGCAGGTCGATAACGGTTTTAACGCCGAAGGAGCGCAGATTTGCAAGGTCTTTTTCGCTCGGGTCGCGAAGCACACCTGCACGCAAAGCCTTGCCGAAAGAGGTAACACCGCCGCGGCAAACGTAACCGCCGAGGTCGCGGCAATTGATTATATTATCGCCTGCATAATATCTCTGCATATTGTTACCCCCTATAAAATGGAAAAACCTCCTGCAAAGCAAGAGGTTTTTATTGGAGCGGATGACGAGGCTCGAACTCGCTACCTCCACCTTGGCAAGGTGGCGCTCTACCAGATGAGCTACATCCGCAACTGCAAGAGGGATTATATCAAACCGATAAGCAAATGTCAAGAGCTTTTTCAAATTTTTTGCAATTATTTTTTTCGCGCCTTTATTGCCCTGAATTTTTGGCTTGGCGTAACAATATTTTTACCCAAAAAACAATATAAAACACAAAATCTGAAATTTTTTAAAAATTTTTTAAAAAAGACTTGACAAAAGTGTTTCTGAGGGTTATAATCATCAAGCATTCAAGAAACGCCGTTGCGTTTTTGAGTCGGTGTTGATGACGTTGAGGGTCCACCCGTTCCCATCCCGAACACGGTAGTTAAGCTCAACAGTGCCGAAAATACTTGGCTGGAAGCGGCCTGGGAAGATAGGTCGACGCCGACACTTCTATTTAACCACCCAACAGGGTGGTTATTTTTTTCTGATGGTTTATAAACTCGAAAACATAAAAAGACGGTTATTAAACCGTCTTTTTATTTACTGCGTCACAACCGCTTTGACGTACATCAAGTACGCCTGAAAAGCGGTTGTTCCTTGTCTTTCGAGCTTCTTAACCATCAGAAACAGAAACGGAAGTTTATACACCTGCGGTCGAAGAAAACGCCGTCTGACTTCCTTTCTCAACAGACAACCGAAAGTGTTACTTTACCACACCCGTTCCGACGTACATCAAGTACGCCTGAAAAGCGGTTGTTCCTTGTCTTTCGAGCTTCTTAACCAT
>JAFXJO010000043.1 GCA_017532185.1 Clostridia bacterium | reverse complement strand
GTTATTGTTGTTGCTGTTATTATTGTTGTTATTATTGTTGGGTCTCTGTGCGGGAGGAGTTGCGCTTGAGGGCAGATTATTGGGGTCAAGAGCACTCTGAGTTGCATCGATAACCGTTGCGAGGGTATTGCTTTCTGTGGGAGCAACAAATTCATAAGAAGGTGTTTCAGCCTGATCTGTTACACCGGGACGCTTAAGCTTCGTTGTTTCTTCTTCTTTTTCCTTGTTGAGCATATCGGGCACAACGAGGAGAGCAACAGTTGTTGCAACGATAACAACAATTGCGCTGATTGCAAGAATAAGAATCTTCTGCGTTGTTTTGTTCATCGATTATACCTCTTTTCTTTAAAACTTTTATCTGACATCCTGCCAAATGAATATAACGTCTTCGCCGTGGATTTTATATGTATCTTTAACAGTGGGATCGAATTTCGAAACACTGCTGAATCCTTCGTTTGAAAGTGACTGGGCAAAAGCCTGAGCCATTGTTTCATCCTTGAACGTTATTCTGCAAAGAACACGCAGAGGATCGCTGTCCTTTTTGTTTGCGAGATTGCCGAAAACAAAGCCTGTGGGCCACCAATGAAGTTCATAAGCTCTTGTGAGCTGGGGCAGATAATTGCCGTTGCCCTGTTCATCCCAAAGAATGGTCATTTCCATATTGAGCCACTCTTCATAGGGAGCACAATTATAATGGCCGATTGCGCTGACTGAGCCCTTGGGTCTTGTGTAAAGACCTACTTCACCGCCGACTGTTCCCAGTTCGCCTGAAATATACTGACCCTTCCAAATCTGAATCATATATTCCTTGCCGTTATAATCAAAAGGCATTCTTGCGGTATCGATGCTGAAATCGATAAGCTGTGCGCCCCAGTCATAAAGGCGGTTATAGCCGAAGTTTGCCTGAACACAGTTGGGGTCTGTATCGTCGTTATAGATATACTGCTTTGTGCCGTAAACCTCATAGCCCATGCTGTAAAGTCCGTCAAAAGACATATCCTTGGGGAGTGAACCGCTTGGGGTTGACGGAGGTTTGATTGCCTGACCGCTGGACATCTGGTCTTTATCCATTTGAGGAATTGTTACGTTTTCTTCTTTGTCAACAACCACCGCCTGTGTAGGCATTTCATTAATAACGGGTGTTGTTGCAGGTTCTGTAAACGCAGGCTGAGTTGCGGTTGCTTCTTCTGACGGAATAATAACTCCTGCAGGTTCATCAAAAGCATATGTAGTGTTTTCTGTAACACTTTCGGTTGCTTTGGAATCACCTTTTTCTTTGCTTTCCGTTTTTATAATGCTTGAACTGTTTGCCTTGAGAATGAGAGCACACACAACGGCAACAACGCACACTGCAAGCACGCTCACTGCAATAACTATGGCGTTTGAATTTTTCTTTTCCATCTTTCTTCCTCCTTTTCTCTTCATTCAGTTTTAAGTTTCCCCTGATTATTCGCTTTTTTGAGAAAAAACTCTCACTTATTTTTAAAAATGGTGGAGATGGCGGTAATCGAAACCGCGTCCGAAAAACCTCTGCAGGGACTTTCTACGAGTGTATTCCGTCTTTTAACGTTCCCTCCCGCAAGCGCCGCCGGACAGGCTCTTGCGTTCAGTAGACAGATTATTCATGACGGGCTATCCGCCGTTACCCGTTCACGTTCACTGCTAATCGACGCCTCTTATGCGGCCGCAGTCCTCCGCACAGAGACGGCTGCTTATTTAAGCAGCAAGTGCAACTTTATTGTTGTCGTTTAAATTTGAAAATTGCGGATTTTATAGCGGTTCCGCACCGCTACTCGCTTATCCGGGCTCGGGTCCCCCGTCGAAATCCTTTCATCCCCATATATGTGAAACAACTTACGTTGTTTCAATTATTGCTTGAGCGCCGTTATCTTCTTAAGTTGCGCTCAATGGTACGCTGAGCGTCCTTTTTGGCGGCAACTTCGCGCTTATCATAAAGCTTTTTACCTTTGCACAGGCCAATTTCAACCTTGGCTCTGCCCTTTTTGAAATAAACGCTCAAAGGCACTATCGCAAGACCTTCCTGCTTAACCTGAGCATAAAACCTTCTGATTTCACGTTTGTGAAGAAGCAGACGCTTTGTTCTCAAGGGATCGCGGTTGAAAATGTTTCCCTGCTCATAGGGGCTGATATGCATACCGTTGACAAACATCTCACCGTCTTTGACAAAACACCAGGAATCCTTAAGATTGATTTTGCCCTGACGGATTGATTTGACCTCTGTGCCGAAAAGCTCAAGACCTGCTTCAAGCTTTTCAAGAACAAAGTAGTCGTGATATGCTTTTTTGTTTTGGGCAACCATTTTGATGCCGCTGTCTTTTTCCATAAGTGTAACCTCAATCGCCACACTCGGAGGCGATTATATCATACATTAAATTAGTGTGTCAATATTCAAAAACTGTTGCATCTTTTGCGATATATTTTATTTTTGTGCAAAATTTACAAGCAAATCGCCCGTTTGCAACAGATTTGAGTTTTATTTTCGCCTTTTATGCATTATCGACTGCCGTAAGTTCTCTTTTTTGCATAAAAATCTTTTTTCTGCTTCTTCTCAGCAGCTTCGCGCTTTGCCGCGGCGGCTCTTTTTGCCTTAACTCTTGAAAGAGGCTTGCCTTTTTTGGCAGGCTTTTTCTTTGTTTCTTTGCCGAGATCGGGATTTTCCTTATAGAAAACTATACTTCCGCCGATAACCTGAATAACCTCGCTGCCCGTTGCGGCGGCAAGCTTATCTGCAAACTCGCGGGGTGTTTCGGGTGCGCTTTCAAGAAGTACCTTGATTTTTATAAGCTCTCTTTTGCGAAGAGCATCTGAAACCTGAGCAATCAGAGCGTCCGAAATGCCACCCTTACCTATCTGAAAAAGAGGTTCAAGCGTATTTGCCTGCGCTCTGAACGCGGCTCTCTCTTTACCTGTCATTCTTTTATTTCTCCAATCTGTTTTGCAATTTCACGAACAGCCTTGCCTCGATGGCTGATGGCGTCCTTTTCTGCGGCGGTAAGCTGTGCCATTGTTTTTTCGCCGTTATATTCAACGGGATAGAACATCGGGTCATATCCGAAGCCTCCGTCACCGATAAGGTCGTGACCGATATATCCTCTGCATTCTCCTCTTGCGAAAAGCTTTCTGCCGTCGGGATAAACACAGCATACAACGCTCACATATGCTGCCCCTCTCTGCTCATCGGGTACACCGTCAAGCTCGCTGAAAAGCTTAGCATTGTTTGCATCGTCGTCGCAGGGCTCGCCTGCATATCTTGCCGAATAAACACCGGGAGCACCGCCGAGATAATCAACCGCTATGCCCGAATCGTCTGCAAGGCAGGGCATACCGCTTTCTCTGCAACCGCTTTCGGCTTTGAGAAAAGCGTTTTCCTCAAAAGTTGTGCCTGTTTCTTCAACGTCAGAAAGTTCAACACCGGCTTCTTCTGCAAGAAGCACTCTGATGCCGAGAGGTGAGAGAATGCGCTGAAGCTCATCTCTCTTTTTCATATTGTGGGTTGCAATTATATAATCCATACCTTTATTATTCCTCATCTTTGTCTTCTTCAAACAAGCCGTCTGCAAAAGCGGCAGGATTGAAAGGTCTCAAGTCATCTATGCCCTCGCCTACGCCGATAAACTTAACGGGTACCTTGAGGTCGTTCTTGATTGAAAGCACAACGCCGCCCTTTGCAGTGCCGTCAAGCTTCGTGAGAATGATGCCCGTGATTTCGGCAACCTCTTTGAATTCCTTTGCCTGATTAACCGCATTCTGACCCGTTGTTGCATCAAGCACAAGCAGAATTTCACGGTCAGCATAGGGAAGCTGGCGGTCAATAACTCTGTAAATCTTGGCAAGCTCTTCCATAAGATTCTTTTTGTTATGAAGTCTGCCTGCGGTATCGCAGATAATGATATCGGCATTTCTTGCCTTACCCGCGCTGATTGTATCAAAAACAACCGCCGCAGGGTCAGCGCCCTCTTTATGCTTAACGATATCAACGCCTGCACGGTCTGCCCAGATTTCAAGCTGGTCAATAGCTGCTGCTCTGAAAGTATCTGCGGCGCCGAGGATGACCTTTTTGCCCTCTTCCTTAAACATTGCTGCCATCTTGCCGATTGACGTTGTTTTACCAACGCCGTTTACTCCGATAACAAGGATAACGGAGGGCACGGTAATCATATCAATCTCTTCGCCGCCGCTGAGAAGATCGGCAACGATATTTCTGATTTCTTTTTGAACGTCTTTTACTCTGTGAAGATTCTTTTTGAAAACGGAATCCTTCAGCCTTTCAACAATCTCTGTTGCAGTGTTTACGCCAACGTCTGCCATAACAAGAATTTCTTCGAGGTCCTCATAAAATTCATCGTCAACCTCATTTTTGCCGTAAAGAGCAGCGTTGATTGCGCCTGCCATGCTGTCTCTTGTTTTCTTGAGACCTTTATTAATCTTTTTAAAAAATCCCATTGTGTACCTCTATATATAAAATGTATTCCGATTGCGGCAATTATTGCTCGCTGGTATTTTTGATTATGTTGTCAACCGTCTTTTTAAGGGCAGGGTCTTTCTCGATTTCCTGCGCGATAAGGTCAGCAGAATAAAGAATTGTTGTTCTGTCTCGGTTGCCGAAATATTCGCTGATTTCTTTCTGAGTAAGGTCGGTTGTTGTTCTGACAATATAAATCGCGACCTGCCTTGCCTTTGCGGTTTTTGCATCTTTTTTCTTTGAGATAATATCACCCTGCGGAACGCCGAAGGTTCTTGAAGTCTCGGTGATAATCTTATTAACAACAAATGCAACCGGTCTGCTGTCATTCATAATATCC
This sequence comes from Clostridia bacterium, assembly GCA_017532185.1. Taxonomy (GTDB): domain Bacteria; phylum Bacillota; class Clostridia; order Oscillospirales; family Acutalibacteraceae; genus CAG-177. The sequence goes on along the minus strand of JAFXJO010000043.1, from coordinate 1,458 downwards.
TTGATTGCATTCTGTGCCATTGCAATGTTGATTGCCGCACCTTCAATGTTAACAAGAGCATTAATCTTTTTGACCGCACCTTCAAGCTGACGGATGTTTGCCTTGATTTTTTCTGCAACAAACTGAACCACGTCATCGGGGAGTTCAAGACCGAGGGTGTTTGCTTTGCGCTGAATAATCGCCATTCTTGTTTCGATATCGGGCGGCTGGATATCCGCGATAAGTCCCCATTCGAAGCGGTTTCTCAGACGGTCATCAAGAACCTCGATATCTTTGGGAGAACGGTCTGAAGTCAGAACAATCTGCTTACCTGCCTGCGTGAGCGCGTTGAACGTGTGGAAGAATTCTTCCTGCGTTGAGGGCTTGCCTGCGATGAACTGAATATCGTCAACAAGCAGAACGTCGCAGTTTCTGTATTTCTCGTGAATTTCGTTCATCTTGTTCTTGTTGATACCGCCGACGATGAGGTTAACAAACTCCTCACCTCTGGTGATAATAATGTCAGCGTCGGGATTCTTCTTGGTAATCTCACTGCTGATTGCGCGGAGAAGATGAGTTTTGCCGAGTCCCGAGTTGCCGTAAATGAAAAGCGGGTTATAAGCCGCGCCGGGAGCAGCGGCAACAGCCTGCGCCGCAGCGTGAGCAAATCTGTTTGACGAACCTACAACGAAAGTTTCAAACGTATTCTGTTCAATACTGATAACCGAGCCTGCAGGCTTTGCATCGGTTTCTTTTTCTGTTTTTGCCGCAGCTCCCTCGGGGTCGATGAGAACAACCTCGATTTCAAAACCCATAACAGACTTGAACGCATCTTTGAGTTCCTGATAAAACTGCTGCTCAATAATTTTTTTCATAAAACTGCCTGCCGCAATTTCAACCTTTGTGCCGTCAAAGCTCAGAATTTCAAGCGGTTTGAACCAGATATCATAGATAACTTCGCCAACGCTTTTTTTGAGGCTTTCACAAACCAATTGCCACATATCCTTAACGGATTCCATCAATTAACAACCTTCCTCTTTAGTTATAATTCTTTCAATTTATCCCGTAAACCGAATCAAGCGGACTGTTTCAGCCCGACACTTCGGCATTTTACTGATAATGATACATTGTAGAGTATATCATAACCCCTTGATTTTTTCAAGCAAAAAGAAAGGATTTTTACATTAAATAAAAAAATTGTTGACATTCGCACACAAGCTGTTATATAATGTGTATTCCGAGGGGTATTTTACCCTTGGTTAGTTATGCCCGATAATCGGCTGTTTTCGCCGATTGTTTTAATCCAAAACTGAAACGGAGGTTAGAAAAATGAAAAGAACTTACCAGCCCAAAAAGCGTCATCGCAAGATGGAACACGGTTTCCGCAAGAGAATGGCTGACAGAAACGGCCGCAAGGTTCTTGCCCGCCGCAGAGCAAAGGGCAGAAAGCAGCTCTCTTATTAATTTCTGAGAGGGATG
>JAFXJO010000042.1 GCA_017532185.1 Clostridia bacterium | reverse complement strand
TGCTTGATGTAGTTATCAACGAAGGCACATTCTGATATCAGGGCTGTCTCACGGAGCGAAGAACAAAAGAAACAGAATAAAATAACAACAGGCTTGCAAAGGTGTTTGACCTCTGCGAGCCTGTTTTGCATCTGATGAGAAACATGAGATTCTTGTTGTTTCTTTTAAAATGTTTCTTCAATCATCATCGGCGATTCCGCGCCGATATTTTCGAGGCAGTCAAATTCACCGCCTATTTTTATTGTACCGTTTTCGGTTGCTGCAGTTATTCTGCCGCTTTCGATTTCTTTGCCTCTGAACTCTTCAAGGCAGATTTCCGAAAACCGCAGAGAAGCAAGAAGAAGTGCATCGTTTTCATCAAGACTGCAGACGGCTTCGGCACAAACGTTTTTAACGGTTTTTGTTATTCCCACAGGCAGAGAAACTTCGTTTATGCAGAGCGAAACGGTTTCGCCAAAGCCCGAGGGAAGTCTTTTGCCTAAGGGGATGTCAAAAAACAAAAAGTGAAGAGTAAATCTTTTGCTTTGCTCGATGGTTTTGTCAGCGGTGAATTCAAGCGGTAACGTATATTCGGAATTTCTTACGGTTTTTGCAACGGCATAGCCCTGAGCTTTGCAGAAGCTTGAAGAGAGGTCTTTGTTTTCTTCAATTCCGCTTATCAATAAATCGCCTTTAAGTACCGAGGCGCCGACTGTTGTTTCGGCAGTGCCGTTAAACGGGCGAAAAATAACAAGCTGACCGTCGCGCGCGGCGATGAGATTAGTTGGCGTATTATCTTTAAAAGTGTCGGGTCTTTTTACGGTTTCTCTTACCTCTATCATAGCCGTACAGCCCGAAAAATTGATGTTAAGCCAAGAAATTTCCGGCAGGTCGCGCAGAGCTGCGGCTTCAATCTCGGAAGCGTTGATTCCGTTTGATGCGGCGCCTTTGTATATCCCGAGCTGAGAAAAAACGGCGGTTATTTCATCGGCAGAAACTCTGTTGTTGCCCGTTACTTCGATGCGCCAGATTCTTGTTGAAAGAAATAAAACCGTAACGATGCATAAAACTGCTCCGGCAATAAGACCGAGACGGTGACGGTGGCGGTTGAAAATAAAAGGCAGACCGAATTTTTTATCAAGCCTTACCTTCATACCCGATTTTTTTGCAACAGGTCTTATTCGTTTGTAGCTGTTTCTGTCTGTTTCGGCGGTTATAACCGAATCCGTGCACCTGAGATTGCGCAAAGGAATTTTATTCAGTCTGCAAAGGTTTATGAATCTTTCGGGAAATCCCGAACGCGCCGTAAAACGCACGTAACCCATCAAAAAACCGATAAGTTTAACTATAAGCATTGGTGGCCTCCGTTTTCAGTTTCCGAAATCGATGCAGGTTATAGTGCCTTTTATTTCAGTGCTGCCGTCCTGGAGGGCGGTTATCGTCAGGTCGCTGCCGCAGAATTTAACGGTGAGCTTACCTGTGTTGATTGCAACGGCGTAGTCGCTGTATTCAAGAATACCTTTGCATCCTTCAATAATCGCTTCTCTGTTGCCGCAAAGCTCGATGTGGGCGTAGCCTGAAAGAGCGTCCTGCGGCAAATCAAGGGTTTTGCTGATTGACTCCATAAAATTATCGTTGCGGTTTTCGCGGCAACGTCTGTTTTTTCTCATTCCGTTTGCCTCCTTTGCTTTTAATATCTATGTTTTTTCGTCAAAAAAAAGAACAGGGGTGCATATCTTTTAAGTGTCGGAAAGGGGTATGACAGTGAAAAAAGAAAGATTTTTTGCGTTGGCGGCAGGTCTTGTTTTGTTCGCGGCGGTGTTTGTTTTTCCTCGGGAGTTTTCGCAGGGTGCGGCAACGGGGCTGAAAAACAGTGCCGGCATAATCGTACCGTCGCTTTTTCCGTTTATGGTTGCGGCATCGCTTTTGGGTGAGGGCGAAATTCCGCCGTTTCTCAAAAAACTTCTTGACCCCGTTATGAAAAAGCTTTTCGGTCAGCCTGCCGAGAGTGCAGTTGCGGTTTTTATCGGACTGTTCGGAGGCTATCCGTCGGGAACAAGAGCAGCGACGTCTCTTTATGAAAGCGGAAAAATCAACAAAAACCAAGCGGAAAGTCTTATGCTTTTTTGCGTCAACGCAGGAACGGGGTTTTGCATAAACGCATTGGGCGGTTCGCTTCTGAAATCCGAAAGAGCAGGCGGAATAATTTTTGCTTCGCTTTGCGTTTCAGCGTTGATTGCAGGCTTTTTTTCAAGACCCGAATCTGCCGAAACGGAGAAGAAAAGTGTTGAGCGCGGAAGTAAAGCATTTTCAAAAATTTTTGTTGAGAGCGTTGCTTCGGGTGCGTCGGGCATAATCACGGTGAGCGCACTTGCAACGCTTTTTTCGGGACTGATTACGGTTTTTTCTGTTTTTTTGCCGAACGAAAAAACGGCAATTGCGGTTTCTTGTTTGCTGGAGATAACAAGCGGCTGCGCGTCGGCGGCGGGCAAGCTTCCTTTGCCGCTGATTGCAAGTGCCTGCGCCTTTGGCGGAATGTGTGTGCATATGCAGATTTTTGCTTCGGCAGGCAAGCTTAAACCCGATTGGAAAAAGTTTCTTCTTTTTCGCCTGATTCATTCCGCGTTTTCGGGTGCGGTATGTGCTTTGTTGCTGAGGATATTTCCCGTTGCGGTGCAAACGTCGGTGCCGCTGACCGACGGCGCCGAGCTTTTTTCTTTTTCAATGCCTGCAGCGCTTTCTCTTCTGTTTTTCTCGTCGCTTCTTATTTTTGACCTTGATAAGCAAAGAAAAATATGTTAAAATTCAAGGCAGAAAGGTATGATGGACGATGAAAAGCGAGCTTCTTAATAAAAATGCCTATGAAGCAGTTTGCAGAAACTGCAAAAACGGCAGACTCAGCCCTGACGGAGAAAACGTTCTTTGCGTCAAAAAAGGGATAGTTGACCCTGACGGCAAGTGCAGAAGATATTCTTATGACCCTCTTAAAAGAGTGCCGCGCAGAATGCCCTCGGTCAGAGAAGTTAACCCTGAAGATTTTGATTTGAATATTTAAAAAGTGAGTGAGAATGTGAAAACGTTAAAAGAATTTGTATGTAACCCTCTTCCGACAGCAAACTGCCACGCATCAACCGTTTTGCCGCTTCCTGACGGAAGCGTTGTTGCGGCATGGTTCGGCGGCACAAAAGAAAAGGATGACGACGTTGATATCTGGTTTGCCCGCAGAGACGAAAACGGTTGGGGGGCGCCCGGCGTTGTTTCTTATGCAAAGCATCTGCCCCATTGGAATCCTGTTCTTTTTTTGCGCAAAAACGGTGAAATCTGCCTGTATTTTAAGGTAGGAAAAAATATTCCGACGTGGCGAACCTTTGTGAGCGTTTCAACCGATGGCGGCAGAAGCTTCGGAAAACCGCAGGAACTTGTTGCAGGTGACAGAAGCGGCGGAAGAGGTCCCGTTAAAAATAAATGTATCCGTCTTGAAAACGGCAGAGTGCTTGCTCCGTTATCCACAGAAATCAGAGGATGGAACTGCTTTGTTGATATTTCGGATAACGACGGTGAAACGTGGCGAAAATCATCAAAGGTTAAAACCGAGCGTGAAACACCGATTTTTAACACTCTCAACGCTTACACAAGCAATAAAATCCCGATGATTCAGCCCACGCTCTGGGAATCCGAAAACGGCAAGGTGCATATGCTCACAAGAACTCCTGTGGGCAGAATTTACAGAAGCGATTCCGTTGACGGCGGTGAGAGCTGGTGCGAAGCTTATGCAACCGAACTGCCCAATAACAACAGCGGCATTGACCTTGTCAAAACACCCGACGGCAGTCTTTATCTGCTTTCAAACCCCGTTGAAGAAAACTGGGGAGAACGTTCGCCGTTGACTCTGCAGAAATCAACCGATAACGGCGCAACGTGGGAAACGATTCTTACTCTTGAAGAAGAAAAGAAGGACAGCGAGTTTGCTTATCCTGCCATCGAATATATGGACGGCGCTCTCTATATTTCATATACATATGAGCGTTTGAATGTAGCATTTTGGAAAATTGAATTATAAAATCGAAAAAACCGTTGACATTTCAACGGTTTTTTCTGTATTATATAATTATGCTCAACATCAGCAACTATTATTGTTGAAAAAGCACAAACGAAAGGGGTATTTCGATGAAAAAAGGAATGCTGAAAACAGTTTCTGTTATTATGTCCCTTGTTCTCCTTGTTGTGTCTTTTGCACCGTGTGCAACTGCAACAAGCGGTGATATCGACCCTGCAATTATCGCTGAAACAAAGCAGATTGCGATTGATATTGAAGGCGAAGGCATTGTTCTTCTCAAGAACGAAGATAACGTACTTCCGCTTGAAGGTAAAAAGCTGAATATTTTCGGCGCAGGTTCAGTTTGCCCGTTTTTCGGCGGTGCAGGTTCAGGCTGTGTAACCTCCGATAATCCCGTGAGCTTTTATGATGCTCTCGACGAAGAAGGTATTGAATATAATGCCGAGCTTCGCAAGATTTATGAGGATTATTGCGGAACCAGTGCAATACCCCACACACAAAATACTGTTATCAACAACGCTCTCGGTCTTGTTCTTGCAAAAAGCTCGCTCAAGGAATTGCCTGCTTCAAAGCTTACCGATAAAGTTATGAATAATGCAAAGGCTTATTCCGATACGGCTCTTGTTATGATCAGCCGCACAAGCGCGGAGGGTACAGACCTTGAAGATGAGGTTCTCCGTCTGAACGAAACAGAAAAAGAGATGCTTGAAAAGGTTAACGCAACCTTTGAAAATATCATTGTTCTTTTCAACATCGCAAACGTTATGGAAATGGGCTGGCTTGAGGATTATGAAAACATCAAGGCGGCGGCAATTGTCTGGATTCCCGGCGAATTCGGTCTTCTCGGTGTTGCGCAGATGCTCAAGGGCGAAGTGAATCCCTCGGGCAGACTTGCCGATACCGTTGCTTACAGCGTTGATGACCATCCCTCAAGCGAATGCTTCGGCACAAACAAATATAACGGCGGCGGATACTATGTTGAATACCTTGAAGGTATCTACGTCGGCTACCGTTATTTTGAAACCTTTGCAAAAGACAAGGTTCAGTATCCTTTCGGCTATGGTCTTTCCTATACAACCTTCGATAAAGAAATGACCGCACACAGCGTTGAGGACGGTGTTGTTTCCGTTTCGGTTAAAATAACAAACACAGGTGACCGAAGCGGTAAGGATACCGCGCAGGTTTATTACAGCGCTCCTTATTATGAGGGCGGCATCGAGAAAAGCGCAATCTGTCTTGGCGGATATGCAAAAACCGACCTGCTTGCTCCCGGAGAGAGCCAGACCCTCACAGTTACTTTTGACGTTGACGATATGGCATCCTATGACCATAAGAACGAACAGGCATGGGTGCTTGAAAAGGGTACTTATACCATAATTCTCGGTGAAAACGTAAGAGAACATATCGACAGCTTCGAATATGAGCTTGCCGAAGATAAAATAATGAAATACGATGACGTAACCGGTACCGAAATCGTTAACAGATTTGATGACGTTTACAATAATTTCCCTGTTCTTTCAAGAGCAGATGCAGAAGGCACTTATCCCGTTTTCAGACAGCTTGACGCAACAGAAGCAACCAAGAACGTTGATAAATCTCCCGAACCGCAGACAGAGGGCGAAGTTCCCAAGATGGCGTTGAATATGACGAAGTGATTACTCTTAAAGACGTTTATAACGACGAAAGTCTCTGGGATGCCTTCCTTGACCAGCTTACTCTTAACGAAATGGTTATGATGGTTATTGACGGCGGTTACGGCACAAGAGGCGTTGAACGTCTCGGTATTCCGCAGACCTGGGATAACGACGGTCCTGCAAGTGTCAAGGGTCAGAACGGTATAGTATTTACAGACAGCGGTACGGCATATCCCTGCGAAACCTGCCTTGCCTGCACGTGGAACGTTGAGCTTGCTGAAAAAATGGGCAAGGGAGTGGGCAAGGAAGCAAGAGATATCAGCACCGATATCTGGTATGCTCCCGGCGTTAATATCCACAGAAATCCTGCAGGCGGCAGAAACTTTGAATATTTCTCCGAAGACCCCGTTATTTCGGGCAAGATGGCTGCCGCTGTTATCAACGGCGCAAATTCAGAGGGCCTTGTTGTAACAATCAAGCATTTTGTTATGAACGACCAGGAATCTCACAGAGAGGGCGTATTCACCTGGGCAGACGAGCAGGCAATGCGCGAAATCTATCTCAAGGCTTTTGAAATTCCGATTAAGGAATCACCCTGCAGAGGCGTTATGTCAGCGTTCAACCGCATCGGCACAAAGTGGTGCGGCTCAAGCTCTGCACTTCTGAAAGACGTGCTGAGAAATGAATGGGGCTTTGAGGACTTCGTTGTTTCGGACTATTCATGGAACTTTACGGGTACAGGCTATATGAACCCCGTTATCGCGGTCTATAACGGAAACGATACGATGCTCACAGGTATCTGGGCAATCAACTGTCCCTCTCACGTTATTGCCGTTACCGCGGCATATTACCGCGACCCGATTGGTATGGGTAATGCTTTACGCGAGGCTTGCAAGAATCTCTGCATAGCCAAGATGGAAACCAAAGCTTTCCTTGAACCGTATGAATATGACGGCTCATTTATCGGCGCGCTCGATATGCCTTCCGAATGGAACTTCTACTCGCCCTATATTTTCTCGGTGAGCTGGTATATTATCAACAATATTCTGAATGCGATAATATTCGTTGTAAGACATATTCTTTGATTTGAACAAAAAACAAGCGGCGGTCATCTGACCGCCGCTTTTGCTGTTATTGAAGATTGTTTTTGTTGAATATTCCCGATTTTTTGATTGCGTAAAACAGAGGGATTCCGCCTGCAAGGCAGACCGCCAATTCGCCTGCACCGACCTCGAGAGCCGAAATTGCAAAAATCGCAAAGCTTGCATCGCCTTCAATGAAGAGGAACGTTATCTCTGCACCAACAATCAGGGCGTTGAAAACAACGGGCATCAGAAGCGATAAAAACGGGAAACCTCTGAAAGTGATTTTTCTCAGGGCCCTTGCCGAAACAGCCGCAAGCAAGGTTGCCGCCGAGCCGAAAAGAATATCCCAGATTCCCATCGGGCTTGTGATATTGCCGATAACGCATCCGATTGTAAGTCCCGGCACAGCCGCCGGGGTGAAAACCGAGAGGATTGTGAGCGCTTCGGATAAACGGAACTGAACGTTGCCGTATGCAATTCCGAAAACCGCGCTCAGGTAGGTTGCCGCGGCATAGATAGCCGCTATCATCGCCCCGTGAACAAGGGCGGTGATTTGTTTTTGCCTTTTTTTCATTTTTTGCTCCTTTTTGCTGCCATGCAGCGCCTTTAGTTTTGTTTGACACCGAGCAGGTATCTGTCGGGAAGGTTTCGAACCGACATTTATGCAAGCAGACTGAAAATCTGCGAGTGTCCGTTATTAAAGATAATCTGCGAGAGCCTTGAGGTTTTCAACCGCAACGCTCGCCTTGATATCCGATGCGGCATATTCTTCGGGTGTTGTAACACCGCTGTAAACAAGAGCGCAGGGAATACCGTGGTTTGCGCCGATTGCGATATCGGTTGCAAGTCTGTCACCGATGAAAGCAAGCTCGCTTCTTTCGCAGCCGAGCATTTCGGTTATATAATCAACCGTTGCGGTCATGGGCTTGCCGAGCACCTGGGGTCTTTTGCCTGTTGAAGCGGCAAAAAGTTCAATCATTGAACCTGTGTCAGGCATATAGCCGTCTGCGGTGGGGCAGTTGAGGTCGGGGTGAGTGGCAATGTAGATTGCGCCCTTGTCAATGTATTTAACCGCATCCCACATCTTCTGATAGGTGAGAGTTGTGTCAAAGCCGAGCACAACGATATCGGGGTCGGCATCAACGAGGTTAATGCCTGCTTTTTTGAAATCGCCTGTAAGTCTTTCGTTACCGAGAAGAAAAACTTTTTTGCCTGCGTAATTTCTGTTTAGATAATCGGCGGCAACGTGAGATGAAATGATAACTCTGTTTTCGTCAACGGGAAAGCCCATCTTTTCAAGCTTCGCTCTGCAAACCTCAACGTTGTTTGAGGAGTTGTTTGTGAAGAAATAAAAATCTCTGCCCGTTTCTCTTGCCTTTTCGATAAAATCAATCGAACCCTCAATGATATTACCGTCAAGGTAGAAGGTGCCGTCCATATCGATGATGAAATATTTGGTATTCTTGAAGATGTTGTTTTCCATATCCGATATCCTTTCGTTGTTTGTCCGAAAAGTTATTTTAACACACTGTGCGCTTTTATGCAACAGTCAGTTTGGTACTTGCTTAAAATTTCATTTGCGGTTATAATTAAAGTGTATCTTGTTTTGCGGAGGTGAGCCGAATGAATGAAAGATTACCCGTGTTGCGCAAAAAGGCAATGAGTCTGCCCCTTACACCCGGTGTTTATCTGATGAAAAACAAAAAGAACGAAATTATTTATGTGGGCAAGGCGAAAGCTCTGAAAAACAGAGTCAGCACTTATTTCGGCTCGCAGAATAACCATACCGCAAAAGTGCGCAAGATGGTTGAAAACGTTGAGGATTTTGATTATATCCTCTGCGACAGCGAGTTTGAAGCGCTCGTGCTTGAATGCTCGCTCATCAAACAGCACACGCCCAAATATAACATTCTTCTCAAAGACGATAAGGGTTATCATTATATAAAAGTGACGGATAACGGCTGGAAGAATATTCTTGCCGTCAAGCAGCGTCTTGATGACGGTGCGGAATATATCGGACCGTATACAGGTTCTTACGGCATAACGAATGCCGTTGACTCGGCAAAAAAGATTTTCCGTTTGCCGCAGTGCTCAAAGGTTTTTCCGCGAGATTATAAAAAGAGCAGACCTTGCCTTAATTTTTATATCGGTCAGTGTGCCGCGCCATGTGCAGGCAAAACAGACCGTGAAACACATAATGAGGCGGTGGCACAGGCTCTTGATTTCATTGTCAACGGTTCGGGAAGTGTTATTGATGAGCTGACCGCCAAGATGGAAGAAGCAGCGGAGAACCTTGAATTTGAGAAAGCGGCAAAGATTCGCGATAAAATAAACGCCATCAAAAAAGTTACGGAGAAGCAGAAGGTTGTTTCGGCTTCGGTTGAGGAGCAGGACGTTTTTGCGCTCGTTTGCTCGGGCGGCGAAAGCACCCCAAAAGCGTGCCTTTCCGTTTTAAGATTTAAAGACGCAAGGCTCTATGACAGTGAGCATTTCATTATAGATATGCCCGAAAATCTGCCCGAAGCAAGGCACGAGCTTATCAGAAGCTATTATTCGATGCGTGATTTTGTGCCGCGCAGAGTTGCGGTTGACGGTGAGGTTGAAGACGGCGAGGTGCTTTTGGAATGGCTTGCGTCTCTTGCCGGAAGAAAGGTAACGATTGCTTTGCCGCAAAGAGGCGAGCAGCATTCGCTTGTTGAAATGTGCCGTTCAAATGCGGCACAGAAGCTTGCTCTTTATCTCGGCAAAACAGGCAAATCAACGGCGGCGCTTGATGAGCTGGGCACACTTCTCGGTCTTAAAGCTCCGCCCGAATATATTGAATCCTATGATATTTCGCATACCGCAGGCAGCGAAAACGTTGCGGGTATGGTTGTTTTCAAAGGCGGATATCCGTATAAAAAAGCTTATAAGCGTTTCACGATAAAAGGCTTTTCGGGCCAGGATGATTACGGCTCG
>JAFXJO010000041.1 GCA_017532185.1 Clostridia bacterium | reverse complement strand
TAAGATCCGTCAACTTCCAACCAAAACGCACCTCACCGCCAAGAGAGATTATTTCTTCTCTGAACGACTTAACAACAGCACCGAGACGGTCAGTACCTATATGAGGTCTTGAAGAATAACTGATTTCGGGAGGTGCTCCGTGAAGCACAAGTTCCTCAACAACCTTGCGGCAAAGAGGGTCTTTGATGCCTGTTGTAAGCTTGCCGTCGGAAAAAGTTCCCGCACCGCCTTCGCCGAACTGAACGTTGCTCTCGGTGTTAAGCTTTCGCGAAGTCCAGAAACCGTTTACGTCCTTTGTTCTTGTGTCAACGTCTGCGCCTCTTTCAAGAACAAGAGGCTTAAAGCCTGCTCTCGCAAGAATAAGAGCCGCATAAAATCCTGCAGGTCCGAAGCCTGCAATAACAGGGCGCAAAGTGCTTGTTCTTCTGATTTCGGGCATTTCGTATTTATAAATCTCTGCAGCTTCAACTCTCGGGTTTTTGGCGTGATTTATAACGGAAGCCTCGTCACCGTCAACCTCAGCAAGAACGTTATAAACAAAAAACACGTTATCCTTTTTACGGGAATCAACAGCTTTTTTGGATATCTGAATTGATTTGATTTTTTCCTCTTTACAGCGCAGAGCCTTTGCCGCCGCAGAGCGAAGCGCGCTCTCATCGCTTTCAAGAGGTAATTTAATTTCGCTTATTTTAATCATATATTCTTACCTTACCAAATATTTTCGCCTGCAAGCAAACCGGATGCAAACGCCCATTGCAGATTGAATCCGCCGCAGCCTGCATCAACGTCAATTATCTCGCCTGCAAAATAAAGCCCCTTGCAAAGCTTCGATTCCATTGTTTCGGGGTTGATTTCGCTGACCGAAACACCGCCGCTTGTTACCTGCGCATTTGCAAAGCCCTTTGCGCCGCTAATTTCAAGCTCATATTTTTTTGCCTTTTTTGCAACTTGAACAACATCCGTATTACTTAATGACGAAATAAGCCTGTCTTGCTTGTAAAGCTTCATAGCTTTACAAATCTCAACACCTATCGCCCAAGGCAAAACGCCCGTAAAAAGAACATCAACAGGGCAATTGCCCTTGATTTTTCTGATATTCAGGAGATAATCAACCAACTCTTTTTCGGAGAAATCAGGAAGAAAATCAACCTCGGTAAAGGGCTTGCACTTTACATCATCAAGCAACTCTCCTACTTTTGAGGCAAGCTCCATCGCCGCAATGCCTGATATGCCGTTTTCCGTAAAGAGTAATTCACCCGAAGTGGTTTTTACGGTTTTGCCGTTTGTGAGAGTAAGCGTTACGTTTCGCGCTCTTACACCTTTAAGCGACTTAACGTTACCGTTGACAGTCAGCGGCACAAGTGAAGGATAAAGCTTTGTTACTGTGTGACCGAGACTGCTTGCAAGCGCATATCCGCTGCCGTCGGAGCCTTGTGACGGAGATGCCTTACCGCCTGTTGCAATGAGAAGCTTACGGCATTTGATATTACCGTTCAAAATAAATCCGCCGTCTGTCTTTTTCACGTTTTCAACAGGCGTATCACAAACAACGTCAATGCCGAGATTTTCAACCTCAAAGCGTAATGCGTCAAGCACAGACGCAGCCATATTGCTTCTCGGATATACCCTGCCTTCAGAATCGTTGTAGGTCAGCAGACCCATAGACTCAAAAAATCCGATAACTCTGTCAGGTCCGTAAGCAACAAGCGCATGCAGAACAAAATCGGAATTTTTATAATCTGAGCATTTTGCATTAAGGTTGGTCAGATTGCATCTGCCGTTACCCGTTGCAAGAATTTTTTTGCCGAGTCTCGGAAGCTTTTCTATTATTGCTATATTAAGTTTCGGGTTTCTTCGTTTGGCGTTTATCGCCGCCGCCATACCTGCCGCACAGCCGCCGATTACCGCCACGTCATATTTTTCATAAGCTACCCTCAAAAATTTCTTTGACATTTTATTTTAACGCGAAATTTCGCGAATGTCAATTATTTATAGCCTTGATATTAAACTAAATATATGTTATACTAACTACATCTGTTTTGAAAGGAAGTTTTGAAATGAAAGAAATCACAAAAGACATGAAAATCGGCGAAATTCTTGATGCTAACCGCGAGCTTGCTCCCTTCTTCCTTGAAATGGGTATGCATTGCCTCGGTTGCCCCTCAGCAAGAAACGAAAGCGTTGCTCAGGCTTGCATGGTACACGGTGTTAACGCGGATGAACTCATCGCAAAGATGAACGCATTCCTTGCAAATGCTTAAGCTTTCCGAAAGAATCATGATGGCGGCGAAGATGGTGCGAAGCGGCAGAATTGCCGCCGATATCGGCACTGACCACGCCTATCTTCCCGCCTGGCTGGTTTTAAACGGCGTATGCCCCTCGGCTCTTGCCTGCGATTTGCGCAAGGGTCCGCTTGATAATGCAAAAAAGACCGTTGAACTCTATGGAATTGCGGATAAAATAACGCTCCGCCTTTCAGACGGCTTTGATAAAATCGAAGCAAGCGAAGCCGACGATTTTATTATGTGCGGTATGGGCGGCACGCTGATGGCTGAACTTGTTGCAAGAGCAGAATGGCTCAAAAACCCCGATAAACTGCTGATTCTTCAGCCGCAATCGCACGCGGAAGATATCAGAAACTACCTTATCAAAAACGGATTTGAAATTTTAAAAGAAGATGCCTGCACCGATGGCGGCAAGCTCTACTGCGCCTTTTGTGCCCGTTGGTGCGGAGAAAACAAAGAATATTCTGATGCTTACATATATTACGGCAGGCTTCCCGAGTGCAAAAAAGATGAGGCAAAGCAATATCTTTCCAAAATGGTTTGCCGTCTGAAAACCAAACTGGAAGCAGAAAAGGCTCACGGAAGTCCCGAAACTGCAGATTATCTTTACCGTATCATCTGCGAAACGGAGGAAAAGATCAATGAAATGTAACCCCACGGTTAAAGATATTTATGATTTTATAGACACAATCGCTCCGTTTGCTGCACAGTGCGAATGGGATAACAGCGGTATGATTGTTGGCGAAAGTTTAAAACCCGTAAAAAAAATCGCCGTTGTGCTGGATATCACTCCCGAAGCTGTAAAAGAAGCTGCAGAAATGAATGCCGACCTGATTGTCAGCCACCACCCCGTTATTTTCAGAGCAGTAAAAAGCTTTACGGATAACGACCCTGCATTTCTGCTTGCTAAAAACGGTATTGCCGCAATCTGTGCTCACACGAGCCTTGATATCGCCAAAGGCGGTGTTAACGATGCTCTCGCATCTGCTCTCGGTTTTGAAAACGCAGTACCTCTTACTGAATGCGGTGAGGCTTCAATGGTGAGAGTTGCTGAAATTAATGAATCTTCTGCTGACTCGCTCGCAAAGCTTTGCGCTGAAAAGCTTTCAACAGGCGTACGTCTTGCAGACAGCGGTAAATCCATTAAAAAAGTTGCTCTCTGCGGCGGCGCAGGTGCGGATTTCATCTGTGACGTTTGCGCCGCAGGCTGTGATGCTTATATTACCGGAGACGTTTCACACCACGAATTTCTTGAAGCAAAAGCACTTGGTCTGACTATCATTGCTGCAGGTCATTTTGAAACCGAAAACCCTGTTGTTACGGTTATTGCAGAAAAACTGAAAGAACACTTTGATGCGGAGGTTGAAGTTATCAACCAGACCTCCCCCGTTACATATCATATCTGATAAGAGGAAACCACTATGCCCCTTGACGGAATTACCTTAAATTTATTGAAGCAAGAGCTTTCGCAATATATCGTCGGAAGCCGAATAGAAAAAATACACCAGCCCTCAAAAGACGAGCTGGTGTTTCATCTGCGCTCAAGAGAAGGAGCTTACCGTCTGCTTCTTTCCGCAAGCGCAAACAGTCCCCGTTTGCATCTGACGGCAAATGCACCCGAAAATCCTGCAACACCGCCAATGCTTTGTATGCTTCTGCGCAAGCATCTGACAGGCTCCGTTATAACCGATATCCGCCAGCTTGGTCTTGACAGAGTTATTTTTATTGACCTTGCAGGCACCAACGAAATCGGCGATGCCGTTACGTTCACCATCTGCATTGAGATTATGGCAAAACACAGTAACATCATTCTCATTAATTCAGACGGAAACATTATTGACTCTGTAAAGCGAATTGACTTTACGCAATCATCAGTCAGGCAAATACTGCCCACTTTCAAATATGAATTACCGCCTCACCAAAATAAACTTAACCTTATTGAAAACAGCGTTGAAACCGTTGCCGATACAATCAGAAATTGCATCGGCAAGCGTCTCTCGGGCGCAATTCTTGAAACCGTTGAAGGCGTTTCTCCCTTGATAAGCCGAGAGATTGCTTCATATGCCTACCCGGATGACGGTCTTGCCTGCGAGATGAGCGATATTGCTTTTGAAAGGCTCACAAAGAAGCTTTCGCAGATAAAATCGGTTCTTGAAACAGGCAAATCAAACCCAACTATGCTTATAAGAGAAAGTGTAAAGCCTTATGACTTTACATTTATGGATATCACTCAATACGGCTTTGCCGTAACAGCAAAAGAGTTTGAAAGTTTTTCGCAACTGCTCGATGATTTCTATTACGAAAAAGACCGTTTTGAACGCACACGTCAGAGAAGCCAATCGCTTCTCAAGCTGCTGCAGAATGCCTCCGCAAGAGCCGCAAGAAAGCTCCAGAGCAGGCAGGCTGAGCTTGACGCCTGCGCCGACAAAGATTCGCTTCGCATCAATGCAGAGCTGATTCTTGCCAACCAATACAGACTTGAAAAAGGCTCTCTTTTTTATGACCTTGAGAATTTTTATGACGAAAACAAGGTTATCCGCATCTCTGCCGACCCTGCGCTTTCGCCCTCTGTGAATGCACAAAAATATTTCAAAGAATACAGAAAAGCCAAAACTGCCGAAAGTATGCTTGGCGAACTGATTGAGCAAAGCGAGCAGGAATTGGCTTATCTTGAATCGGTTATTGACAGCGTTAACCGCGCAGACGGTTACACGGAGCTTGCCGAAATAAGAACTGAGCTTTATGAGCAAGGTTATCTGAAACGCGCCAAAAATGACAAAGGCAAAAAACCGAAACCCCTGCCCCCTCTTGAATATGTTTCTGATGACGGTTATACAATTCTCGTTGGCAGAAACAACGTGCAGAACGACCTGCTGACGTTTAAAACTGCAGCAAAAGACGATTCCTGGTTCCATACTCAAAAAATCCCCGGCTCACACGTTGTTGTTATCGGCAACGGAGATATTATTCCTGAGCTGACCTGCCGCCAGGCAGCCGCACTTGCCGCATATCACAGCGGCGGCAGAGAATCCTCCCAAGTCGCAGTAGACTATACCGAAGTCAGGGCTCTCAAAAAACCAAGCGGAGCAAAACCCGGCAAAGTTATTTATCACACATACAATACGATGTGGGTTACCCCGGACAGAGAGCTTTGCGAAAGATTAAAAAAGAAATAAAAAAGAATCAGCGTGCCGCCGCAATGGTGACACGCTGATTCTTTATTTCACTTTAAAATTGCAAACACTGTTAACAATAAATGCGCTGTCGCTGTATTTTTCAGCACCCGATTCAAAAATTCCGATTACCTCGTTACCGTTGGCGTCAATGCCCTCAAGCATAGGCGGTTCGCGCAAAGCTGCGGTTTTGCGACTGTTATTCAGATAATAAACAGGAACTTTTTTGCCGTCAAAATCAAGTTCTGCACCTGCTTCATCCTTTGTTACGTCTTCGTAAACAAGCATAAACGAATCGTTATCTCTGCCGAAAGAAGTGCTCAAAACAAAGCTTCCGTCAGCAAGCCTTGCAAAACCCTGCACCCTGTTGGGTGTTGTTAAAACGAACTCGGGAACAAGCTCACCGCCGTCAAAAGCTGCTTCAAAATCGCTGAGCTTATAGGCGTTGCAACGGGAATACGACCTTTCGCTGATCGATACGGATATATGATGAGATGAATCGGTATCGTATGCGCCGTTAAAATCAAACGTATAAAATTCACCTGCATAAAGGTATTTACCATCGCTGTTGATATATGAACATTTTACATCTGTCTCTACGCTTGCACCGAGAGCAACCTCTCCTCCGTTAGTTACCGCTTCAATATCAGCCATCGCAATTCTGTAAATCTTGCTGCCGTGGCAAATATAAAACCAGCCGTTTTCTTGTGCAATTCCGCCGGCGTGACCTGTGAAATCCTTGCCGCTTGCGGTTTTGAGCGAAACGATTTTTTCTTCAGCACCTGTTTCCGAATTTATAAAAACAAGAACAGATGCTTTATCGGCGTGATAATACGAGATTATATGACTCTTACCGTCTTCACTCAGACAATATCCCTGCGGCACGTAGCCGTTTTCTGTTTCGGGAATTGAGCAAAGCTCGGTATAATCCGAATAATTCTTTCGGGTTTCAAAAGTTTTGCGAAAAAATCTTTCAATATTTTCAAATAAACCGTCAATTATTCTCACAAAACTGCTGACGTTTGCCGTCTGCAAAGACGTTGCGGCAGCCGCAGGAATAATGCACGCCGCGGCAATGACCAGCGCAAGAAGTGCACTGACAATTCTTTTCATTTATTTCACCTCAAAAATCAAGGGCGGTTCAAAAGAATCGCCCTTTGACGTTTTAAATTTTAATCAGGAAGCGCGTTGAGCATCTCACACATTTCAAGGTAGAACGCCCTTGTCTGCTCTTCATCTGCAAACAGACCGATTGCCGTTCCGTGGTCACCCGTACTTACGGGCATAACGTTCCAGACACCTGTTTCGATGTTTGCGGAATCAAATTCAGCGTAAGGCTCATCAAGCGGATATTTTGCGCTTTCCGTATTAACAAGCGCGTCGTTTGCAAGCCATTTTTCGTCATAAACGATGCCGGTATAAGGATCGGTAAACTGCATGATGCCCATCATAAGAGCACAGAGATAAATAACGGGATTCGTTTTCATAATCGGAAGCTGAACCCCCAGAAGCGGAAACTCCCTTGTTGTTGAAAACGGATATGAGAAATAATAGATATCCTCATTAATATCAAGCTCATCGTTGAGCTTTTTATTGCCCTCGGGAGTCAGGTCATACTGGCATGAATCCTCTCGGTTATCAAGAACGTTTTTCATCGCTTTGAAGAACTCAACCGAATCACCGCTGCCCGGTTCTTCAGAAAGACCGAACTGCTCCATATGAAAATCAACAAAACCGCCGTTAATTGAACTTCTGCCTACAATGCCGACGTAAAGATAGCTCAGAAACTGAACAACCTTGTCAAGACCAAGCGCTTTAAGCGGATAATAAATAGTTGCGCTGTTATGGGGAGTGCAGATTGCTGTTGCACTCTTGACCCAATCGCTTTTGCCGCCCGTGAAAAGGCCCGAAAGGTCTTCTGCGGGTGTTACGGCTCTTTCTGCTTCACTGCCTTCGGTAAGAAGCTGGATAAGCATTCTCACCGTTGTGCCGCCGAAACTGTGACCGATAAGATGAATCTGCTTGATTTTGCCGGCTTCGTCAAGCTTGCCCCAATCAGGCACAAGCGGATCATAATACGTTCTGCCGTATCTTTCGTGGTTGAATTCTTTTGAATGCGCCTCACCGTAATCAACCGTTGCGCCGATAAGCTGAGCATAGAGTTCGCAAGCTCTGTCCCACGCGCTGTTAAGCGGACCTACGGAAGCAGAATAACATTCATAGCCTTCAAACTGAAGATACTGCATAAGGTTGCCCGTTGTTGCTCCCCAATAAGGCAGAACGCCGTTGATATCTTCGGAGCCGCCCCAGCCGTTAAAACCGTGAACAAAAACAAACGGTGCGTCATTCTTTGGCTCCCAGACTTTATCGTCAGCACTAACGTTCATAACGCAGACCGAAAAAGCCATTACGAAAGCCATAAAGAAGCTGATAATTTTTTTAATATTCATTTTGTCTCACCCTTTAATTATACGAGCAATCTGATTGATTGCTTATTTTGCGATTCTTCTGATAACCGCCATACAGTCCTCAAGGTCCATAATCTTGGGAACGGGATAAAGCGGATTGCCTTCCTTGAGAGCTCTCTTTGCGATTGTGGGAATATCCTTTTCGAGAATATCGAGCTTTTCGGGAATATTCATTTTCTTATTAAACTCTTTGATTGATTCAATGAAGAGCTTTGCCTTCTGCTCGTCGTTCATTCCCTTTGTGTCAAGACCTGCGATAACAGCAAGCTTTGCAAGAGGTGCATATGCGGTTTCGCCGAAATATTCAAGAACGTAAGGCAGAACAACTGCATTTGCAAGGCCGTGAGGTGTGCCGTACATACCGCCGAGGTTATGAGCGATTGCGTGAACGTAACCTACGTAAGCTCTTGTGAATGCGATACCTGCAAGATAAGAAGCTTCGAGCATATTCTCTCTTGCTTCGATATCCTTGCCGTTTTCATATACCTTGAGAATGTTTTCAAAAATCATCTTGGTTGCCTTCTCGGCAGCAGCGGCAGTTGCCTTTGTGTTGCTGTGGCCGATATAAGCTTCAACAGCGTGAGTAAGAGCGTCCATACCTGTTGTTGAAGTAATATGAGGAGGCAGACCGATTGTAAGCTCAGGATCAAGAACTGCATATTTCGGACGAAGAACAGGATCCTGAAGAGCATATTTTTCATGAGTTGAGGGGTCTGAAACAACGGCTGCAATTGTTGTTTCGGAACCTGTGCCTGCGGTTGTGGGAACGGCATAGATTGTGGGAAGCTTCTTGAGAATCTTAAGAGTGCCTCTCATCTTCTGAACCGTTTTGTTGGGTCTTGCTATTCTTGCAGCGGCAGCCTTTGCGCAGTCCATAGGTGAACCGCCGCCAAAAGCGATAACTGCCGAGCAACCGTTATCCGCATAAAGCTTTCTTGCCTCTTCAATGTTATCGATAGTGGGATTGGGCTGAGTTCCGTCATAAACAAAATACTCAACGCCTGCCTTATCAAGACCTTCAAAAAGACCGTCAAGAAGATGGAGACCCATAAGTCCCTTATCGGTTACAACAAGAACCTTGTTATGACCGTTTGCTTTAACAACCTCGGGAAGCTTCTTAACGCTGCCTGCACCCTTTACAAGTTTGGGTTCTGTCCAGTCAAGAAAATTAACCGCAACTCTGAAAACGCCCTGATATGTTCTGCAGAATGCTTTGAATAAAACTGATGCTGCCATTGGTGATTACCCCTATTCTTTCAGATTTTTCGCTTTTGACAAAGCGCAAATATTTACATTTTGATTTTATCATAAAAATTATCCATTGGCAATAGTCAAACGTCTGACTTTGATATCTTTTTTAATTGTTTTCCAAAATTTATTGAAAAGACCGAGCTTTAATGATATAATAATATAAATCATGATAAATCGTGAGGTTTTGTTTTATGAAAAAAATAACCACTTTCAAGCAAAAGTTCGTTGACTCTGAGGGAAGAGAAAGAATTTTTAACGGCGTTAACCTTTGCGATAAGGGTTACAACAAAAACGGAGAAGAGCAGAGAACGTATGACGTTCCGTTCAACGAAGAGCTTATCAAAAAGCTCAGCCAAAACGGCTTTAACCTTGTGAGACTCGGTATGACCTGGGACGCCGTTGAACCCGAACCTTTCAAGTATAACGAAGAATATCTTGACAAAATTCAAAACGTTGCTGACCTTTGTGCAAAATACGGCATCTATTTCTATCTTGATATGCACCAGGACCTCTACGCAGGTTTCAAAGGTATGGCAGGCGACGGCGCACCGTATTGGGCTTGCCTGACCGACGGCGCAAAATTCAAAAAAACTAAAATCGTTTGGGCTGAAGGATATTTCTGGGGCAAGGCCGTTCACAAAGCCTTTGATAATTTCTGGAACAACGCCGAATATAACGGCATTCCTCTGCAGACCTATTTCTGCAAAATGTGGCAGCACGTTGCAGAAAGATTCAAGGATCACCCTGCTCTTTTCGGCTTTGATATGCTCAATGAACCCTTTCCCGGCACAGACGGCGGCAAGGTTTTCAGAAAGCTTATTTGCAGCGTTGCAAAAACCGTTATCACTGATAAGAGATGTAATATCGGCTGGATGGCAAAGCAGATTATCACCGGCAACCCCATCCGAGTTCTTGAGCCTTTCAATGACCCCGATTTGTTCCGCAAGGTAACAAGCGCCGCAAACGGTCTGATTTATAAGTTTGACGTTGGCGCATATTCAACGTTCCTTAACAGAACCGCAAAAGCTATCAGAAACGTTACCGATAACGGCATCATGATGATGGAAAACAGCTACTATTCAAATATGGGCATTCCTTACAGCACACCGGTTATCAACTATGACGGTGTTAAAGAAGAAAAGGTATGCTTTGCTCCCCACGCATATGACCTTATGGTTGATACACCTGCATATAAATACGCAAGCAATTCAAGAGTCGGTTCAATCTTTGACCAGCACAGAAAGTCCCAGCAGAGACTCGACGTTCCTGTTGTTGTCGGCGAATGGGGCGGTCAGTCAGAAGGCAGAGATTGGCTTTTCCACATCAATTTCCTGCTTGATAAATTTGACAGCAACCGCTGGAGCCACACATATTGGGCATATTATGACGGACTTCTCACAGACCCGATTATGGAATGTCTCAACAGAACTTCTCCCATTGCCGTTTGCGGTAACATAACAAGCTACACAACCGACAGAGAAAACGGCATCTTTACTCTTGAGTTCGAACAGGACAAGGAATATGCCGTTCCTACTGAAATCTACGTTCACAAACCCTTCGCTTCAATCGATTGCGATGCCGATTATGAGCTTGAACCAATTGAAGATTCCGATGCTTCAATCCTCAAAATCAACGGCAAAGCGGGCACACACAAGATTGTAATCAAATTCTGATAACCAAAAATCAAAAGCGGCAGGAATAATTCCTGCCGCATATATGTTATCTGAATAAAAGGGTATATTTCCCCGTTGTTGCAAGCGAGATGGTATCGTTGCCCGCAATAATTATATGGTCGGCAAGTCTGATACCTACCTTTCGGAAAAGCAAAACAAATTCTCCCGTTGTGTCCATATCGGTTTTTGAAGGAGCCGCAACGCCGTTAGGATGATTATGTGCAAAGATAACGGTATCCGCCTTATTTCTGAAAGCGGTTTCAAGAACGCTTCTTTTATCAAACAAAACCGTTTCTGCCGTTCCTTCACCGAGCTTGCAACAATTAATGAGATTACCCAAAGCATCAAGGCAAAGCAAATAGAAAACTTCTTTATTTTCGCCGTAATACTTCGTTTTGATATAATTCACAACGTCTTCCGGTTCCGAAAGATTTATTTTCTTGCCCTCTCCGCTTTCAACGTAACGCCTGCAGATACCGGGAATCAAAGAAATGAGAAGCGCCGAATTTTCGCCCATCCCCTCAACCTCAAGAAGCTGTTCATAACTCGCATTCAGAACTCCGTTAAGCGAGCCGAAAGCATCAAGCAGATTATGCGCTATCTCGTTTGTATCCTTGCGCGGTATTGAATAAAACAAAAGATATTCAAGCAGATTGATATCAGGTATGCTTTCAACACCTGTTTGGCGGATTGTTGCGCGCATCCTGGACCTGTGATTTTTATGAACGTTTTCTTTTTGCTGGCTCATTTTTTATCTCCCTGTAAGAGTTGCTTTTAATATTATTGCATATATTCGTTCAATTTTCAACAGTATGTTTTTTAAATCGGAGGACTAATTTTGAAAAGCTTTTCAATTTCAAAAAACGATTCGGGTCAAAGGCTCGATAAATTCATTTCAAAGGCAGTCCCTAATCTGCCTCAGTCGCTGATGTATAAGTATATCAGAATGAAAAGAATAAAGGTCAACGGCAAAAGAGGCGAAATTTCGCTCAGGCTCAAAGAAGGTGATACGGTTGATATGTATATCAACGATGAATTCTTTGCACCTGCCGAAGAGCATTATGATTTTCTTTCCGCTTCAAAAAAGATTGATATAGTTTATGAAGATGATAATATTCTTCTTCTTGACAAAAAAGTAGGACTGCTTTCGCATCCCGATGAAACCGAATATAACGATACGCTTATAACAAGAGTCAAGCGTTATCTTTATGAAAAAGGAGAATATGACCCAAAAGCTGAAAACTCCTTTGTGCCGTCTCTTGTTAACAGAATTGACCGCAACACGGGCGGCATTGTTATCGCAGCAAAAAACGCAGAAAGTCTGCGTATCCTTAACCAAAAGCTCAAGGACAGAGAGCTTGAAAAATATTATCTTTGCGTCATTCACGGCAAGCTTGCCAAAAAGAAAGGCTTGCTCGAAGGCTGGCTGATTAAAGACGAAAAGAAAAACAAGGTTACCGTTTTCACTCAGCCCAAAAACGGTGCAAAAGAAATCCGCACCAAATATTCCGTTATCGCTGAAAACAAAAACCTCAGCCTTGTTGAGGTTGAGCTTCTGACAGGCAGAACCCATCAGATAAGAGCGCATTTTGCAAGCATAGGTCATCCTCTTTTGGGTGACGGCAAATACGGCACAAACGAACTCAACAAAGCTCACGGCGGCTATAAAAAGCAATTTTTATATTCTTACCGTCTCAAATTCGCTTTCACAACCGACGCAGGAATGCTCAATTATCTTAACGGCAAAAGCTTTGAAGTTGCCGATATATGGTTCAGAACCGAGTTTTTAAACGGTAATTTGTAAACAATTATCGTAAATAACATAAAATTTATAAAAAAAGCTTGCTTATTTTATAGAAATAGTATAATATATATACGTTCTGCCGATATCCGTATCGGCGCTTAATTCAACAGAGAAAAGGATGAACACAAAATGGCTAAAAACGAAAGCTCCAAAAGCAAAGCCGAAATCTACCGCGAAGAACGAAAAGAAAGGTTAGCTAAGGCAGCAAAGAAGAACGCCAAAAACATTAAAACGCGTACAACTGCCATCAGCATTGCCAAGAAGGTCACAGCAGTTCTTGTTGCTGTTGCCATCGTTGCAGGCATCGGTTGGTTTATAGTTGATCATTTTGGCATTGACAGAAAAATGCGTACCGCACTCACAGTTGGCGACACCAAGGTTTCTGTTGCACAGTTTGACTATTACTATAATATGTCTTACCAGTACTTTGCTCAGATGGAATCAAGCTATCAGCAGCAGGGTATGTCCATGGGCTTCCCTCTCGATAAGGCTCCCAACGAAGTTTCTTCAGGTCAGAAAGATGAAGCCGGCAACGAACTTATGTATGACCAGGCTATCGCTCAGTATGCTGCAAACCTTGCTTTCCAGCAGTTCTCACTCTATAACGAAGCAAAGGCTGCAAATTATGCGCTCACTCCCGAAGAACAGGCACAGATCGATGAGGTTATCGCTTCACTTGAAAAGCAGGCAACAGAAGGCGGCTCCTCTCTTAACGCTTTCATCAGAAGCAGCTATTCAAAGGGTCTTAACGAAAAAGGTCTCCGCGAACTTCTTGAAGTTGAGCTTCTCGCTACCCGTTACAACGACGATATGCAGACAAAGGCTAACGAAAGCGTAACCAAGGAACAGGTTGAAGCTGAATACAAAGAAAACGTAAAAACATATAACTACGCAAACCTTCGTTATTATAAGATCGACATTCCCGCTATCACAAAGGCTGACGGCGAACTCGACGAAGAATTCAACCAGAGAAAAGCTGACGAGCAGAAGAAGGCAACTGACGCTGCAAACGCTGTTCTCGCAAAAGCAACAGATGCAGAAACTCTCAAAGCCGCAGCTCTTGAGCATAAGAATGCTGACCTCAAAGAAGGCACAAAGCCCACAGAGGTTGACCCCACAGTTGAAAACAAATATATGACTCACAACACCTTCAAGACAACCGTATCGGAAGAAGCTGCAGATTGGCTCTTCGATGCAAGCCGCAAGGCAGGCGACAAGAAGGTATTCACAACAGAAAAAGCTGCTTTCGTTGTTCTTGTTGACGCTCCCTCATTTGCAGGTAACAACGTTGACGTTCGTCACTGCCTCATCAAGTTTGACGTTGCTGAAGGCAAAACTCCCACAGAGGACCAGAAGAAGGCAACTCACGCAGAAGCAGTTAAGGTTCAGGAAGAATGGATAAAGAACGGCCGTTCAGAAGACGCTTTCAAGGCAATCGTTAAGAAATATAACGAAGATACAGCTTCAACAGAAAACGGCGGTCTTTATGAAGGTATTATCCCCAGCTCAAACTATGTTGATAACTTTAAGTTCTGGGCTATCGACCCCGCAAGAAAAGAAGGCGATTGCGATATCATCGAATCCTCATACGGCTACCACATTATGTATTTCGTAAAGAATAACGGTGCTGATTGGGAAACAACAGCTCTTTCAAAACTCCAGGATGAAGCTTACACCAGCGCATTTGAGGCTCTTATGGGCGAAAACGGCAAATACAGCATGGTTAAGAATGAAAAGAACATCGCAAAAGCTTCTGAAGATTTCTGCGATAAGCTCAAGAAATCTCTTGCTCAGCAGGCTTCACAGCAGACAATCACTCTCTGATAACAAACAAAAGCGGATGCAATTTGCATCCGCTTTATTTTTTATAATACATTTTTAAGGTAATGACCCGTATATGATTCAGGATTTTTTGCAACCTCTTCGGGAGTACCTTCGGCAACAACATTACCGCCGCCGTTACCGCCCTCGGGACCGAGATCGATAATATGGTCGGCAACCTTGATAACGTCAAGGTTATGCTCAATAACAAGCACTGTGTTGCCCGAATCAACAAACCTCTGCAAAACGTCAATCAGCCTGTGAACGTCGGCAGTGTGCAGACCCGTTGTGGGCTCATCAAGAATATAAATCGTTTTGCCCGTTGAATGCTTTGCAAGCTCCGTTGCAAGCTTGACTCTTTGCGCCTCGCCGCCCGAAAGCGTTGTTGCGGGCTGACCGATTTTAACGTATCCCAGACCAACGTCATAAAGAGTTTTCATTTTGCGGTGAATTTTGGGTATGCTCTCAAAAAAGTTCATCCCCTCTTCAACCGTCATTTCAAGAATATCATGGATATTCTTACCTTTATAACGCACCTCAAGAGTTTCTTTATTATATCGCTGACCCCTGCAAACCTCGCAGGGAACATAGATATCAGCAAGAAAATGCATTTCAATTTTGACTATACCGTCACCCTGACAGGCTTCGCATCTGCCGCCTTTGACGTTGAACGAGAAACGGTTGGCTTTATAGCCTTTTTTCTTTGAATCAACGGTTGAGGCAAAAAGCTCTCTGATATCGTTAAAAACGCCCGTATAGGTTGCAGGGTTGGAACGCGGAGTTCTGCCAATCGGCGACTGATCGATATTGATAACCTTATCAAGATATTCAACACCGCTGACAGAATCGTGTTTACCGGCAATCTTTTTGGCACCGTTGAGCTCGGTTGCAAGATGCTTATTCAGTATTTCATTTATCAGCGATGATTTACCGCTGCCCGAAACACCGGTTACGCATATAAACTTACCGAGAGGAATCTCAACGTCAATATTCTTGAGATTATTCTCTCTCGCGCCGTGAACAACAAGCTTTTTGCCGTTACCCTCTCTGCGTTTCTCGGGTACGGGAATAAACTTTTTGCCGCTGAGATACTGACCCGTTACGGAGTTTTCGCAAGCGATGATGTCATCAATTGAGCCGCAGGCAACAATTTCACCGCCATGAACACCTGCACCGGGACCTACGTCAACTATATAATCCGCCGCACGCATTGTATCGTCATCGTGCTCAACAACAATCAGAGTATTGCCGATATCGCGCAGGTGTTTAAGCGTTGCTATAAGCTTTTCATTATCCCTCTGGTGAAGACCGATGCTCGGCTCATCGAGAATATAAAGCACGCCCATAAGAGACGAGCCTATCTGAGTTGCAAGACGTATTCTCTGCGCTTCGCCGCCGGAAAGCGTTGCAGATGAACGAGAGAGAGAAAGGTAATCAAGACCAACGCTTGAAAGAAAATGAAGTCTGCTTCTGATTTCTTTGAGAATCATATGTGCAATCATCTCTTCTCGCTCTGTAAGGACAAGGGAATCAATGAACTCAATCTCTTCGTTTATCGATTTATGCACAAACTCATTGATATTGACACCGCCTACGGTTACGCAAAGAGATTCCTTGCGAAGTCTTGCGCCGCCGCATTCAGGACAATTATCGGTTATCATATAGCTTTCGATTTCGTTGCGTGAATAATCGCTTGTGGTTTCTTTATAGCGTCTTTCAAGGTTATTTATGATACCCTCAAAATCCGTCATATAAGTTCCCGAGCCGTATTCGCTTCTTCGTTCAAGCTTAATTTTTTTGCCCTTTGTTCCGTAAAAAATCACGTCTTTAGCTTTTTTTGAAAGCTCATCAAACGGAGTATCGAGAGAAAAATCATAGGCATTAGCCAAGCCCTCAAAATACATATGAGCGATAGTGCCGCCATCCGCCTTTCCCCAACCGCTTGCCTTTATCGCGCCGTCGTTGATTGAGAGACTACCGTCGGGAACGATGAGTTTGGGGTCGATATGCATAAACACACCGAGACCCAGACATTTGGGACAGGCGCCAAAAGGATTATTGAAAGAAAATGAACGGGGTTCAAGTTCTTCAATGCTAACACCGTGCTCAGGGCAGGCATAGTTAAGCGAATAGAGCAATTCCTCTCCGCCGATAACGTCAACCATAAGAAGTCCGTCGGTAAGACTGACTGCCGTTTCGATTGAATCGGCAAGTCTTGAACGTATACCTTCTTTTATTACAAGGCGGTCAACGATAACCTCGATATTATGCTTTATGTTTTTATCGAGCTTTATATCTTCGGTGAGGTCATAGGTTATGGAATCAACTCTGACTCTCGCAAAACCGCTTTTGCGGATATTCTCGAGTTCTTTTACATATTCGCCCTTTTTGCCTCTTGCAATCGGCGCCATAATCTGAATTCTTGTGCCTTCTTCAAGAGCAAGCACCTGTTTTGTTATATCGTCAACAGTCTGCCTTGCAATTTCTCTGCCGCATTCGGGACAGTGCGGAATACCGATTCTGGCATAAAGAAGACGCAGATAATCATAAATCTCCGTTACCGTACCCACGGTTGAACGGGGATTTTTTGACGTTGTTTTCTGGTCGATTGAAATTGCAGGCGAAAGACCTTCAATGCTTTCAACCGCAGGCTTTTCCATCTGACCGAGGAACTGCCGCGCATATGATGAAAGAGATTCAACATATCTGCGCTGACCCTCGGCATAAATCGTGTCAAATGCAAGCGAAGATTTACCGCTGCCCGAAAGTCCCGTAAAAACAACAAGCTTATCTCTGGGGATAGATATATCAACGTTTTTGAGGTTATGCTCTTTTGCT
>JAFXJO010000040.1 GCA_017532185.1 Clostridia bacterium | reverse complement strand
GCATCGGCAGAAACGGTCATATCGCTTTCAACGAGCCTGCAGATGCTTTTACAGGCGAAAGCTTCAAGATTGCTCTCACTCAGAGCACAATCGATGCAAACTCCATTTATTTTGACGATATTCCCATGCCCCGTTATGCTATGACTATGGGCATCGGTTCGATTATGAAGGCAAAGAAAATCGTTCTCATTGCCACAGGTTCATCAAAGGCGGAAGCAGTCAAGGGTATGATTAAGGGTGAGGTTACTCCTCAGCTTCCTGCGTCTGTTCTTCAGAATCACGATGACGTTGTTATCTTCCTTGATGAAGCTGCAGCGGCACTTCTTTAATTTTTAGTATTGGAGTTCAAAATAATGGATAAAAAAACCTTTTATATTTCAACGCCGATTTATTATCCCTCGGATAAGCTTCATATCGGCCATACTTATTCAACCGTAGCCGCCGACACAATGGCTCGCTACAAGCGTTTTCAGGGTTTTGATACCTTCTTCCTCACAGGCACCGATGAACACGGTCGGAAGATTGAAGATAAGGCAAAGGAAGCAGGCGTTACTCCCAAGGAATACGTTGATAAAATCGTTGCAGGTATCAAGGATTTGTGGAAGCTGATGAACATTTCAAATGATAAGTTTATCAGAACAACCGATGAATACCACGAAAAAGCCGTTCAGAAGATTTTCACAAAGATGTATGAAAAAGGCGATATTTATAAGGGCTATTACGAAGGTCTTTATTGCAAACCCTGCGAATCATTCTGGACTGAAACACAGGCTGTTGACGGCAAATGCCCCGATTGCGGCAGACCTGTTACAAACGAAAGAGAAGAAGCTTATTTTTTCAAGCTTTCAGCTTATGCCGATAAGCTTCTCAAATATTATGAGGACCATCCCGGCTTCATTGAGCCCCAGAGCAGACAGAATGAAATGGTGAATAACTTCATCAAACCCGGTCTGCAGGATTTGTGCGTATCCCGTTCATCGTTCAAATGGGGTATTCCCGTTCCCGTAAACAAAGATCACGTTATCTACGTTTGGCTCGATGCGCTCACCAACTATATCACCGCGCTCGGCTACGGCTCAGACGATGAAACACTCTATAACAAATTCTGGCCCTGCGACGTTCATCTTATCGGTAAGGATATCATCAGATTCCACACCATCTATTGGCCTGCATTTCTTATGTCGCTCGATATTCCTCTGCCCGAAAAGGTTTACGGCCACGGTTGGGTACTTCTTGAAGGCGGCAAGATGAGCAAATCCAAGGGCAACGTTGTTGACCCCGTTATTCTTGCAGAAAGATACGGCGTTGACGCTCTTCGTTATTATCT
Source organism: Clostridia bacterium (assembly GCA_017532185.1). Taxonomy (GTDB): domain Bacteria; phylum Bacillota; class Clostridia; order Oscillospirales; family Acutalibacteraceae; genus CAG-177. Next base: position 23,593 of record JAFXJO010000040.1, on the reverse strand, counting down.
TCTTCGCGAAATTGCTTTCGGCTCCGACGGCATTTTCTCAAACGAAAACCTCATCAACAGAATAAATTCCGATCTTGCAAACGACCTCGGTAACCTTGTTTCAAGAACCGTTGCAATGGTTGACAAATATTTCGGCGGAACAATTCCTGCAGAGCGTGAGGCAGGGGAGTTTGACGCAGACCTTAAGGCTCTTGCGGCTGAAACCGTCAAGAATGCCGAAGCTTCTCTTGATAAGCTCAACTTCTCAATCGCTCTTGCAGATATCTGGAAGTTCGTTTCAAGAACCAACAAATATATTGACGAAACCGCACCATGGGCTCTTGCAAAGGATGAGAGCAAAAAGGCAAGACTTGCAGAGGTTATGTATAACCTTTGCGAGAGCATCAGAATCATCTCCGTTCTTATCGCTCCCTTTATGCCCAACCCAACTCCCGAAATCCGCAAGCAGCTTGGCGTTGCACAGGATTTTGAATGGAATGAATGCGCTGCATTCGGCAAGGAAGCAACCTATACCGTTTGCAAGGGCGCAATCATCTTCCCCAGAATCGACCTTGAAAAAGAGCTTGCAGAGCTTGAAGCCGCAAAGGCAAAAGCTGAGCCCGTAAATCCTCTTAAGGAAGAGATTGAGGGCGTTGCAAAAATCGGTATCGATGATTTTGCAAAGGTTGATTTGAGAGTTGCAAAGATTATTGAATGCGAACCCGTTAAAAAGGCAAAGAAGCTTCTCAAGCTTTCTCTTGATGACGGAACAGGCACACCCAGAACAGTTGCATCGGGTATAGCAAAGTGGTATAAGCCCGAAGACCTTATCGGCAAGAGCGTTATCGTTGTTTCAAACCTCAAGCCTGCCGTTCTCTGCGGCGTTGAAAGCTGCGGAATGATTCTTGCCGCTGACTGCGCAGAGGATGACGTTAAGGTTATCTTTGTTGACGGTGTTCCTGCAGGAAGCAAGGTCAGATAAATTATGAATAATATCTTTGACAGTCACGCTCACTATGACAGTGAAGCTTTTAACGATGACCGCAAAGAACTGCTCGGCGCCCTGCAAGGTCAGGGCGTTTGCGGCATTATAAATTGCGGCAGTGATATGGCGTCATCGCTTGCAAGTCTTGAGCTTGCCGATGAATTTGATTTTATCTATGCCGCCTGCGGTGTTCATCCTCACGAGGCGGAAGGCTGCAAACAAGGCTATCTTCCTGTGCTTAAAAAACTTTCCAGTGAAGAAAAATGTGTTGCCGTTGGCGAAATCGGTCTTGATTATCACTATGATTTTTCACCCCGTGATATTCAGAAAACGGTTTTTGAGCAGCAGCTTGTGCTTGCAAAAGAACTTGATTTGCCCGTTATAATCCACGACAGGGAAGCGCACGAAGATACCCTTGAGCTTCTCAAACGCTATAAACCCAAGGGCGTTGTGCATTGTTTTTCGGGCTCGGTTGAAATGGCAAAAGAAATCGTGAAGCTCGGTATGTATATCGGTCTGGGCGGTGCAGTAACGTTCAAGAATGCACGTAAACCTCTTGAAGTTGCGGCTTATGTGCCTGATGATAAGCTTCTGATTGAAACAGATTGCCCTTATATGACTCCCGTACCGCACAGAGGAAAGAGATGCGATTCATCGTATATCCCTTTTACGGCACAAGTGCTTGCCGATGCAAGAAATTCAACTCCCGAAGCAATTCTTGATTTGACTCGTAAAAACGCCAATAAACTTTTCGGATTGGAGCTTTGATATGTTTTTTCACGCGAAAACTTATGATATCGATGAGCTGATGCGCCATAATATGCATATCCATACCGTTTTTTCGGGCTGTGCAAAAAGAGAAATGACGGTAACTGATATCGTTAAAACTGCAGATGAATGCGGTCTTGACATTATTGCTTTGACTGACCATAATTCCTTTGACCGCAAGAATGCCGTTGCTGCTCAAAGACTTGAAATTCTCAAGGAGCTTGAGACGGTTGAGCATAAGGTCAAGGTCTATGTCGGCGCAGAGCTTTCGGCATACGGTATTAACAAATTTGCCGATGATATTGAGTGCGATAATTCTCTCGATTTCCGTCTTTATACAACCAATCATTTCCACGTCGGTTATTGGGAGCATCCCGAAATCGTAACGCCCAGAGCCTACGCTGAGCAGATGCTTGCCGTTATGGATTCTGTTATTAAAAGCGGCAGAGCCGATTGCTTTGCTCATCCTTTTATGGCTGGTTATATCCATGCGTTTGAGGACCGTCACGAGGTTACAAGAGCGTTCACGGATAATGAGATAGGGGATATAATGGAAAAAGCAAATAATGCCGAGATTGCATGGGAACTCAATACCCCTGCAGTCCTCGGTGACCCTGAATTTTATCACAGATATTTTCAGATAGGCAAAGAAGTGGGTGTTGTTTTCAATATCGGAACCGATGCCCATATGCTTGAAAGAGTTGACCCCAAGCAGTTTGCTGAACGTTATAAAGAAATTCTCTATTAAGAGGTGTTTAAAATGTATTTTGATTTTGTTGAAAAAGTCAATTATGAAGGTGCAAAGAGTAAGAACCCTTTCGCCTTTAAATTTTATGATGCTGAAAGAATTGTTATGGGCAAGCCTATGAAGGAACATCTTCCTTTTGCAATGGCTTGGTGGCATAACCTCGGTGCCGCGGGCACCGATATGTTCGGCAGAGATACAGCCGATAAGTCATTCGGAGCTGAAAAGGCAACAATGGCTCACGCAAAAGCCAAGGTTGATGCAGGCTTTGAATTTATGCAGAAGCTCGGCGTTGAATATTTCTGCTTCCACGATGTTGACCTTGTTCCCGAAGCAGAGGATATCAACGAAACCAACGCAAGACTTGACGAAATCAGCGATTATATTCTTGAAAAGATGAATGCCACAGGCATCAAATGCCTCTGGGGTACTGCAAATATGTTCTCAAATCCCAGATTTATGAACGGTGCAGGCTCAACTAACAGCGCAGACGTTTATTGCTTTGCTGCTGCACAGATTAAAAAGGCGCTCGATATCACCGTTAAACTCGGCGGTAAGGGTTACGTTTTCTGGGGCGGCAGAGAGGGTTATGAAACTCTTCTCAATACAGACGTTAAGTTTGAGCAGGAAAACATTGCCCGTCTTATGAAGATGGCTGTTACATACGGCAGAAGCATTGGTTTTGAGGGCGATTTCTATATTGAACCCAAGCCGAAGGAGCCTATGAAGCATCAGTATGATTTTGATGCCGCAACAGCAATCGGCTTCCTTCGTCAGTACGGTCTTGATAAGGATTTCAAGATGAATATTGAAGCTAACCATGCTCTTCTTGCAGGACACACCTTTGAACACGAACTCCGTATTTCCGCAATCAACGGTATGCTCGGTTCAATCGATGCCAATCAGGGCGACCCTGTTCTCGGCTGGGATACCGATGAGTTCCCCTTTGACGTTTATTCGGCAACAATGTGTATGTATGAGGTGCTGAAGGCGGGCGGTCTCGGCAACGGCGGTCTTAACTTTGATGCGAAGAACCGCAGACCCAGCAACACCGCGGAAGATATGGTTCAGGCTTTCATTCTCGGTATGGATACCTTTGCTCTCGGTCTTCTCAAAGCCGCCGCTATCATCGAAAACGGTGTTGTTGACGGCTTCAAGAAAGAGCGTTATTCAAGCTTTGAAAGCGGCATAGGCAAAAAGATTGTTGACGGTGAAACATCTCTTGAAGAGTTGAGCGCATACGCTTGCTCACTCGGCAAGTGCGCAGACCCGGGCTCGGGTAAGCAGGAATATATTCAGTCCGCAATCAACGGCATTATGTTTGGTGAATAATATGAAATACGTAATCGGTATAGATCTCGGCACTTCGGCAACCAAAACCGTTCTGTTTGATTCAGTCGGTAATATTCTTGCTTCTGCCAGCCGAGAATATCCTTTGCATCAGCCTCATAACGGTTGGGCGGAGCAGAATCCGCCGGATTGGTATGAAGCTGCGATTGAAACGCTTAAAAAGGTTGTTTCCGATAGCGGTGTTGACGCCGCAGATATCGTTTCTCTCGGCATTTCGGGTCAGATGCACGGTCTTGTTATGCTTGATGAAAATTGCAACGTTCTGCGCCCCTCAATTCTCTGGTGCGATCAGAGAACAGGCAAAGAATGCGATGAGCTGACCGAAAAGCTTGGCAGAGAAACTCTTATAAAAATAACCGCAAATCCTGCGCTCACAGGTTTTACGGCTTCAAAGATTCTTTGGGTTAAAAATAACGAACCCGAGATTTTTGAAAAGTGCAGACATATTCTTCTGCCCAAGGATTATCTTCGCTTTAAGCTTACGGGCGAATTTGCAACCGAGGTTTCTGATGCTTCAGGTATGCAGCTTCTCGACGTTCCCAACCGTAAATGGTCGCCCGTTATGATTGAAGCCTGCGGCATAAAAGAAGAATATCTTGCAAAGGTTTATGAATCTCCCGAAATTACGGGTTATATAAATGCCGAAACCGCTTCTCTCACAGGTCTTTCAACCGCAACGTCGGTTGTCGGCGGTGCAGGCGATAATGCCGCGGCGGCTGTCGGGATGGGTGTTGTTGAAGAAGGCAAGGCTTTCACAACCATCGGCACTTCAGGCGTTGTTTTTGCTCATACGGATAATCCCGTTATCGACCCTGAGGGCAGGGTGCACACTTTCTGTTGTGCCGTACCTGATGCGTGGCACGTTATGGGTGTAACACAAGGTGCAGGTCTTTCAATGCAGTGGTTCAAAAATAATTTCTGCGGCGAAGAAAATACCCTTGCGGCTGAAAGCGGCAAAGACGTTTATTATATTACCGATTCAATGGCGGCTGAAATTCCGGTCGGTGCGGAAAAACTTCTCTATCTGCCTTATCTTATGGGTGAGCGTACGCCGCATCTTGACCCCGATTGCAGAGGCGTATTCTTCGGTCTTTCCGCTATGCATACGAAAGCTCATTTTATCAGAGCGATTCTTGAGGGTGTAACATATTCTCTTTATGATTGCCTTCTTGTGCTCAAAGAAATGAATATTTCGCCCGAAACAATGCTTCTTTGCGGCGGCGGTGCGAAGAGTAAGCTCTGGAAGAATATGATTTGCAACACCTTCGGTCTGCCCGTTGCAACTTCAAAATCTGCTGAAGCACCTGCTTTGGGCGTTGCAATTCTTGCGGCAGTCGGTGCAGGAATCTATTCAACCGTTCCCGAAGCTTGTCGCGTAATGACGGCTGTTAACCCCGATTCAATGCAGCCCGAAAAGGTTCTTACTGATGAATACCGCGGTTATCATTCGGTTTATTCTTCAGTCTATAAAGCTCTTAAACCTGTTTATAAAGAATTAAAAACATTATAATAAAACAAGGCTTGCATCGGTTAAAAACCTTTGCAAGCCTTTTATTATTATTCTTTTGCGGTTTCGTCGCTTTTATCGGGTTCAGGTTCGGGTTCATAAATTACCTGAACCTTGGCTTCGTTACGCTTGTTGACCGCACTGCGAAGCAGAGTATAGAAAACTGCACAGGCAGGAACGGCAAGAAGAATACCGAGAACGCCCATAGTGTTGCCGCCGATTGTAACTGCGGTGAGAACCCAGATGCCGGGTAAGCCAACTGTTTTGCCAACAACCTTAGGATAAATAAGGTTACCTTCAAGCTGCTGAAGAACAATTATAAATACTATGAACCACAGAGCTTTTGCAGGGCTGTCAAACAAAATCAGAAATGCGCCGATAGCAGTACCGATAAATGCACCGAAAACAGGGATAAGCGCCGTGAAACCGACAAGCACCGAAATAACGGGAGCGTAGGGCATATTGAATATAAGCATACCGACAAAACAAAGCAAGCCGATAATCAAAGCCTCAAGCAACTGACCTGAAACAAATTTTGTGAATGTCTGGTCTGTGATAACACCGATTTCAATAACTTTATCAACTCTTTTCTCGGGCAAGAATGCATAGAAAGTTCTTTTGAGATTGTTGGCAAGCTTTTCTTTCTGAGCAAGCAGATATATTGAAAAAGCAATTGATACAATGAAGTTGATAAGACCTGTAACAAGGGAAGCTGTGAAATCGATTGTTTTGGAAATGGTGCTTTGGTTTGCAAAATTATCTTTGAGAAAATTAATGATAATTTCGGGATTAAAATTAAATTCAGGGATGTTGACGTTATGGCTTGAAGCAAAATTGCGAAGTTGTTCATACCAGCCTATTGTTTTGTCTGCATATTCAGGCAAAACGTCAACAATACTATTGAACGTGTTTATGAATTCGGGAATAATCATAAAGAGCACTGCGATTAAAAAACCGAACATAAGAGCTATACTCAGCAAAAGGCAAACGGGCCTTTTGAGCGCAGTGGCAACTTTATTTTTTTTCTTGAATATTTTGCTCCAACCGTTTTCAAGAGGACGCATAAGAACGTTAAGGATAAACGCAATTGCAAAGCCTGCAATAAACGGTGAGAGCACCTTCATTATTTTATCAATCAGTATCGATACTTTTACGTCGTTATTCAGAAGCCAAGCGATTGAAAGAATAATGAACGCAATGCCAACGATATATTTGATTGTGGTTTTAATGCCCTTTTTGTTGAATTCCAGCGTAATTCTGTTAACGCCGTCATTTTCAACTGTATTATTTACTCTTTCGGATTCTGCTTTATCTGCATCAGCAGGGATGCAGATTGCAGAATCATCTTTTTTTAACTTCATTATTGATTAGACCTTCCGCGTGAGAATAATTATGCTTTTGACTCAGAGATATCCTTTTTCTTCATAAATGCAATGCCGATAAGCATAACGATTGCAAAGATGATAAGATAACCGGGGATTGTGGGACCGTGCGCTCTGATAGCGGCAAAAACCATAAAAGCACTGCCGGCAACAGCAAGCAGGGGAGCAACAAAACGATTGAAGCCCTTGAAATTCTTATCAAGCATCATCTTGAAGAAGATGGGGATATAAAAAGGATAGATTGTTACAATGGGAATTTCCGTGGGGTCAAAAGCAAAGCTGCCGAGAATATGACCGTTATCTCTGCCGCCTGTGAGAACAAAATAGAAGAAAAGGAGCCAAGCAGAGCAAAGAAGAAGACCGAAGATTGATGAGTTGCTGGGCATATTAGTATTTTTATCAACAGTAGCAAAAATGTGAGGTGCGGGACCTCTGCCTCTTGATGAAAGAGAATAGAGACCTCTTGTGCAGCCGAGCATAAGACCGTTAAGCGTGCCGAGGCAAGAGATAATAACAAAAACAAATATGCCTGTACCCATAAATTTACCGAATACTGTAGCAAATGCGGTTTTTGCACCGGCTTGTCCGCCAGCCATCATTTCAGCGTTGGGGATAGCGCCTGCAAGACCTACGTAATAGAATACGTAAATGGCAACGATGATGAATGCGCCGATAACAAGAGCCCTGGGCAGATTTTTCTTTGCATCCTTGATTTCAGCGTTGATTGATGTTGCAATAATCCAGCCTTCATAAGCAAAAACTGTTGCGCATACGGCGCTGAGTATAGCGGCAAAGTTTGATGCAGGAGCATCGATGCCGAGAGATGTGAGAACGTCAGGAGAAACAGCGTTTGCAAAGTTTTCAACTGTGCAGCCGTTTTCGCTTGTAAGACCGTAGATTGTGCCGACGATTGCCATAAGTGAAAGCGGAATAAGTTTGATAAAAGTTGTTGAAACCTGGAATTTACCTGCAATAATAGGAGAAAGAGCGTTCATTGCATAGCTTCCTATGAGATAAAAACCTGCAAGCGCAAAAGTAAGAGCGCTTTTATCGGGAATAGGTTGGTTGAAAACTATAAGAGTGAACTGTGCGGAAAGCCAGGCAAGAGCCATTGTGAGCGTGGGATAATAAATTGTTGTGAGGAACCAGCCGACAAGGTATGCGTATTTTTCGCCAACCGCAGCTTCCGCATAGTCAACAACGCCGTTGACTTTTTCATATTTAGTAGCCATAATTGAGAAGGTGTATGCGCAGATAATCATGATGATACCGCCGATTATCCAGGCAAGAATGCCGAGCTTCAGGTTACCGCCCGTAACTTTAAGGATAGCTTCTGCTTTGAAGAAAACACCTGAGCCGACAACGATGCCGACAACCATACAAATTGCAGTAAGCAAGCCGTATTTTTTCTTGAGTTCAGTTGCCATAGAATCAACCTTTCTTTTTAAAGATAATCTAATTTTAATATTATATTTATTAATTGTCAATATATTTTAATTGTATTAATATACAAATTTTATCTTTTAATGCAAACTTGCAAAAATTATAAATGTGTGTTATAATATAAAAACTTTTCACGGGAGGTTATTTTTAAATGAAAAAATTGATTTTCTGTTTTATTACAGTATTTTTTGTTTTGTCTTTTGCTTCGTGCAATAAACCCGAGATTGCCGACCAAACAACTCCTGTTTCATCTCCCGCACCTGTTGTTATCGCGCCGTCCGAAACTAAGATTTTTAATAATTTCGCCGCGCAGCTTCCGAACTTTGTGTTCAAAAATGCTGTTGCTATAGTTGATAATTATGAAGAATCCCTCAGCTATAAGTTTACCGTTAAATCTGATTTTAATGAATTTAACAGTTATGTTGCGGCTCTTAAGGAGGCAGGCTTTGCTTTGGGCTATCCCGAACAGTCTCCTGTATCGGGAGAAGGATATTATAAAGCTTCAAATGCCGATAAATATATGATTGAAGCTGTGTATGCAAAGAATGGCGAAATAACCGTAACAGTAACAAGACCTTAACAACAATAAAAGAGCTTGCATCGGTATAAAACCGTTGCAAGCTCATTTCTTTTTATAAGATTATGCAGATAAGACCGCTGCATCCCTCGTTGATTATTCTCTCAAGGGTTTCCTGCAGTTTAGCTCTCGCGTCTGAAGGCATACGGTAAAGTTTGTTGTGCAGACCTTCGTTGACAAGTTCGTGCAGAGAGGTGCCGAATATGTTTGATTTCCAGATTTCTGATGGATTTTCTTCAAATTCTTTTAACAGATATTTTATAAGCTCCTCTGACTGCGATTCCGAGCCGACTATCGGTGCGACTTCTGTTTGAATCGTTGCTTTCATAATATGCAGTGATGGTGCGCCTGCGCGCAATCTGACTCCGTATCTGCCGCCTTGTTTCATGATTTCGGGCTCTTCAAGCGTAAGGTCGTCAATTGAAGGCATAACTATTCCGTAACCCGTTGCTTCTACGTCATCAAGGGCATCCTGAATGCGTTTATATCCTTCCTGCGCCTGTGAGAGTTCTTTCATCCGCCGCATAAGCTCCTGCTCATTATTGACGGAAACACCTGTCTCTTCTTCAAGAATTTTAAAGAAGAGGTCAGGCTTTAGTCTGACGTTGATTTTAGCGCTGACCGTTGCCATATCAATACTGTCAACAACGGTGCTGTTAATATGCCTGATTGCAGAGATTTTGTTGCCGAAACCGTTGATATCTCTGATTTTTTTGAGGTCGGCGGCAAGAGAACTGATTTTGCCGAAAATTTCTCCGCGGAGCCAATGCGATTTATCAAGAGAAGTTATCCAGCCGGGCAAATCAATTTTGATTTCTTTAATCGGGAATTCCGAAAGTATGCCGATCAGAATATCGTTAATTTTGTTTTCGTCAAGATTAAGGCAGTTAACAGGCAAAACGGTTACGGAATATTTTTCTGTAAGTTCGTGTGCAAGTGCCTGAGCTTCATTTGAATTCGGTTCTTTACAGTTGAGCAAAGTGATGAAGGGCTTGTTGATTTCTTTAAGCTCATTAATTACTCTTTCTTCTGCTTCTCTGTATTCTTCTCTCGGTATTTCGCTGATTGAACCGTCGGTTGTGATAACGAGACCGATTGTTGAATGCTCGGTAATAACCTTTCTTGTGCCTATTTCCGCAGCCATGTTGAACGGAATATCGTCGTCGAACCACGGCGTTTTTACCATTCTCGGGTTTTCTCCTTCAATGTATCCGAGCGCTGAAGGCACGATATAACCGACGCAGTCAATCATTCTCACTTTCATGCTTGCCTTGCTTTCGAATGATATTTCAACTGCATCTTCGGGAATGAATTTCGGCTCTGTAGTCATAATTGTTCTGCCGGAAGATGATTGAGGCATTTCGTCATTTGCGCGTTCGCGGCGAGATACGTCATTGATGTTTGGCAGAACCATTGTTTCCATAAACTTTTTGATGAACGTTGATTTGCCTGTTCTCACAGGTCCTACAACTCCGATATAGATATCGCCGCCCGTTCTCGCGGAAATATCGTTATAAATGCTTGTATCAGTCATTTTTTCTTCCTCCGACTTCGTTTTATGATAAATCATATGCAAAATCGGGACAATGTATTACAAATTAAAAAGCGGAATTGCAAGGCTTTTGTGTCTTACAATTCCGTTTTAATTTTACATATATTCTGCCGCTTTCGCAGTTGCAAGTTTATCGCAGCGTTCGTTTTCGGGGTGACCTGCGTGACCTTTGACCCATACTATTTTATATTCGTGTTTTCTGATTTCGGTCAGAAGAGTTTGCCACAGTTCGGGATTGAGAACAGGTTTTTTGTCAGCTTTTTTCCAGCCGTTTTTAACCCAGCCCCAAATCCAGCCCTGAAGAAATGCGTCGGCAACGTATTTTGAATCAGTATAAATAGTAACTTCGCATTTTTCTTTGAGCTTTTTCAGCGCTTCAATAACGGCGGTAAGCTCCATTCTGTTGTTGGTTGTTTCTTTTTCTCCGCCGCAAAGCTCAAGCTCGTGAGTGCCGTAGCGGAGAATCGCGCCCCAACCGCCCGGGCCGGGATTGCCTGAGCAGGCTCCGTCGGTAAATATATCAACTTTTTTCAGTTCTGCCATAAATTGTTCTCCGATAATTTTTTTATCATTATATCATTGCACTTTATTAATTACAAGAGAATTTTGGTTAATTTCGGCTTGAGATGTCAATAATAAAGCCGAAAGGAATGATGAAAATGAAAGCTGTAATTTTGGCAGGCGGTGAGGGGAGCAGATTAAGACCGCTTACCTGTACGATTCCCAAACCGATGGCGAGGATTTTCGGGAAACCGATTATTGAATATATTTTTGATATGTTGTCGGGATACGGCGTTACCGAAGCGGCTGTTACTCTCGGATATATGCCGCATATAATCGAGGAAGCGTACGCAAACGGTTATAAAAAGTTGAAACTGGGTTTTTATCGCGAAGAAGAGCCTCTCGGCACAGCAGGCAGCGTTAGGGCGGCTGCACGTGGATTCAATGAGCCTTTTTATGTTGTCTGCGGTGATGCAATGTTTGATTTTGATTTAAAAAAGATAATGGATTATCATAAAGCAAGCGGAGCAAAAATCACTATCGTTGCCACCGCAAAGAGCGATCCGAGAGAATACGGCGTTGTGAAAGTGGGCAAAGAAAACAGAGTTCTCGGTTTTGTTGAAAAGCCTTCATGGAGTCAGGTGGTCAGCAATCTTGCAAATACGGGTATATATATTGTTAATCCCGAATGTCTTGAACTTATTCCGGACGGAAAAAGCTATGATTTTGCAAAGGATCTGTTTCCGCTGATGCTTGAGAGAAATATGCCGATATATTGTTATAACACCGACGGCTATTGGTGCGATGTCGGAAATATCTCTGCTTATCTTGAATGCCACAACGATATTTTTGAAAAAAGAATGTTTTGCCGTTTGCCTGTGATTGCAGAGGGGATTTATTCCGTTCACAGCTTGCCGCACGGCGATTATTCAATTACTCCGCCTGTTTATATAGGTAAAAACGTTCAGATAGGCAGCGGTGCTTCGATTGGTCCGTATGCAGTTATAGACGATAACACTTCCATAGGAAGGTCTGCCAAAATCCGCTATTCCGCAGTGCTTGAAAACTGTTGTGTTTCCGATAATACCGCGCTTACGGGTGCGCTGGTCTGTTCGGGTGCGGCTCTTAAAAAGAATGCAAGAATGTTTGAAAACAGCGTTGCGGGTTCGGGTTCGGTTATCGGAGAAAATTCCGTTATCAGGCAGAATGTTCTTGTCTGGCCGGGTAAGGTTATCGGCAAAGAAACCGTTGTTACCGATAACGTTAAATACGGTAACGTCAGAGCCGATATTATAAGTGATAACGGCGTGACCGAGGAGTGCGGCAGACGGCTTAATGCCGAAACCTGCGTCAGGCTCGGTATGTCAATCGGGTCTTTGCCCGAATGTAAAAAATGCGGTGTTGCAACCGACGGAACAAGAGTTGCCCAAGTTCTCAAAGCGTCGCTAACGGCAGGAATTATCGGTTCGGGAGCAACCGTTTATGATTTCGGTGAAAGCTTTGAAGCTCAGATGTGTCACGGAATGTCGCTATGTGATTGCGATATCGGTTTGTTTATCGCTTCAGCGCAGAATAAAGAAATACGCATCTGCGATAAAAACGGTCTGCCCCTTACGCGTGCAAAAGAGAGAAGCATTGAAAATTTCTTTGCAAAGAACGAGTTCCGCGAAGCCGAGGAGCTTGAAGTCGGCGAAATTATTGATGTGTCGGATATGAACCGAAATTATAAACACGAGCTTCTCAAACAAACTCCGTGGGCGTTATATAACGTTTCGGCTTTTGTTCAGTCAGATAATAAAACTGTTGCAGATACGGTATCTTCTGTTCTCAAAAAACTCGGCTGTAATTTCAGCGAAGAATTGATTTTCACTGTTGATTATTCGGGCTCGGAGGTCACCGCTGTCTCAGACGGGAAATATTATGACCGTAACACTCTTGTTGCCGTTTGTTGCTTCGATGAACTGAAAAAAGGGAACAACGTTTCGGTGCCGTATTCTATGCCCGATTATTTTGATTCTCTTTCTGAAAATACCGCCGGAAGAGTTTACCGTTATCTGTCTGCGCCTGCCGATGTTTCGGATTACGAAGCAAGACTTATTGCTTCAAAGCAACGTTTTGTAAGAGACGGTCTTTTTCTTATCGTCAAGCTTCTTTCAATAATGGAAGAACGCTCGTGTACTCTTGAAGAGCTTGCGGCTGAAATCCCCGAAAAGCATTTTGCGGTTAAAACCGTAAGCATAGATTTTTCGCCTTCATATTTATTTGCTCTTTTCGGAGCTGACTTTTCTGAAAGCAGAAATATGTCAGAAGGTATTAAACTTGAGCGCGAAAACGGTAAGCTGCTGATTATACCGCAAAGACGGGGAGAGGCGATAAGAATTCTTGCGGAGGCAGACACTTTTGAAGCGGCTTCCGAGTTGTGTTTAAGCGTTGAAGAAATAATCAAGAATAATTGATTTCAGAATATTATATATATTTCTTGACATTATTAAAATAAAAAGTTAATATATAATGAAGGTCAGTATATCTGACCGTTTACATAGATATTTTAATTTGATATAGACAGATTCTGAAAAGGAGAGAACATGGCGAAGAAAAATAACGAAAATAACAATAACAAAAAACAGAATGCTCAGCAGCCCAATAATCGTAGCCAGAGCAAAGATAAATCAAAGTCCAAAGGTTTTCAATATAATAAAAAAGGCGGAAAACAGGGCTTCAGGTCAAGAAACGGTTCGGCAAAAAAATACAGGAAATCCGTTGATGAAACTCCCGTTAAGATAGCTTTTCTCGGCGGTCTTAACGAAGTCGGTAAGAATATGACGCTCTATGAATATAAAGACGAGATGTTTCTTGTTGACTGCGGTCTCGCTTTCCCTGACCCCGAAATGCTTGGCGTAGACCTTGTTATTCCCGATTTTTCATACGTTGAGAAAAATGCGGATAAAATAAAGGGTATTATCATTACTCACGGTCACGAAGATCATATTGGCGGTCTTGCATATCTTTTGAAGACTGTTAATATCCCTGTCTACGGCACAAAGCTCACAATCGGTCTTATTCAGGGCAAGCTCAAAGAACACGGTCTTCTCAGCAGCGCAAAGCTCAACGAGGTTGCGCCCGGTGACGTGGTTGAGTTTGATGAATTCAGCGTTGAGATGATTCACGTTAATCATTCCATACCCGATGCCATCGCTCTTGCAATCAAATGCGGTGCAGGCACGGTTATTCAGACAGGCGACTTCAAGGTTGACAGCACGCCTATCGATGGCGGTATGATTGACCTTTCGCGTTTTGCTCAGCTTGGAAACGAGGGTGTGCTTGCGCTTCTTTCGGATTCAACAAACGCCGAAAGACCCGGTTATACCGAGAGCGAGCGCAAGGTTGGCGAATCGTTTGACGTGCTTTTCAGAAAAGCCGGCAAGAGCAGAATCATCGTTGCAACCTTTGCTTCCAATATTCACAGAGTTCAGCAGATAATCAACGTTGCGGCTTCGCTCGGCAGAAAGGTTGCCATTATGGGCAGAAGTCTTGAAAACGTTGTTGATATCAGTTCAAGACTCGGTTATCTCAGCATTCCCGATAACGTTCTGATTAATGCTGACCTTATCAATAAATATCCGGCTGACAGTCTTGTAATTATAACTACCGGCAGCCAGGGAGAACCGATGTCAGCCCTTTCGCGAATGGCTTTTTCGGACCACAGAAAGGTTGAAATATGCCCGAACGATTACGTTATCATTTCTGCAACGCCCATTCCCGGCAACGAAAAAACAGTCGGCAAGGTAGTTAATGAGCTTCTTAAGCTGGGCGCACAGGTTATCTATGAAAAGATGTATGACGTTCACGTTTCGGGTCATGCCTGCCAGGAAGAATTAAAGCTTATTATGGGACTTGTTAAGCCCAAATATTTTATTCCCGTACACGGTGAACAGAAGCACCTTCGCAAGCACGCTATGTTGGCGGAAGGTATGGGTATACCGGTTGACAATATTTTTATTGCCGATAACGGTTACGTTGCCGAACTCACCAATTCTTCTCTTAAGAGTGGCGCTCCCGTACCTGCAGGCAAGGTTTTTGTTGACGGTTACGGTGTCGGCGACGTCGGAAGCGTTGTTCTGCGTGACAGAAAACATCTCGGACAGGACGGTATTATCGTTGTTACTGCATCAATTGATTATGAAACGGGTCAGCTTATAGCAGGTCCCGAGGTCGTTTCGAGAGGTTTTGTTTACGTTAAAGAAGCTGAAGAACTTATTGAAAAGGCAAGAAAAGTTGCTGAAAAATCACTTGAAAACAGTTATTACAGCAACATCAGCGATATAAACGCTATTAAAGGTAAACTCAGGGACGCGGTTTCTCATTTTGTTTATGAGCAAACAAAGCGCAGTCCGATGGTTCTGCCTATTATTATGGAGGTTTAAATGAAGCTAAGAGGATTTTGGTATGACAAGCTTTTGATTTGTTTGTTTGCCGCATTTGTTGCTGTTTTTGTTTTGCTTACGGCTCTGCTCGAGCCAAAGCTTGCTGTTGCCGAGCTTGTTATCGCCATTGTAATTCTCGGCATAGCAACTTACAGGGTTTTGTCGGCTAAACACCGTTACAAGAAGTTTATGGAAACTGCCTCAACAACCCTTGATTATTCTCAGGCAAAAGTTCTTGCTTCGTTTCCGTTTCCTGCGGTTGTTTGCAACCGCAGGGGCTACATATGCTGGTGCAGCAAAGCGTTTTACAGCGATATAGCGAACGGTGAGCTTAATCAGGCAAGCCATATTGATATGTTCACTAACGGAATCGGTCTTGATAATATTGTTGAAGAAGAAGAAACTCACGTGCAGATTAAAGACCGTTATTATTCCGTTTTTACAAAGATTTTCAAATATCAGGATCAGGATTACGTTGTTCTTTTTTATCTTAACAACACAAGGCTTAAGAAAACCGAGATTGAATATTACAATACCAGACCTTATGCTATTGTGATTGAGCTTGATAATATTGACGATTCCAGATCGGAATTCCGTGACAGCGAAAGAACCGAAATCAAGAGCCGCATTGAGGCGGAGATTGATAAATGGACGGATTCGTATGCGAGTACGCTCAAAAAAGTCAGTGATGACAGATACCTGATTTATACCGAGCAGAGAAATATGACCCGTATGATTACGGACCGTTTCAACATTCTTGAAACAGTTCGTAACTTTGAGTATAAAGAAAAGAAAATCGGCTCAACTCTTTCGGTTGGTGTTTCAAGCGGTGCAAGCCTTAAGGAATGCGAAAAGAACGCAAGAAGAGCGCTTGAAATGGCTCTGGGCAGAGGCGGCGACCAGGTTGCAATCAAGAATAATGAAAGCTATGATTTCATCGGCGGCGTTTCAAAGAGTTCCGAAAAGAGAACAAAAGTCAAAAGCCGTATTGTCGGTTCCGCGCTTTCCGAACTTATCAAGAGCAGCAGCAACGTTATAGTTATGGGTCATAATTATACGGATTTTGACGCTGTCGGTGCGGCTGTCGGTATTGCCTGCGCGGCAATCAGCTTTGATATTCCCGTTCATATTGCTACCGATAAAAAGAAAACTCTTGCTCTTTCTCTTGTTAATAAGCTTGAAGATGAGGGACTCGGACATCTTGTGATCGGTGAGGAGCAGGCTCTTGAAATTATAACCAAAAAGACGCTTCTGGTTGTTGTTGATACTCATATCGATACCTTTGTTGAGTTCCCCTCTGTTTATGCAAAGGCAGAAACCAGGGTTATCATTGACCATCACAGACTTTCTGTTGCAGAGGTTAACGGTGCGGTTATTTTTCACCATGATCCCGGTGCTTCATCGGCAAGTGAAATGGTTGCAGAGCTTCTTCAATATATGGGCAATGAAATTGCGGTCAGCAAAACCGTTGCAGAGTCTTTGCTTGCAGGTATAATGCTTGACACTAAGAATTTCATTATCCGCGCAGGTGTCAGAACCTTTGAAGCTGCGGCTTATCTCAAAGATAAGGGCGCTGATACCGTCAACGCGAAAAAGCTTTTTGCAAATTCAATTGACGTCAGCCATATGCGCAACCGTGTTATTTCAAATGCTGAAAGCTATAAGGGCTGCGCAGTTTCCGTTGCAGACTTCAAAACAAACGATATCAGAATCGTTACCGCGCAGGCGGCGGACGAGCTTCTCAATGTTACGGGAATCAAAGCTTCGTTCGTTATGTTTGAGAGCAACGACGTAGTCAGTATTTCTGCCCGAAGCCTCGGTGAGATAAACGTGCAGATTATTATGGAATATCTCGGCGGAGGCGGACATCAGACAATGGCGGCTTGCCAGCTTAAGGGTTATAATCTTCCCGCTGCAAGAGCTGCTCTGTTTGAGGCGATTGATAATTTTTATGCTAAAAACTCATAAGGAGATTTAAATATGAAAGTAGTTTTAATTCAGGATGTAAAAGGCTTAGGCAAAAAAGGCGAGCTTGTTAATACGTCAGACGGTTACGCAAGAAACTTTCTTTTTCCCAGAAAGCTTGCAATGGAAGCAAATTCTCAGGCGATGAGCGAGCTGAAAAACAGAGAAGCTTCCGAGAAGCATCGTATTGATACCGAGATTGCCGCTGCAAAAGCAAACGCTGCAAAGATTGAGGGCAAAACAGTTAAACTTGCCGCTAAAGCAGGTGCAAACGGCAAGCTTTTCGGCTCCGTAACTTCAAAAGACGTTGCCGCTGCAATTTCAAAGGAATACGGCATTGCTCTTGATAAGCGCAAGGTTGTTGTTGAGGATATCAAAGCTTTCGGAACATATCCCGTTGAAGTTAAGCTTTATAACGGCATCAGCGCTTCTATGTATGTCAGAGTCGGTGAATAATTTGATTTGAACGGAGAATAAATGTGGCACAAAACAGTATTCTTTCTCTTGAAAATATAAATATGCCTTTCAGCCTTGAGGCTGAGCAGGCGGTGCTTGGCAGTATTCTTGTTGATTCTGCCTGCCTTTCGCAGGCGGCGGTTTATATCAATCCCGAATCTTTCTATCTGCCTCAGCATCAGGCTATTTTTGCCGCTATGCTTCTTGCAGACAGCACCGGCTCAAAGATTGACCCTCTTATCATTCTTGAACAGCTTGTTCAGCAGGGTGTTTACGATAATGCTGCGGGCAGAAACTATCTTTTTGAGCTTGCGCAGATGGTTCCTTCAACCTCAAACGTTGAGATGTATGCAAAAATCGTGCGTGAAAAGTACTATATGCGCACGCTTATCAACATTTCAACCGAAACCATCGATATGGCTGTTGCTCAGGAAGAAACGGCAGATATTCTTCTCGATAACGCTGAACAAAAAATCTATAATATCCGTCAGGGCAAAACCTCAAACGCACCTTCAAAGCTTCGTGATATTATCGTAAACGACGTTTATGACCGTTTGCAGAAGCTGACAGGTGAGGATAAAGATTTATATAAAGGCTTCACAACAGGTTTTGCAGACCTTGATAAGGTGCTTACGGGTCTCAACCGTTCAGACCTTATTCTTATCGGTGCGCGTCCTGCTATGGGTAAAACGAGCTTTGCGCTTAACCTTGCCAGAAACGTTGCGGCAGTCGGCAAAAGAAAAGTTCTTTTCTTCTCGCTTGAAATGACAAAGGAACAGCTTGCCATGCGTGTTCTCGGAACCGAAGCAAGAGTTTCCAGCATGAAGATGAGAAACGGTAATATCAGCGCCGATGAATGGATCAAGCTCGGAAACGCAACCAGCGCTCTCAATGATTGTGAACTTTATTTTGACGATACTTCAACCATCACCGTTCCCGAGATGAAAGCAAAAATCAGACGTCTTGGCGGCGTTGAATGCGTTATTATCGATTATCTCGGTCTTATTAAAGGCAGCACGAGAAGCGAAAACCGTGTTCAGGAAGTCAGCGAAATTACAAGAGGTCTTAAGATGATGGCAAAGGACCTTAATATACCGATTGTTTGCTGCGCACAGCTTTCCAGAGGTACTGAGGGCAGAGGTAAATCGCATAAGCCCCAGCTTGCCGACCTTCGTGAATCGGGTTCAATTGAGCAGGATGCCGACATCGTTATGATGCTTTACAGACCTGACTATTATAAGGGTGAAAAAGATGACGATGAGGTTACCGATGAGCAGGCAAACGTAAACACCGTTGAGGTTATTGTTGCAAAGAACAGACACGGCGAAACAGGTACGGTTGAATTTGCCTGGGACGGTGAACATACTCTTTTCCTTGCGCTTGAGAAAAATTATAATGATTAATAAAGTTATTTCAACAATCCGCAGATACGGTATGATTGAGCAAGGCTCAGTTGTTGTTGCTGCTGTTTCGGGCGGCAGCGATTCAATGGCGATGCTCCATATTCTCAATGCGGTTAAAAACGATTTCGGTTTCAGCCTTAAAGCCGTCCACGTTAATCACGGCATCAGAGGAAATGAAGCTGACAACGATGAACGTTTTGTTTCTGAATACTGTGAACGTAACGGCATACCGCTTGATATTCTTAAAGCCGACGTTATCAGCGAAGCTCAGAAACTCGGTGTGGGTCTTGAAGAGGCAGGCAGAAAGATTCGTTATGATTTCTTTGCTTCTCAGGGTAACGTTCTGATAGCTACTGCCCATAATTTAACCGACAGAGCAGAAACTTTTCTTTTCAATTTTGCAAGAGGCAGTGCGTTGCGCGGACTCGGTTCAATACCTCCTGTCAGAGATAATTTTATCAGACCGCTGATTGATTGCTCAAAAGCCGAGATTGAAGAATATTGCTCTGCAAACGGTGTTCCTTATGTCACTGATAAAACAAATGCTGACGTTACGTATTCGCGAAACAGAATCAGGCATAACGTTTTGCCTGAACTTCGCATAATTAACAACGGTTTTGAAAATGCGGCGGCAAGGTGCATTGATTCGCTCAGAGAAGATGAAAAATATCTTTCTGAATGCGCAGATGAGCTTGTTATGAAGTCAGAGTCAAACGGCGGTTATGACGCTCGTTCCCTTGCTTCTGCTCCTGCAGTTATCCGAAAACGTGCTTTGGTTAAAATAACCGAAAAGCTTTGCGGAGTTACGCCTGAATATAAGTTCATTGATGAACTTTGCTTTATCCTTGAAAACGGCGGCTCACGTCAGATTAACGGCGGCGAAATCTTAAGAGTAAGACGCGGTTTGCTTGAAAGACCCGTTAATATCGATAAGCCGATTATTCCCGTTGAGTTTGAGCAGGGAAGTTTCAAAATCGGCTCTTGTAACGTCTGTGTTTCTTTTGATACAGATTGTTTACAGAATGTTTCAAATTGCGACTATAAATATTTTATAGATTATGATAAAATCAGCGGTAAAGCGTTCTTCAGAGGTCGTGAGCAGGGTGATAAAATCTGCATTAAGGGCAGGGGATGCACCAAAACGCTCAAAAAGCTTTTCAACGAGCTTTCGATACCGCCCGAAAAGCGTGATTCCGTTATTGTTCTGGCTGATGAAAGCGGCGTGATTCTTGCGGCAGGTGCAGGGATTGACAGCCGCGTTGCAGTCAACTCTGATACAAAAAACATTGCGGTTATATCATTTTCTTTTAACCGCTGAAAGGAATTACATATGCTTAACGATATTGAAAAAGTATATTACAGCGAAGAACAGCTTGCAAACATTGTTGCCAAACTCGGCAAACAGATAAGTGAGGATTATAAAGATAAGAATCTTCTTCTTGTCAGCGTTCTCAAAGGTTCAGTTATTTTTATGGCTGACCTTATGCGCGCAATAACAGTTCCTTGCGAAATCGATTTTATGTGTGTTTCGAGCTATCAAAGCGGCACAAAATCTTCGGGCGTTGTTAAGATTATTAAGGACCTCGATATTAACCTTGAAGGTAAGGACGTTCTGATTGTTGAGGATATTCTCGATTCAGGCAGAACTCTCAGCTATCTCAAATCCATCATCGAAGGCAGAAATCCGAGCAGTATCCGTATCTGCACTCTTCTCGATAAGCCTGAAAGACGTGTTGTTCCCGACCTCATGGCAGATTATTCAGGTGCTGAAGTGCCCGATGAGTTTGTTGTCGGCTACGGTCTTGATTATAATGAAAAATACAGAAATCTTCCTTATATCGGCGTTCTTAAAAGAGAGATATATTCCGAATAATCGGGAATGATAACTGAAGGAGTGATTGTTCACATTGAATACTAAAAACAATAAACCCAAAAACACAAAACCGGCTAAAAAGAAGCTGATTACGCTTCTGCCATATATTCTTATTCCTGTTATGATTATTGCAGGCATAACTCTCTATTTAAGCGGTCAGTCGCAGGAAAAGCTTGAATATTATCAGATTGTTTCCCTTTTTGATGAGGGTAAGATTACTGAATATAACCTCAATCTCAGCAGCGGTGCTCTGACTTATAAGGTTGCAGGAGAAGAGCAGGAAAAGAATTTCACAGTTCCCAACGTCAGTCTTTTCATTGATGACGTTCACGAAGACGTAATGCAGTATAACCGCGAGCATAAGGATGCGATGATTAAAGCAACCTATGACAGCGGCTCAACGGGTCAGTGGATTTATAATATCCTGCCAACCTTGCTTCTTCTTCTTGTTATGGGCGGTTTCACTGTCTTTATGTTCAGACGTATGAACCAGACAATGAACAATGAAAATAACCGCACAATGAGTTTCGGTAAGGCAAGAATCAAGCAGGCAAAGGATGAAAAACGCAAAGCCACTTTTGCAGATGTTGCTGGTGCAGATGAAGAAAAAGAAGAACTCACCGAAATTGTTGAATTCCTTAAGGATACGTCAAAATTTGATGCTCTCGGCGCAAGAATTCCCAAGGGCGTTCTTCTTGTAGGCCCTCCCGGTACCGGTAAAACTCTTCTTGCCAGAGCTGTTGCAGGCGAAGCAAACGCACCCTTCTTCTCGATTTCAGGTTCCGATTTCGTTGAAATGTACGTTGGTGTCGGCGCTTCAAGAGTCCGTGACCTCTTTGACCAGGCAAAGAAGAACGCGCCTTCAATCATTTTCATCGATGAAATTGATGCAGTTGGCCGTCACAGAGGCGCAGGTATGGGCGGCGGTCACGATGAAAGAGAGCAGACTCTTAACCAGTTGCTCGTTGAAATGGACGGTTTCGGCGCAAACGAAGGCGTTATCGTTATTGCTGCAACCAACCGTCCCGATATCCTTGACCCCGCACTTTTGAGACCCGGCCGCTTTGACCGTCAGGTTACGGTAAACTATCCCGATACTAAAGGCAGAGAAGAAATTCTTAAGGTGCACGCAAAAGGCAAGCCCATCGGTCCCGACGTTGACCTCAAGAGCGTTGCTCATGCAACTGTCGGCTATACCGGTGCTGACCTTGAAAATCTTCTTAACGAAGCTGCTCTTCTTGCTGCAAGACGAAGCAAAAAGGCAATCACAATGGATGAAATCGATGAAGCCGCACTCAAGGTTGAGGTCGGTACCGAGAAGAAATCCAACAGAATGAACGAAAAGGCAAAGAAACTCACCGCTTATCATGAAGCAGGTCACGCAGTTTCGAGCTATTATCTTGAAAATAAAGACCCCGTTCATCAGATTTCCATTATTCCCAGAGGTCTTGCCGGCGGTTATACACTTTACAGACCTACTGAGGATAAAACTTACACTACCAAGAACGATATGCTTGATAAGCTTGTCAGCCTTCTTGGCGGACGAGTTGCAGAAGCTCTCGTGCTCGGTGATATCTCAACGGGTGCTTCAAATGATATTCAGCGTGCAACCGAAATTGCAAGAAATATGATTACCAAATACGGTATGAGCGAAAAGCTCGGTCCCATCGCTTTCACAGGCGAAGATAACGAAGTTTTCCTGGGAAAACAGTATTCACAGGTACGCAATTATTCAGAAGCCGTAGCTTCCGAAATCGATGCTGAGGTTGAAACCGTCATCAGAAACGCTTATAAGAGAACTGAAACAATTCTCACAGAGCATATGGATAAGCTTCACCTTATTGCAAAAGAACTCTTCCTCAATGAAAAGATGAGTGGCGAGGACTTTGCAAAGTTTATGGAAGATGCTCCTGCGGAAGAAACCGTTGAAGAAACAGTTTCCGAATCATAATTATATAATAATGTAATAATAAAGCACCGATGCTCGTTTGAACATCGGTGCTGTTATTTTTTATTGAATTAAAGATTTGAGAGAGTTTCCATAACGTAGTTGCCGAAATCTTCGCAGGTTGCGCCGTCGGCTCTGCCTGTGATGTGAAGCTTCTTTTCTTCATACATGCAGATGTCAAGGGCTCTTTCAAGCTTATCAGCTTCAGCCTGCTTGCCGATATGTGAGAGAAGCATAACTGCGGCACGGAGCATTGAGCAGGGGTCAGCATACTGACCGCGACCTTCACGCATCATTCTGGGAGCTGAACCGTGGATAGCTTCAAACATAGCGTATTTCTTGCCGATGTTTGCGCTGCCTGCTGTGCCAACACCGCCCTGGAATTCAGCAGCTTCGTCTGTGATGATATCGCCGTAGAGGTTGGGAAGAACGAAAACCTTGAAATCTGTTCTTCTCTTCTTATCGATGAGCTTTGCGGTTGTGATATCAATATACCATTCGTCTGTTACGATTTCAGGATATTCCTTGCCGACTTCTTTGCAGAGGTTAAGGAACTTACCGTCAGTTGTTTTGATAACGTTTGCCTTCTGAATGATTGAAACACGGTCCTTCTTGTTGTTTCTTGCGTATTCATAAGCAAGCTTTGCGATTCTCTGTGTTCCTTCTGTTGTGGTAACAACGAAGTCCATGGCAAGGTCGTCGGTGATATTAACGCCCTTTGAGCCGACTGCGTAT
>JAFXJO010000009.1 GCA_017532185.1 Clostridia bacterium | reverse complement strand
GATTGCTTCAACAAGGTTACCGTCATTGAGAACGCCGTTGCCGTAGTCTTCAAACATACTGCGAACCTTGAGAACCTTAATAACCGACTTCTGCTTTTTCTCGTTGAAATCGTACCAAAGATAAGGAATAACGTTCATTGCGGCACCAACTGCGGCAATGAGAACAAGAACCTGAAGCAGGCTGCTGAGAATTTCGGGGTCATAAAGAGCAGAATATGCGTTCTTATAGTTATCCTGACCGTTTGCAAACTGCTCTTCAAGAATAGCGCCGACTGTTTTTCCGTCGCCGAGAACTCGGCTAAGAATGCCGGGATCAGACGTTACTCTTTTTGCAACGGTTTCAGTAAGGCCCTTGCTCTCATAGATTGCAGGAAGAACTGCAGAAGTTGCAAGAGTGATAACAGTTCCTATTGTTGCAACAGCAGAGAACATACCGTCAATTCTTTCGCCTGTAACATACTGCTGATAGTCACGGATATCTGCCTGAATTGCAGGGTTAAGAATGTGCATAAATGAACCCATAAGAGCGTTGAACCACAAGCAACCCATAACAAGCCAGATGGTTGTTGTTGTGTTGATACTGCCAACGAAGGGATACATTGCAAGAATAAAGATGATGTTGAAAACATTTGTAATAACAAGAACTGCTTTTTTGCCCCATCTCTTAACTGCGAAGGGTGCAAGAATCATACCCCAAAGGGAAGCATTACCGTAAACGGTAACAACGATGCCGTAAACGTTACCCGAGCAGGCACCGCCGTAGTTATAAAGCCAAGCAAGCACGTTTGAATATGCGCTTTCGAGGAAACCTATCCAAGAGGCAAGAGAGATAATCCAGAAATACTTGTTCTTCGCAACGGCTTTAAGGGCATCAAACAGATTAATCTGAACAACGTGGGTTCTTGCCTGAACGATTTTTTCTTCTGTATTTTTATAAACAACAATGCAGAGAAGAATACCAAGAACGGTAAGAAGGGGATATAAAAAACGGTAAACGCGGATATCGGTTGTGTTTGTGTGGAAAAGATTCTGTGCGATGATAGGTGTGAAAAGATTAACAACAGTGGGTGCAAAAGAATAAACAATGCTCTTTACTGAAGCTACGTCCGTTCTTTCCTGTGTGTTGGGTGAAAGAACGTGGATTAGATTTTCATAAGCGTCATAGAAGAAATAATAAATGAAATGCAATAACAGGTTAATCAGAAGAATAATTGCGCATTTGATAACGTAGTCAAGATCTCTGCCGAAAAGCATTCCGTGACCGAACCAATCACCAAGCTTATTATACGGGAACCAAACCATTATGTTACATAAAATGGCAGAAGGAAGCGCCATTGTAACTAAATACGGTCTGTATTTGCCGGCTTTGTTACGTGTGTTATCGATAATCGTTGCTCTGATACCTGTGAGGGGTATGTTTGCAAGAACGGCGATGATATAAAGAATATACATATCCTTGGGACCAACACCGAGTGTGCTCGAAACCAGAGTATTGTTGGTTGAAAGCAAGCAGGCATTACCAAGGGTAATAATCATATATGCGCCGATGCCGCCGCCTGAATAAGCAGCAATTTCTTTGAAGGTCATATATCTGCCCAAAGGCGGAGTTTTCCAGTAGGTGCGGACCTTTGACACACCTTCTTTAACGAGTTCTGCAGGTTTCATTGGTTTCCTCCCATCATTTATGCGGCAAACTGAACCGCACATTCATAAATAGGAGTATAGCAAACTTTATAAAAAAAAGCAATATAATCCGTAACATTTTATTAATATTTAATTCAGACACCCGTTTTATCTTGACTGTAAGAAACGGATTTGATATTATTTATTTGTATAGTTTTATTTCACTAAAATTACGGAGCGTGATAACAATGGATAATATCAAGCAGGCAATTATCAACGCCGAAACCGCACTCGGCATTGAATTCGGTTCAACAAGAATCAAGGCTGTTCTTATTGACAAATCAAATGAACCTCTTGCATCGGGCAGCTACGATTGGGAAAACGATTATGATAACGGCGTATGGACTTATCCCGTTGCAAAATTCTGGGAAGGTCTTCAGAGCGCCTTTGCCGCCCTCAAAAAGAACGTTAACGAAAAATACGGCGTTAAGCTTGAAACTGTTGGTGCTATGGGCATCAGCGGTATGATGCACGGTTATCTCCCCTTTGATAAAAACGGCAATCAGCTTGCCGCTTTCAGAACCTGGAGAAACACCATCACCGCAAAATCAGCAGAAGAACTCACTGCGCTTTTTGATTTCAACATTCCTCAGCGTTGGAGCATCGCTCACCTCTATCAGGCAATTCTCAATGGCGAGGAACACGTTAAGGATATCGATTATATCGGCACTCTCGCCTCATACGTTCACCTCAAGCTTACGGGCGAAAGAGTTATCGGCGTTGGCGAAGCTTCAGGTATGTTCCCTATCGACAGCCTCACAAACGATTATGATGCAAAAATGCTTGCACAGTTTGACGAAAAGATTGCAGATAAAGGCTTCGGCTGGAAAATAGCAGATATCCTTCCCAAAGTTCTTATTGCAGGTCAGAACGGCGGCGTTCTTACAGAAGAAGGTGCAAAGCTCATCGACCCCAGCGGCGAATTCAAAGCAGGCATTCCCATGTGTCCTCCCGAAGGCGATGCAGGCACAGGCATGGTTGCAACAAATTCGGTTGCCGAAAGAACAGGTAACGTTTCCGCAGGTACTTCAATCTTCCTTATGATGGTGCTTGAAAAGGCTCTTTCAAAGCTCTATCCTGAAATCGATATGGTAACAACCCCCTCGGGCAAACCCGTTGCAATGGTACACTGCAACAACTGCTCCGGTGAAATCGATGCGTGGGCAGGTATTTTTACATCAATGTGCAAGTCAATGGGCATCGACGTTAACTATTACAAGGTACTCGACGCTATGTTCGCTTCAGCTCTTGAAGCAGATAAGGATTGCGGCGGCATTGTTGCATATAACTACCTCTCAGGTGAAGTTATCACAGGTCTTGACAGCGGCAAGCCGATGCTTTTCAGAGGTCCCGAAAGCAAATTCAGCTTTGAAAATTTCAGCAGAGCGCAGCTTTGCTCCGCGGCGGCAACTCTCAGCCTCGGTATGGAAATCCTTGCCGATGAAAACATCAAGGTTGACAGAATCCTCGGTCACGGCGGCTATTTCAAGGCTCCCCTTGCCGGTCAGACCATTATGGCATCTGCTCTCAAAGCTCCCGTTTCAGTTATGAAAACCGCAGGTGAAGGCGGTCCCTGGGGCGTTGCCATCCTTGCAAACTATATGAAGAATAAGGCTGAAGGCGAAACACTCGAAGCATATCTTGATTCAAAGGTATTTGCAGGTCAGGATTCAACAGAAGTTATTCCCACACAGGCTGATATTGACGGTTTCAACGCCTTCCTTGAAAACTACAAGAAAGGTCTTGCCGCAGAGAAAGCTGCAGTTGAAGCTTTTTAAGAGGTGTTAAAATGAAAAACAGAGAATTTTGGTTTATAGTCGGCAGTCAGCATCTTTACGGACCCGAGGTGCTTGATACCGTTGCCGCAAGAGCCGCTGAAATGGCAGAAAAAATCAATTCAAGCGCTCTTATCCCCTGCAAATTTGTTTACAAAGCAACAGTAAAAACTCCCGATGAAGTTACATCAATCATCAAAGAAGCTAACTATGACGATAACTGCGCAGGTATCGTTACCTGGTGCCATACTTTCAGCCCCTCAAAAATGTGGATAAACGGTTTCGCAATGCTCCAGAAACCCTATTGCCACTTTGCAACACAGTATAACCGCGAAATTCCCAACGAAGAGATTGATATGGACTTTATGAATCTCAATCAGGCGGCTCACGGTGACAGAGAGCACGGCTTCATCGGCGCAAGAATGGGTATGCCCAGAAAAATCATTATGGGCTATTGGCAGGACGAAGCACCCCTCAAAGAGCTCGGTCTCTGGATGAGAAGCGCAATCGGGTATGCCGAAAGCCGCAATCTTAAGGTTGTAAGATTTGGTGATAATATGCGTCAGGTTGCAGTTACCGAGGGTGATAAGGTCGGCGTACAGATGAAGCTTGGCTGGCAGGTTAACACCTGGGCAGTCGGCGACCTTGTTGCAGAGATGGATAAGGTAACCGAAGCTGAAATCGACGCTCTTATGGCGGAATATGCCTCAAAATACACAATGAATACCGACGATGTTGCTTCCGTACGCTATCAGGCAAAGGAAGAAATTGCCATCAAGCGCATTCTTGACAGAGAAGGCGCAAAGGCCTATACAAACACTTTTGAGGACCTTCACGGTATGGAACAGCTTCCCGGTCTTGCAAGCCAGCGCCTTATGGAACAGGGCTACGGTTACGGCGGCGAAGGCGACTGGAAAGTTTCTGCCATGACGCGCATCATCAAGGCGATGTGCAACGGCATGGGCGGCGGCAGTGCGTTTATGGAAGATTACACATATCACCTCACAGAGGGCAGCGAATACTCTCTTGGCGCTCATATGCTTGAGGTATGCCCCACCCTTGCGGCAAACAAGCCTGCAATTGAAGTTCATCCTCTCGGCATCGGCGGCAAAAATCCTCCTGCAAGACTTGTTTTTGAAGGCAAGGCAGGCAACGGCGTTGTTGCTTCTCTTGTTGATATGGGCGGCAGACTTCGCCTTATCGTTCAGGATATTGAAGCGGTTAAGCCGATTATGGATATGCCCAACCTTCCCGTTGCAAGAGTTATGTGGAAGGCAATGCCCGACCTTTGCACAGGCGCAAAAATGTGGATAATGGCAGGCGGCGCACATCACACCGTTCTCTCTTATGATGCAACGCCCGAAATGCTTGAGGATTTTGCAGAGATGGCAGGCATTGAATACGTTCACATTTCAAAGAACACGACGGTTGAAGCTCTCAAACAGCAACTTTTCTTTGCGGATATCGCTTGGAAACTGAAATAAGCAACAAAAAAACTACAGGCTTGGCGGAACTGACCGTCAAGCCTGTTTTGTTTTATATCATTTCCGTTTCGGTAAGCTCACCGTTTGCATAAGCAAAGGTTTTGACCTCATATGCACCGAAATCAATTGAAAAATCATTATTACCGATGCTGAATTTTGCTTTTTCGGGTTGAGATGATGCGTTATAAAGGCGTATTTTGTAGCCGTCGCCGTTTTCACAAAGCTTTGAGAGAATAATTTTGCGGTTATCGAGCGAAACGGTTGTATCTTTTTTCTCTTTTGCACCCGAAGGGAAGAACGAAAGAGCAATTATGCCCTGATTGAATTCTTCTGCCTGCATATCAATATCAGCGGTATCAGCAGTTATTCTGTATTCAAACTCACGCTCGCCGATATCGATTCTGTCATGCGCGCGGTCACCGTCGGCAAGCGGTCTGTCGCCTATCGGATGGGCTGAATTGACGGGTGTTCTCAAAAGAGAAATATTGAGTTCATTACCGTCAACGCTGCCGCCGTAAGTACCTTTATTTATAACGGCAAGCGATTTTTCATTTTCAAAAACGCCGCACCATTTCTGATAAACCGCTTCCTTACCCTCGGTGCGGAGCTTTTCTGTGCCGAATGCGGTCTGACCCAAAAAATCGGGCGTCTGCAGAGCAGTGTCGAATGTAAGTTTATAAAATCTGCTGCTGTTATTGGACTGCATTCTGATTTTTATATCAATATAATTGCCGTTCTTGGGCAGAGTGTAGGTTACAATCACAAAGGAATCCTCGTGGGTAAAAATCGCCTGAATTTTAAGACGCACCTCACCGTTCTCTATAACTCTGACGTTGGCAAGCTTTTCTTCGGGATAACCGTTGAATGCGTTTGCCTTTTCGTCGCTTAAGAGAACAAACTCACCGATTTTATCGTTGAAGCCGTCAACCTGCATACCCCAGGGGTCTTCATTATCTTTGAAAACTTTGATTTTTGCGCGGCCTGCATTGAGCATATCAATGCCGCCGACGCAGTATTTATCAATAAGACCTGTTTTTTTGCTGATAAGCACCTGCATAGCACCGTTATCAAAGGTAAAATATTCGTCAGTCTGCGTGCAGGGAGCAATCGGACGTTTGGGATAATTTTCAATATGAAGCTCACAATCGAAGCGATTGATGCTCATAGGCTCAAGCTCGGCTCTGAAGCAAACCTTCTTACGCCAGTCAAGGCTGAAAGTGCAGGCTTCTTTTTCGTTCTGTGAAGGCAGATAATTACCGTTACTGTCTTTAACCCTGACGATTGTTACCTCGTTATCGTTTCTGTTCTGATCGTGAAGCTGGAATTCAACCTCAACGTCACGAACGATTTTATAAGGATGCGGATTGAAAACAAGAACGGGAATTTCGCCCTCTTTTGCCTTTTGCTGACCCTCGCAAAGCTTAAAGAACGCCTTGGTCTTATATTTCTCGGCAATTTCATCGCCGTAAGAGAGCATACGCAGACTGTCTTCTTCAGCGGCTCTTACACTTGAACCGGGCAGAATATCGTGGAACTGACAGAAAAGAAGCGCTTTCACGGCTCTTTCAAGCTCTGTTTTATCATAATTAACACCGCTGAGTGCAAGCATCTTTTCGCAAAGAGCAATGTTGTTTTCAAGGCGTCTGTGAGCCTGCTTGATACGCACCATCGAGGTGTAGCAACCGACCATCGTATAGTTAAGCGATTCATCGAACGTTTGAAGAGCCGATTTATCAATGCGGTCAAAATATTTCTCGCACCAGGAATGGGTAATGCCTTTTTCAGGGTGCGCTTTCATATAATCGGCTATGGTGTACAAATCCTCTCTTGAAGGTCCGCCGCCGTGGTCGCCGATACCCCATAACATCATATTGATGCCGTCAGCATATTCGCGTTCAAAGGCGCGGTCAAGCTTTTCGCCGATTTTGCCCTTGGCGGAGTTATAGCCCTGATTTGTTTTGTGACCAATAACTTCGCTGCCGTCAAAGCCTCTCCAGATGAAATCGTGTTCAACCTCAAGCCACGAAGGTCGCATAAAAACATAATGCTCATAACCGCATTTTTTAAGAATCTGAACAAGTCCCCTCGAGTGACCAAAGGGATCAAAGTTGATTGCCGTAAGCGGTCTGACGCCGAATTTTTCTTTAAAATATGTGAGACCCGTTTCAATCTGACGGATAAAAGATTCGCCGCATGGCATAACGCAGTCAGGCTGAAGATACCAGCCGCCCATAATACGCCATTTGCCCTCTTTAACAAGGCGCTGAATGCGTTCAAAAAGCTCGGGTTCGTTTTCTTCAACCCATTCATAAAGAACAGATTCATTATGATTGAAAATAAAGCCGTCAAAATCTTCGCAGAAATCCGCCGCCACTCTGAAAGTGGAAATGGCTTCCGCAATACCCTCAGGCTTCTGCCAAAGCCAGACAGGGTCAAGATGTGCGTTGCAAATTAAATGTAATTCTTTCATATTCATCACCCGCTAAAAATATTAACAAAGTTGATTGGCATTGTCAATGCAATGCCAACCAACTTCGGTTAATTTACGATATTATATTCTTTCGAATTTATAAGCAGACAGTTTTCGTTTTTCCATTCGGTCTGCATTGATTCATATTCTTTCCATTCGCCGATATATACACGTTGCGGAGTTTTACTTATTGTGAGAACAAGCAAATTCAGCCTGCTGTTTTTGTAAACATAAACAACTGTATCCCCTCCCAAAGCACCTTGGTCGCTGTCAATTATTTCGGCATAAAAAGTTTTTTCGGGCGAGTAAATTCTTTCAACAACGGTGTTTTGGCCGAAGTTTCCGAATCCGACACAAAAGATTGAAACAAGAATAATCAACACAGCTAAAAACGCGGAAGTTATTACTGATGCAATTTTGGCTTTTGCGGAACTGCAGGCTTTTTCGGCAATTATCGCAGAGCATATGAAACAAACAATCATACAAACAAGAGCAACAACGGAACGGTCTTTAAAAAGACAAATCGCAAGATTAATAAAAGAAAACATCGGCAAAAAAGCTGAAATTTTGCAATATATGTTTTTCTTTGAAATCACTAATGCTGAAACAATAAAAACCAAAGCGGAAATCACAGAAAAAAGATGATAATTTGCAAGATAAACGCTATACCCAAAGCAATAAAATATAAGAGTTGCTACAGGCAAAAACAAACTTAATGCTATCAATATATGCGGCAGAAATAACCTTTTTTCTTTCATATATTCTTACTCCTTGCCGAGCATTTTTGCGTAAAAGGCAGATAAAACTTTTGATAAAACTGCAAATAAAGCAGTAAGAAAAATTCCGATTCCGAAGCTGAATAAAATGCCTTCAAAAAAATCAACAAATGTTCCGCCTAATAAAACGAGCGGATTCATTTCATAGTGAAACAAGCTCCACACGAATGCGCAAAGCGTAACAAAAAGCGTAAGCGCACAACTGCACCAAGAAAAAACCTTTTTGTTTTTATAGAGCCTGATGAAATACCAATTGATCAGCGAAATCATAAATCCCGTTGCAGGTACAACGATGTTAAAAGCCGCAAGCCCGTTGCCAAAATCAATATAATCCGTGCCTGCTTCAAAATAAACGCCGACAATTATCAGAAGAAACGAAGCCAAAAGCAACACCGACTGCAGAGTTGATGCTTTCCAGTAGTTTATTCTTGAGCAATTTTTGATTTCAAAATTCATTTCTTCTTTTGTGACCGTACCCGTCATATTCTCCAAAACTTTTTTGCATTCTGCGCAGTTATCAATATGGTTTTCCACCTCTGCACGGCTTTCATCCGAGCAACAATCATCGATATAAAGAGGTAACAAATCTTTAATAACATTACAATTCACGGCTGAACCATCCTTTCTGCCAATTTTTGTTTTGCACGGTAAAATGTGACTCTCGCCCAGCTCTCACTTTTACCGAAAAGTCTGCTGATTTCTTTTAACGAAAGCTGACCGAAAACAGACAGCATAAAGACCTCTTTATACGGCTCCTCAAGACCGTGCAGGCAGCATAACGCTTTTTCCGTCAGCTCCTTTTTCTCATAAAAGCTTTCAATATCGAAATCCGCTTTTATTTCTTCGTTTTCTTCAAAGTTGCTGTGCTTTCTCTGTTCGTTATACCATGCATAGTAAGTGTTTTTGGCAATCTGACAAAGCCATACGGGTGCTTTTGCTTTATTTCTGAGGCAATTAAAATTCATATAAGCTTTGAAAAAAGTTTCTTGTGTCAATTCCTCGGCAACCGAAGCGTTTGAGCAAAGCTTAAAAAGATATTTATAAATAAAATCGGAGTTTTCGGCATAAATCTTTTCAAAATCCGTCACATTTTCACCGCCCTTTCACTTATTAGATTGTAAAAAGACAAAAACGTTACAAAAAATGTAACGTTTCAATCTTTCTGATATGCTCCCCTTGCGTAAAGAATCCATTTTGAGCGATCAAGAGGGTTGACTCCGCGCCTGGGGTTGATATGTTCAAGTCCGTCACGGCATTCACGGTAGCCGTAAAACGTTTGATTGAGCACAGCTTTGCCCGAAGATAAAACCGCAAGCCTTGCAGGAAAATCCATTGACGTTGCAACGGGCACAACCGCTTCAAGCGTTACCGTTTGCAAGCGTGTTACCGGGCTGTCATATTCGCCGCCCATTTTTACTATCTCTGAAAGGATTTTGCCCGAAAGCTCGGCAGGCGCGGATACTCTGATTTTTAAAAGCGGTTCAAGGATTGTTGAACCGAGCTGTGACATACCGTTCATAAAAGCCATCGGTGTGCACACAAAGAAATCCAGCGGATGAGTGTGGATTGTGTGATGCTCGCCGCCGATAAGCGTGCATTTAAAATCTGTAACCTCCCAGCCGTAAAGCCCCTGCTCAAGGCAGGAATTGAACGAAGTTCTGATGTGGGATTGGTAACGGTAAAAGCATTGATTTGAGGGCAGCCTGCCGTGATAGCTAACGCCGTAGCCTCTGGGCATCGGCTCAAACATAAATTCAACAACCGCCCAACAGGGTTTGGGCATGGTATAGCTCGCTCTTGCCAAACCTTTTGAGGCAGGAGTTTCTTTATAGATAACCGTAGGCGGTGAAAAGCTTGCCGCAAGGTTATATCTCTCTTTGAGAAGATTATCAATAACCTCAAGCTGAATTTTGCCCGTTGTGCTGATGGTTATTTCTTTTTGCCCGTTTTCCCATTTTGCATCGATATAGGGTTCTTCATCGGAGAGTTCGCCGAGTGCCGCCGCAAGGGTCGGCAGTTTAAGAGCATCTCCGTCAGACGGTGTAACTCTTACGCGCAGAAACGGATTAACAAGCTTTGCATTTTCGCTGACTGCAAGCGAGCCGATGAAGTGACCCGTTTTTGCACCGGGCAGACCGCAGAGTGCCGCTATGTCGCCGCCTTTGACTATGCCAGAATCACTCAGCTTTGCACCTGCAAAGCGCTTTATCTGCGAAACCTTTTCCTTGACGGGAGGCTTCTTTTCAGCCTCAACTGCATCGTCATCGGATTGCGAAGCGGAAATACTGTAAGGAGAAATTATCTCGACCTCGTCACGGTTAGCAATTTCTCCGCCGAAAAGTCTGACGTGCGAAACCTTGCCGAGAGTTTTATCGTGTTCAATTTTAAAAATAACGCCGCATAATTCATCGGTTGCTCTTCGGGTTGCAGACGGCATAAATTCAACAAGAAAATCCGCTAAATCTTCAACGCCTGCCGAGTATTTTGCACTGCCGCAAAGTACGGGTATCAGTCTGCAGGCAGATATTTCTTCTTTAACAAGATTTGATGCTCTTGCATAATCAAGCGACTCTTCGCAAAGAAAAGCTTCTTCCGCTTCTTCGCAGATATCAGCAAGAGCTTCTGTTGCGGATTTCGCAAAACTTTCGCTGTTTTTCTTTTCAACACGGCAATTTTCTTCACCCTCGTTTTCAACATCAGAGAGAAGCAAAAAAAGACTGCGGCGAAACCTGTCTGAGTTCTGCGATAACGGATTTCAAGTCAGAGCCTGCTCTGTCGATTTTATTTATAAACACCGCGCACGGAAGCTTTGCGGCATCAAGAGATTTTAAAATATTCTCTGTATGTGCGCGAACACCTTCAACAGCAGAAACAATAACCACCGCATAATCAAGAGCCGAAAGCGCTCTTTCAACCTCACCCGCAAAATCAACGTGACCGGGGGTATCGATTATGTTGACGGTGACTCCTTTATATTCGGCAGATGCTGTTGCGGTGCGCACGGAAATACCTCTTTGCTTTTCTATGGAAAGGTTGTCGGTAGCCGCCGTACCGCTGTCAACACTGCCCGCGGTGCGGATTGCGCCCGTGAGATATAAAAGCTGCTCGGTGAGAGTTGTTTTGCCCGAATCAACGTGAGCAAGAATACCGACGTTATGTATTCTTTCAGCCACGGTGCTACCCCCCTTTTTAAAATCAAAATTAACGTTCTAATTATAGTGCAGAAGAAGAAATTTTTCAATACGTTAACAATAATTTCACACTCTTAATTTTCTTAAGAAATCTTTAAGCATTTCTTAAGAATTTCATAGTGGTTTTTTAAGAATTGAAAGTCTAAAATTGAGCTGTAAACAAAATTGAAAGGAGGTTTTCAAATGGGTCTGCTGCTTCTTATCGCTCCCCTTGCAGTTGTTTTATCGCCTTATATGCTTGTAAAGGGAATTTTTGATACCGTATCAGGTTCTTTCTCGGACATCATCGCCATCTGGTCAAACTTTTTCGCATAATCACAAAACATTGAGGTGAAAAAATGAGAGTTGTAAAAAAATCACTTGCCGTTTTGCTCGCGGCGGTAATTGCGCTTTCGGCAGTTATTATCGGTTATGCCGAAAACAGCGTAAATGAGGGAACCGAAATAAGAATGATCGAATCATACAGCACAACACATCTGCTCGTATTTTCAAACGTTTATATTGCCTCTTTTGAAACGGCAAACATTTATCAAAGAGATGAAAGCGGCGAAAAGACTCTGATTATGTCGCTTTCTGTCAGAGACAACTGCAACATCTATTCGGATGAACCCCAAGAAACGTTTAAGTTATCAATTCCCGGAACAGGCATTTTTGTTGCTCAGGGCAAATACACACTTGAACTTACAGCTAAAGAAACACCTCCGGAAGGTGTTAAAAAAGAAAACGATTTCAGCGTTGATTTTGAATACGAAAACATCATCAACCCCGAAATCGAAAAAAAGGTTATTAATTATACTGTTGAAAAAGGCAAAAAGACGGATCTTTCCGAAATAATTTCTTTGCCCGAGGGTTATCTCAGCATATATTATATCAGCGAAAACAGAGAAAACTCCTACGTCTCGTTTGTTGAAATTGAGGGCAGTTCGATAACGGGCACCTCCAGAGGAAACACCGTTTTAATCGTCAAAGATAGGCTGAGCGATGAAATTATTGCCAAAATCAACCTTAAGGTTATCCCCGAAAAGCCCGATAACTTTTTTGAACTTCTCGGTTCAACATTTGGCATAATGGGTTCTGACGCCTTTAAAGCACTCATAGCAGTCGGTGAAAGCGCAACCGTGGGTGTAGTTGGTTTGTTTTATTCCCTGCTGTTTCCCGTTATCGGTGTGTTAAGCTTTTTCGGCGCAATTTTAGGTTTTTGATTCAAAAAAAGAAAGCAAAAAGGATTGTTATCTGACAATCCTTTTTTATTTTGCGTCAACTGTAAAAATTTCTAAAATACTGATGACAAAAGAAAATATTTGATATATAATATTTCCATTAACCCTTAAGGAGAGATAATTATGAGCGATAAAGTTTTTAAAATCGGTGTAGTAGGTCTCGGCAGAGGTACAGCCGTTGCAAGATGCCTCAAAGGCGTTAAAAACGCAAAGCTTGTTTCTGTTTGTGACCATAACCCTGCAATTCTCAAAAAAGGATATGATGAACTTTCAGAGGTTCTTGAAGATAAAAACCTCGTTCAGTTCAGCGATTACGATGAATTTCTTAAATCGGATATTGACGCGGTTATCGTTGCGACAGAAGCTGTTTACCACGTTCCGATTGTTATAAAGGCTTTTGAAGCCGGCAAACACGTTCTTTGCGAAATTCCCTCCGTTAACTCCGTTGAAGAAGCGAAAGAACTCAAAGAAGCCTGCCTTGCTCATCCCGAACTGACATATATGGCGGCTGAAAACTGCTGCTACTGGGCTTTCATCGAAACCTGGAGAAAGATGCATCAGGACGGTCTTCTCGGCGAAATCGCTTATGCAGAAGCCGAATATCTCCACGCTCTTGACCCCAACGAATTCTCACCCACATATTACCCCGAAGGTCACTGGAGAACATATCAGCCTGCTATCAGATATCTCACTCACGAACTCGGTCCCCTGCTCTACGTTATGGACGATAAGGTTGTCAGCGTTACCTGCATGGAAGCAGACGTTCACTATGACCCCTACACTCCCGAGCGCAAAGAAACAGGCGTTGCTCTTTTCAAGACTGCAAAAGGTGCGGTTATCAGACTTCTCGTAAGCTTTGGCGCTTACACAAGCTACGACCACAACTACCGCATCTGCGGCACAAGAGGTACTGTTGAAACTGACCGCAGAAAGGTTGTTGACGAAGCTCACACCCTTGCAAGCCTTTACAGTGTGCCCGGCACATTCAACGCCAACTCCAAAATCGATATCCCCGTTACAACCTGCTACGAAGGCGAAGATTCAAGCGGTCACGGCGGCGCAGACGCAAAGATGGTTAAAGATTTCGTCAACTGCCTTGTTGAAGGCAAAAAGCCTGTTCTTGACGTTGATTTTGCAATCAATATGTCGCTCCCCGGCATCATCGCTCACGAATCTGCCGTTCTGGTCGTCATACCCATGGAAATTCCCCTTGTATAAACCGATATAAAAAGACATCACCGTAACCTGATTTGAGGTTACGGTGATTTTTCATTTATATGATATATTGGTATTTATAAAGGCAACATTTTTGAAATCCGACGGATTATGCCGAACGATATAATCGATATATGAATCGATAAGATTAGCGGTCAGAACGTAACCCGTTGGTGCCATATGACCGCAAAGGAAGAATTCCCGCCTGAATTTTTCGTCATAAACAGGGCCGTATTTATAAAGGTCGATAACGTATGAATTATCAAACATATCGGTCAGTTTATAAAGCAGCTCATTAACAGCAAGAGTTTTGTCCTCAGGGCAAAGCGTCTTATCATCGGGAAAAGTTACAAAGAAAAACTTTGCGTCGGGACTGATTTCTTTATATCGGCTGATTATCTGAGCGTAATAACCCGCAAAAGTCGGTTTATTGTTTCTGTAATCGTTAACGTCAATATCGTCAACGCCGCCGATTTCCGTATTCTGATTTATAACGTCGTTAATACCCAGAGCGATAACGTATGCCTGGCAGACTTTTTCTTTATCCCAAAAACCGTTTTCATCGGCAAAGGATTCGAGATACCATTTCGCGGTCATACCGCCTCTTGAAAAATTATAAGCTGTCAAACCGTTTTTTCTCGCAATATACTGACCCCACGAATATTCAAACATATCGTGGTAAGAGACGTTGCCCTGTGAATCGCTCGCTTCAAACTCGCCCGAAGAAAGACTGTCTCCGATAAAAGCCAATCTTCTGAAAACAGAGGTAAAGCTGTAACCCTCAACAAGTCTTTCAAGCGGTTTCTCGTTTTCTCTGTAAAGTTCGTTTTTCCAATCCGTAAGAATCACCCTTTGCATTTTATGCTGTTACTATAACATAACGGCAAATCAAATGCAACTTATTCCTTGTGCGCAGAACAGGTTGCGCAGTTATGGTCGCAGGCTTTGTTTTCACCTGCAACGGCAAGCATAAGGCGGATTCTGTTTTCCTGGTTAACCTTTGTTGCACCCGGGTCATAGTCAACGGGAACAATGTTTGATTCGGGATACATTTCTTTGAGTTTTCTTATCATACCCTTACCTACAATATGATTGGGCAGACAACCGAAAGGCTGAGCGCAAACAATATTGCCGTAACCGCTTTCGATAAGCTCCATCATTTCTGCCGTCAGAAGCCAGCCTTCGCCCATCTTGCAGCCTGCACCGATTATTTTGGTGCAGATTTCTTTTATGTGAGCATAGGGAGCAGGCACGGTGAAATTGCCGTAAGCTCTTGCCGCATCAAGAAGGTTTGCTTCGGTTTTGGAAAGATACCACATTGCAAACTGCATTGCAACTTTCTTAAAAGGATTGCCTCCGTAAAGCTTGATATCCTCAAGGCGGTTATCCACCTTGAAATTGAGGAAGCCGAGAAGACCGGGCACCATAACCTCGCAATCCTGACCGAAAAGGAATTCCTCGAGGTGATTGTTTGCAAGCGGCGAATATTTAACATAAATCTCACCAACAACGCCGACCTTTGTTTTGTTAACCTTTTTAACGGGAATTGCGGCAAAGGTTTTTGTGATTTTGGGCAGATTCTTTTTGATTTCAAAGAAAGAATAGCCCTTGCCCCTCTGCAAATCGGCACTGATATCTTCAATCCATTTTTGTGTGAGTCTTTCGGTTTCGCCTTTGTTGACTTCATAGGGCTCAACCTGATTTTTGAGAAGCATAATCAGGTCACCGTAAATAACGGCGGAGAGCATTTTGAGAGCCATTGAAAGCCTGATTTTAAAGCCGCTGTTTTTCTCAAGACCCGAAAGGTTAAGAGAAATAACGGGAACCTGCGGATACCCCGCTTTTTTGAGAGCTTTTCTTAAAAGATGAATATAGTTTGATGCTCTGCAGCCGCCGCCCGACTGCGTGATGAGAAGCGCGGTTTTGTCAGGGTCATATTTGCCTGAATTAAGAGCATCAATAAGCTGACCGATAACAAGAAGTGCAGGATAGCAGGTATCGTTATGCACGTATTTCAGACCTTCGTCAACAACAGCTCTGCCGTCGTTGCGAAGAAGCTCAACCTTATAGCCGTACTGACCGAAAATGTTGAGAAGCAACGAGAAATGAATTTCAAGCATATTGGGTGCAAGAATGGTATAATCCTTCATTTCTTTGGTAAATTCAACTCTGTCTGCGGTATTCATTCTTACACCTCCTTATCTGCCTGTTGCGGCAAACAGACTGCGGAGTCTGATTTTAACCGCACCGGGGTTTGAAATTTCGTCTATTTTAATCTGTGTATAAATCTTGCCTTCGCTCTCAAGGATTGTTCTCATTTCATCGGTTGTGATAGCATCAACGCCGCAACCGAAAGAAACAAGCTGAACAATGTTGAGATCTTTATCGTTTGCGGTTGCAACGTATTTTGCCGCCGCATAAAGTCTTGAATGATAAGTCCACTGGTCAAGCACGCCTGTGGGGAATTTTTTAACAAGAGGGCTGACACTGTCTTCGGTTATAACCGTTGCACCGCATTCGCAGATAAGCTTATCGATACCGTGGTTAATCTCTTCATCAAGATGATAAGGTCTGCCGCAAAGCACAATAACGGGTTTATCCTCTGCTTTGGCTTCTTTAAGGTATTCCATACCCTTGAGGTGAATCTTTCTCATAAAGGTATGATATTCCTCATAAGCCTTCTTTGATGCGGCTTTAACCTCTTTTAACGTTGTTATATCGCCGAAATTCTTCGTTAAGATTGCAAATATCTTTTTGGGGAAATCCTTTTCTCTGTGAAGTCCGACGTAATCACTCATAAAATTAACCTTTTTGAGGTCTCCGACGTTAGAACGGATTACCTCGGGATAATAAGCAACAACAGGGCAGTTATAGTTGTTATCGCCGAGCTTTTCATCAATGTTATATGACATACAGGGATAGAAGATGTTCTTCACTCCCCTTGCAAGCAAATCTTCAATATGTCCGTGGATAAGCTTTGCCGGGTAGCAAACAGTATCCGATGGAATTGTGTGCTGACCCGAAACATAAAGCTTTCTTGATGATTTAGCAGATATTGCAACGCCGAAACCAAGCTGAGTGAAGAAGGTGTGCCAGAAAGGAAGAAGTTCAAACATATTGAGACCCATCGGCAAGCCTATCTGAGGCTTTGTTCCGATAACGTCTGCGTATTTTGAGAGAAGTTCACGTTTATAATCAAAAACGTTTTTATGCTCTGCCGTTTGTGAACCCGAAACGGGCTTACTGCATCGGTTGCCGCCGATGAAGCTTCTGCCGCCCGAGAAGGTGTTGACCGTCAGACGGCAACGGTTGCTGCACTTGCCGCAGGAAACCGCTTTAACTTTATGTTCAAAGGTTTCAAGCTCTTCGGGTGAAATGAGAGAGCTCTTTGCAGGCATTCTTTCCATAGCATAAAGAGCCGCACCGTAGGCACCCATAATGCCCGAGATATTGGGTCTTACAACGTCTCTGCCGATTTCCTGCTCAAACGCGCGAAGAACGGCGTCATTAAGGAAAGTGCCGCCCTGAACAACGATGTTTTTGCCAAGCTCATCAGCATCGGCAACGCGGATAACCTTATAAATAGCATTCTTTACAACGCTGATTGAAAGACCAGCGGAAATGTTTTCAATCGAAGCGCCGTCTTTCTGAGCCTGCTTAACAGATGAATTCATAAAAACGGTGCATCTTGAACCGAGGTCAACAGGCTTGTCTCCGAAAAGACCGAGTTTTGAGAAAGATGCAATGTCATAACCCCAAGCCGCCGCAAAGGTCTGCAGGAAAGAGCCGCAGCCCGATGAACAGGCTTCGTTGAGGAAGATATTATCGATAGCGTTATTTCTGATTTTGAAGCATTTTATGTCCTGACCGCCGATATCAATAATGAAATCAACGTCGGGCTTGAATTTTTTAGCCGCGGTATAGTGAGCAACGGTTTCAACAAGACCGATATCAACCGCAAATGCGTTTTTGATAATATCTTCACCGTAGCCTGTAACTGCACTTGAAGCAACAACAGCGTTGGGATACTCTTTATAGAAATCCGTGAGGAAACCCCTGACAAGTGTTACAGGGTCGCCGTTATTGGGTACGTAGCGGCTCATAATGATTTCACCGATC
Source organism: Clostridia bacterium (assembly GCA_017532185.1). Classification (GTDB taxonomy): domain Bacteria; phylum Bacillota; class Clostridia; order Oscillospirales; family Acutalibacteraceae; genus CAG-177. The sequence goes on along the minus strand of JAFXJO010000009.1, from coordinate 12,106 downwards.
ATATTGACTACAGCCGCTTTAACGGTTGTTGAGCCTGCATCAATGCCGATGCAAACCTTATCGCCGTCTGAGAGCGAAGCATGTTCGTTAACGGAATTCTTTGCGTGACGGTCACGGAAAGAATTATATTCATCTTCCGACTCAAAAAGTGGTTTGGCACAAAGATATTCACCGATACCCTCTGCGGAACCGATTTTTTCAGTAATTTCAGCAATATCAACAGTTTTATCGCTGCAGGAAAAAGCCGCACCGAGCGCAACAAAATAAAGACCGTTTTCGGGGCAAAGACCCTCAACGCCGAGACCCTTATCAAAAGCGCTTCTCAGCTCTGAAAGGAAATAAAGCGGTCCGCCCAGGTAAACAACGTTGCCCTCAATTTTTCTGCCCTGTGAAAGACCTGAAACGGTCTGGTTAACAACCGAAACAAAAATGCTTGCGGCAATATCGTTTTTTCTTGCGCCCTGATTAAGAAGCGGCTGAATATCTGATTTTGCAAAAACACCGCATCTTGAAGCGATTGAATAAATTTTTTCTTTTTCCTTTGCAAGCTCGTTCATCTCAAGAGGACCAACGTTGAGAAGCGAAGCCATCTGGTCAATGAATGCACCAGTACCGCCTGCACACGAACCGTTCATTCTGACCTCAACACCGTTTGTGAAGAAAAGAATTTTCGCATCCTCACCGCCGAGCTCGATAACGGCATCGGTGCCCGGCAGAAGCTTTGAAACGCTGACTCTTGTGGCGTAAACTTCCTGAATAAAATCAAGACCGAGTGAATTTGCAAAGCCCATACCCGCAGAACCCGAAACCATAAGGCTTGCCTTGGCGAATTCAGGGTTCTTATTAACGATATCGGAAAGCATTTCAGCGCTTTTCTCTGCAATCTTTGAGAAATGGCGCTCATATGCTTTATAAACAATATTATTATTATCGTCGATTGCAACACACTTAAGAGTTGTTGAACCGACATCCATTCCAATTCTCATTTCTCTTTCTCCCGAGTTATGCGTTTTTTCTGATTTTGTTTTCTTTGCCGAGGTTTTCAAGCATAAGGCATTCTATTTCGCGCTTTAATTTTTCGTTCGCCTCAACAGGTGTCATATCGCCCACCTTAAAGGGCTTGCCGTATCTGATTGTGAGATTCTTGCTTCTGAATTTATAATCACCCGTAAGACCGCAAGGAACTATCCAAGCATCGCCTTTTTTAGCCATTGCAACGGTACCTGTTTTGAAAGGAAGCAAAAAATTATCGGTTTTATTTCTTGTTCCCTCGGGGAAAATACCGACTGCTCCGCCTTTTTTAAGAACTGCAAGAGCTGATTTTGCGCTGGAAAAATCTCTTTTTTCTCTGTCAACAGGAATGCAACCAACAACTCTGAAAAGAGGAGCCAGTTTACCGTCAAAATATTCCTTTTTTGCCATATAATGAATAACTCGTTTGGTTGCCATAACCGTAAGGCACTGGTCATAAACGTGCTTGTGGTTGCAGGCAATAACAATTGCCGAGTCTGAAGGAATATATTCAGCATTAATAATTTTGGGGTTATACCAAAGTCTGAACGCCACTCTCATAAGAGGAGTCAGGAGTTTATAACCAAGCTCTCTGTCCTCCGGTCTTTTTGTTTTCTTGCTCATTTCTTTTCTCCCTCTCTGATAATTTCGCCTGATACCGTTTTCATAAGTAAATCGTTTGTTTCGTTAAGATTTTCACCTGATCTTATGGGGTCAAAAAAGCGGATTTTAACGCTCTTTTTAAAAGGCTTATATTTGCCTGTGATTGCAAAAGGGACGATATCCGATTCTGCTTCCTGAGACATCTTAACCGCACCGAATTTGAACGGCATAACAACGTCTTCTGTTTTGTTGATTGTTCCCTCGGGAAAAATGCCGATAACCTTATCTTCTTTAAGAGTTTTAACAGCCGTAAAAAGAGCGTTTCTGTCTTTTGTTCGGCGATTTACGGGGATGATTCCCAACGCTTTGAAAGCAAAACCGAGAGGTCCTTTGAGAAGCTCGTCTTTTGCCATATAGTGAACGCATCTCTTTGTTGAGCAACCCACAAGAAGACAATCAAAATAGTTGGTATGGTTACCGGCAAGAATGATTCTGCCGCTTTCGGGAATCAGTTCTTTGCCGATAACGGTGGGCTTATAAACCGCTTTAAAAATGAACGACAGCGGTCTTCTGATAATTCTGTAAAAAATGGGTTCTTTCATCTTTTGTCCTCCGTTTGGTAAAAATACACAAATTACGCCTTTGCTTTTTGTAACCAAAGGCTCCATAAATAAAAAAGGGCTCGCACCGTTTCACCGATGCAAGCCCGTTGAAGCTATTCGATTTTTATAAAACTTCGTTTGTTTCTTTCTTTTTGACAGCCGTAATTTTATATCTGCGCGTTCTGATTCTGCGGCTTGTGGCATAAAGCGCACAGTTGCGGATAATCTGCTGCTTTTTATCTTCGCAGATATCAACGTTGTTCATAACTCTAACGTATTCTTTGAGTGCCTTGTTTTCAATCTTCATCAGAATCAGCTCCTTCCAGCGCATTTTTCAGCATTCTTCTGCCGTGCTGCAACTGCTTGCGCACTGCTGCAGGAGAAGTGTTTGTTATCGAGGCTATCTCGTTTGCCTTATAGCCTTCAATATAGTATAAATCAAGAACTACCCTGTATTTGACGGGAAGATTCATAATAACCTCAAAAATCTCTCTGTCGCCGTCACTGACACCGATTTCTCTGAGTTCATCAAGATTTTCGGTTGAGTGGCGAGCATTGAACCTGAGCATATTCTTGCTTATATTCGTTGCAACCTTAATGAGCCACGCTTTTTCGTGTTCGGAATCTTTGAAAAGCGGAGCCTTGGTCATATATCTCAGAAATGTTTCCTGAAGAGCATCCTCAGCGTCGGCATTGTTGCCGAGAATACCGTAGCAAATACGAAAAAGCATACGGCTGTATTTTTCAACCGCATATTCAATATGGCGGAGCTCGTCGTTATAGTGAGAAGTTATTGCGCACACAGCCGCACCTCCTTCATCAAGACATAGTTATGGACATAATTATAACATCTAACTAAATATAAAACACCTGAAAACCGCAAAATGTGACATTTAATTTGTTAACAAATTGTAAACATTGTTTTTTCGCGCTTTTTTATGTTTTTTATCGACAAAGCTTCGATAATATGATAAAATAAAATTTAACATTAATTTACAGGAGATACGTTATGAAAAAGAACACTCTCAATTTCGGTGAATTCAAACAGTACGATAAAAAATTTATTACTGCCGATAACGGCATTGATATTGAAAACGTAACGTCTGTTGCGTTTGACGGCGAAACTCTTTTCATTGCTCAGTCTGACTGCGTGATTGAATATGCAGACGGCAAAGCAAAAAAGCTTGCAATCAGGGCATCAAAGCTTTTCTCAAAAGGCGGCAAGCTCTATGCTGCAACCGGCAATTCACTTGCAGAAATCAAAAAGGGTAAGGCAAAGAAAATTGCCGATTTCGACTCTCCTGTTATTGATATGTCTGTGGCTCTTGACGGCTCACTCTGGCTCATAACAGAAACTGCTCTTTATCTGAACAAAGACGGTGAATTTGAACAGATTGTTGACCTGCCCGAAGAAACCGTTTGCCTTGCCGCACTCGATAACAAATCAAAATACGGCGAAACCGTTTATATCGGTTCAAAATTTGAAGGTCTTATGTCAATGAAGGGCAAACGCCGTCACTGGGCAGAACTTATTCCCAATGTTACAGGCGTGCTCAGCCAGAGCATAAACTGCATTGCCATTGACGGTCTCGGTCATCTCTGGGTAGGCTCCGACGCAGGTCTTAACATCTATGACGGCAAAAGCTATTGGTTCAACGGCAACGATTTTTATTCCGTACCTTCAGGCTCTTTCAACGATATGTTTTTTGCTCCTGACGGCAAAAAATATTTCGCAACAAACACAGGCGTAGTTACACTTATTGACGGCAAAATCTCTTACTTCTCATACGGCGTATGGCTTATGCACCCCGTTGTTACCAAAATCACCGTTTCGGATAACGGCACAATTGCCGCCGTTACACCCGAAGGCATCAGCCTTATCACATCAAAATATATGACTCTTGAAGAAAAAGCGGCTCATTACGATGCATATGCCGAAAAATATTTCACACGCAACGAAGGCTATCAGGTAACAAGAAAACTCCGCAAATACGGCGATATGGATTCAGGCTGGCTCCCCAACTCCGATAATGACGGTCTTTTCACGGGTGTTTACTGCGCAAGCCAGTGTTTCCGTTATGCGGTAACAGGCGATGAAAAAGCAAAGGCAAACGCAAAAAAAGCCGTTGAAGCTATGATTAAGCTTACCGAAATCACAGGCAAACCCGGTTTCACTGCAAGAGCAACAAGATATTCTTACGAAGAAAACTTCGGCACGGGCAACAGAGAAGAATGGCACATCTGCGAGGATAATCCAGATTGCGAATGGCTCGGCGAAACCTCAAGCGACGAGATGACAGGTCATTATTTCGCTTACGGCGTTTATTTTGACCTTGTTGCGGATAAGAAAGAAAAGAAAAAAATTGCACAGGTTGTTAAAACAATCACAGACCATATTCTCGAAAACAACTTCCACCTGAGCGACGTTGACGGCGTACCCACAACATGGGCAAACTGGGAGCCTGAGCTTCTCAATAACGATGACAGATGGTTCTATGAGAGAGGCACAAATTCACTTGAAATTCTCTCTTTCCTCAAAACAACTTATCACGTTACGGGCGAAGAAAAATATAACGACGTTTATAATATGCTCATCAAAAAGCATCATTATGCAATGAACTGCATTCAGTATAAATACGAGGATGCACACCTTGCCCACATCGATGACCAGCTTGATTTTATCAACATCTATCCTCTGCTTGTTTACACCGAAAACGAAGCAGAAAAAGAGATTTTCAAAATGGGTCTTACCCACCACTGGGAATACGAAAGAGTTGAACGTTCACCGATGTTCAACATCATCTACGGTGCTCTCACAAACAATAGCTGTGACCTTGAGTTTGCGGCAAAATCACTTTCAGAAATGAACCTCGACCTTATCAGATGGCCCGTTTATAACAGCCACAGAAAAGATATCGTTTGGGATAACGAGCAGGACGGTATGGGAGTGCCTGCACAGCTCAAATACGCTCTCGAATATTCCGCAAGAGTTCTTTCTCACTATGACGGCAACCAGCTTGTATGCGATTCGGGCGCTGAAAGATTTATAAACATTGACACAAAGCTTGTTAACCGCACTTCAACTCTGCCCGGCACAGCAGGCGCAAACGGAATGAAGGCTATGATGCCCTATATCTATCTTCTTCCCTATTGGATGGGCAGATATTACAATCTTCTCGGCGACTGATAAGAGGTGTTATTATGGCTTCAATATTCCTTTTTATCAAAAACGTTTACCACGGCATTATTTCGGTCTTTATGCTTATTCCCATTCTTCTCACAATGGGAAACGCAGGCAACCCCGACACTCCCGTTGAGAGCTATCCCGATTCAACAAACCCTTATATCAGAGAGCACCTTGACCCCGACATTGCGGCTCACCGTTCAGGCGCAGGCATTGCTCCGCAGAATACGCTGATGGCGTTTGAAAATATTATTGAGCAGGGAAATTCTTCGGCGGTTGATACACTTGAATTCGACGTGCAGATTACTGCCGACGGCGAACTGATTCTGCTCCACGATCTCACCTATGACGGCACATCAAATGCCGTTGAAGCTTTCGGAAAAGAAAAAGTTTATGCTTCATCAATCACATTTGAAGAGGCACAGGTGCTCAATATGGGTGAAAACTTTAAGGTTAACGGCGAATACCCCTACCGCGGTTTAAGAGGCGACGATATTCCTTATAACCTCAGAGTTGTTAAGTGTGACACGGTTATCGATTACATTGAAGCAAACTGCGGAGATAAAATTTTTAACTATTCAATCGAAATAAAGAGCATCGGTGCGAACGGTAAAAAAGCCGTTGACAAGCTCTATGAAATTATCACTGAGCGTGAACTTGAAGACAGGGTTATCTGGTCAACCTTTGCCCCCGACGTTTCGGGCTATATGAAATCGCATTACCCCGAAATAGCACGCACCGCAGATGCGATAGAAGCCGTTCAGTTTTATTTCTATTTCAGAAACGGCTGGGATTTGCAAGACGTTAAACCTTCATACGTTGCCCTGCAGATTCCTTACGGCTCAAGTGCTTTTGATAACTTAATCAACCTCGGCACAAAAGAGCTTATAAACTATGCCCATAAGAATAATATTGCTCTGCAATATTGGACAATCAACAGCGAAGAAGAGGTCAGAACTCTTACCGAAAACGGTGCAGACTGCATCATGACCGATTATCCGCAGATGGCATATGACACGGTAATTTCGTGTAAATAAAACATTCCGAGAGGACTAAAATGAAAAAACAAAATTTCAAACTCACAAAGCTATCCTGTTACACGGCGTATTTCACAATGTCGTCAATTTTCAGCCTGCCGCCGCTTCTGTTTGCAACGCTTCAGGATATGTACGGCATTTCATACACCTTACTCGGCACTCTCGTTCTCACGAACTTCTGCACCCAGCTTACCGTTGACCTTATATTCACCGTATTCACGAAATATTTCAACGTTAAGAAAGTTGTCAGAATTATGCCCCTGATAACCTCGGCGGGTATGCTTATCTATGCGGTTGTGCCCAAATTCATGCCCGAGCATGCCTATGCAGGTCTGCTTATCGGCACAATCCTTTTCTCGGTTTCTGCAGGTCTTTCGGAAGTTCTTTTAAGCCCTGTTATTGCCGCAATCCCCTCCGACAATCCCCAAAAGGATATGAGTCTGCTTCACTCGCTCTATGCTTTCGGCGTTTTCACGGTTGTTGTTATCAGCACGCTGTTCCTGCGCTTTTTCGGTGCTGCAAACTGGTTCTACCTGACCCTTTTCTGGGCGGCACTCCCTGTTACCGCGGCAGTTATGTTTATGCTCTCCCCCATGCCCGAGATGGACGTTACAAGCAACAGCGAAGGCACAAAGGGAACAAAGCGCAGAACCCTTGCTCTTGCGCTATGCGTGGGTTGCATTTTCTTCGGCAGCTGTGCAGAAAACGCAATGTCCAACTGGATTTCAAGCTATATGGAAAATGCACTCCATATTGACAAAACCGTTGGTGATATTCTTGGCGTGGCAATGTTTGCAATCCTGCTCGGTATGGCAAGAATCGGCTATGCCAAATACGGTAAAAACATAATCAAAACTCTGTTTATCGGCATGAGTGGTGCGGTCTGCTGCTATCTCATTGCAGGTCTTTCAACAAACATTTATTTCGCCTTTGTTGCCTGCATTCTGACAGGACTTTTCACCGCAATGCTCTGGCCCGGAACACTTATCATGATGGAAGAAAATCTGCCCGGTATCGGTGTTGCGGCATACGCTCTTATGGCGGCAGGCGGCGATTTCGGTGCCTCGCTTGCGCCCCAGCTTCTGGGTGTTATCGTTGATAAGGTTTCAGCAAGCAACATAGGCGCAGAATTAAGCCAAAGCCTTAATCTTTCAACTGAACAAATCGGTCTCAAAGCAGGTATGCTCGCCACTGCAATCTACCCTGTTCTCGGCGTTATTCTGCTGATATTTGCGGCAAAATATTTCAAAAAACACAAATCCGTTCAGGAGTGATATAAATGAAAAAAATGCTCTCTGCGTCGCTTATGTGCGCAGATCTTATGAACCTTGAAAAATCGGTCAGAGAACTCGAAAAAGCAGGCATTGATTACCTGCATATCGATATTATGGACGGCAGTTTCGTGCCAAACATAACCCTCGGTTTTGATTTTATCAACGCTGTTAAAAACATAACCGATATTCCGCTTGACGTTCATATGATGGTAAACGAACCGGGAAGATTTTTAAACGCAATGAAGCTCGGCGCTGACGATATTCTCTGCGTGCATCATGAATCGGATATTCACCTTCAGCGCACACTTGCACAGATTAAAGATAAAGGTATCAAGGCAGGTCTTGCAATCAATCCGCAGACCGCGCCGGAAAATATGCGTTATCTTAAGGACTATATTGATATGGCTCTTGTGATGACGGTAAGCCCCGGATTTGCAGGTCAGAAAATTTTCTCGGGTGCAGAATTCAAAACAAAACATACCCGAGAACTTCTCGATGAATGGGGATGCGAAAACGTTCCGATTGAGGTTGACGGCAACATCAGCGTTGAAAACGGCGTTAAACTCAACCGTTGCGGAGCAGATATTTTTGTTCTCGGCACAAGCAGTCTGTTCATTAAGGGCAAGGATATGAGCGAATCCGCCGCAAAATTCAGAGCCGCCTTGCAGGAGGGATAATATGTATCAAAACATAAAAGCCACCGTTATGGGCAGCATCAATATGGATATGATACTCAATATGCAAAGAGTTCCCGAAACAGGCGAAAACGTTCTCGGAACAAACTACGGCTACGCAAACGGCGGTAAGGGCGCAAATCAGGCTGTAGGTCTTTCAAGGCTCGGCGCTCAGACAAAAATGATTGGCAAGGTTACAGACGACGCAAACGGTCATAAGCTCCTTGAAAATCTGAAAAAGAATAACATTGACGTTTCGGCTGTTTCTCTCGGCGGCACGCAGACAGGTCTTGCCGCTATCATCATTGACGGCGACGGCAAAAACCGCATTGTTGTTTATGAGGGCGCAAACGCCGAAATCGATCCTGCCGAAGCGGCATCATTCATCGATAACAGCATCGACCTTCTGCTTGTTCAATTTGAAACAGACGAAAAGGTTGTTGCCGAATGCATTAACAAAGCCGTTGCAAACGGAGTTGTTACGGTTATGGATTGCGGCCCTGCAAAGCCTTTTGCCCTTGAAAATATGCAGGGTATCACAATAATCACGCCAAACGAAAGCGAAACCAAAGCTCTCACGGACATTTACCCCGAGACAGATGAAGATATCTTCAAAGCCTCTGAAATTCTGTTTGAAAGAAGCAAAGCAAAATACGTTGTTCTCAAGCTCGGAGAAAGAGGTTGCTCTGTTTTTGACGGTAATAATATACGCATTATGCCTGCATATACCGCCAATGTTGTTGATACAACCGCAGCAGGCGATTGCTTCACCGCGGCAATGGCGCTTGAATATATACGCACGGGCGACATCTTCACCGCCTGCGATATGGGTAACAAGGCAGGCAGTATAGCGGTCAGCCGTATGGGTGCAGATGCTTCGATGCCCACTGCGGAGGAACTTAATAATTTCTGATAAAAATCGGTATGATTAATTTCGTACCGATTTTTTGATAGATTTCATTGACCTGTAATAAAAAAAGTGATAAACTGTTTGTCCGAAAGAAGGTGCAACGTTTTGAGTTCCGTTAAGAAACAAGAATCTAAAATTATATTCATATGCTGGCTCGCCTATACCGCCGCTTACGTGGGCAGGCTCAATTTCAGCGCATCAAACGTTGCTATTATCGATGCTCTCAACGCCTCCAAACCCGAGGTCGGACTTGTCAGCTCCTTCTTTTTCTTCGCTTACGGTGCAGGTCAGTTGATTAACGGCATACTTTCAAAGCACTATAACGCAAAATATATGGTCTGCGGCTCGCTTGCAGTTTCGTCGGTATTGAATCTGATGATGCCCCTTTGCGCCGATGTTGCTTTAATGAAATATATCTGGCTCATCAACGGTGCGGCTCAGTCCGTTTTATGGAGCACTCTCATAAAAACTCTTTCGGAATTTGTTTCAGATAAAAAGTTGCCGTCTGCAATTCTGGCAATGAGCACAACGGTTGCAATCGGTACTCTTGTTTCTTACGGCATTGCGGCAATTTTTGCACGTATCGGCGTTTGGCAAGCGGTTTTCTACGTTGCAAGCGTTATCCTTGCCGTTGCCGCGGTAATCTGGGTTTCGCTTTTCGGTCCTTCAAAAAAGAAATCCGTTGAAGCAGATGCAATCAAGCCCGAAAAAGTTAAAATGACAAAAGCAGTCGGATTTGCGCTTATACTTGCGGCAATCGCAGGCATTGCAAACGGTTTTATCAAAGACGGCATAACCACCTGGGTGCCCTCCGTTCTCTATGAAGAATTCGGGCTCACCAAATCGTTCTCAATTCTGCTGACTCTGTTTTTGCCGATGGTTTCAACGCTCGGTGCCACAATAGCCAAAAAGACTCACGAAAAAATCAAAACGCACGCAACGATGAATATGCTTTTCTATGCTGTTGCCGCTTTGCTCTGCACAGGAATTATCTTTTCACTCAGAATTCACAGTCTGCCTGCGATTATGATATGTTTTATCGGTGTTTCCTGCACGATGGCAATGGTAAACAACGTTATAACAAGTATGTTTGCTCTTGATTACCGCCGCAGCCTTAATGCAGGCTTTGCCGCAGGTTTGCTGAACACCTTCTGCTATATCGGCAGCACAACAACCACATATGTCCTCGGCTCTGTTTCACAGTCCAGCGGCTGGAATGCCGTTTTTATAATTATGCTTGCAGTCTGCATCACAGCGTGTATTATCTGCCTTGCAGGTCTTGCTGCAGAAAGAAAGGGGAAGAGTTGATATGACGGAATCCTCACTCAGAATTCAGGCTCTTTTACTCAAAGCTACAAACAAAAAACACTACGAAAACGTAAAAAAGCTCTCCGGCAATCTGCCCGAAGGTTTTATGGTAACCTTCCACGCAGGTGCGCTCGGCACAAAGCCCAACACCCTTGATTCTATCGAAAAAGCTCTGGCTTACGGTGCAAAGGTTGTTGAGTTCGACGTCACGTTCCGACCTGACGGAACTGCGGTTATCATTCATTCGGATGCACCCAAAGCAGATGAAGGAATTCTGCTCGGTGAAGCACTGGCACTTGTTGCAAGCGATAAGGAATGCAAAATCAATCTTGATATCAAATCAACCGCAAATCTGCCTGAGGTTGATAAGCTTGTAAAAAAACACGGTCTTTTTGAGCGTGTTTTCTATACGGGTGTTTTTGCAGACTGGGTTGAAACGGTAAAAGAAAATTCAGCAATCCCCTATTATCTCAACCATAAACTGACCGCAGAAGAAGCAACCGACAAAGAAAAACTTCAGGCTCTTGCCGAAAAGATTATTTCTCTCGGTGCAATCGGTCTTAACAGCAACTTCAGAAACGCAAGCAAGCTTGCAACTGAAGTTATGCATAAAAACGGTCTGCTTGTTTCTCTCTGGACCGCAAACAAACCCTCGGATATGGCAAAGGTAATCGCCTGCCTTCCCGATAATATCACAACCAAAAAGCCGCATATAACTCTTGATATGCTTAAATAACTTCAAAAACCCGACTCGGTAAAAAATCAGCCGAGTCGGGCATTTTAAATTTTGATTTCGGCTTAAGATTTGCAATAATACTTGACATCAATCAACAATTATTTTATTATATAATAGGTTATATATGTAACAAATTTCTGATAAGGAAGTGTTTTAATTGAATCAGCAGTATGAAGCTCTGTTTACACCGTGGAAAATCGGTAACGTTGAAATCAAAAACAGAATCGTAATGTGTCCCATGGGCGGCACATCGCTTTTCGGTTGGTTTGAGCTCGGCGGTTGCCACTTTGACAAGGAAGCGGCAAAGCTTTTCCTTGAAAGAGCCAACAACAACGTTGGTCTTATCATTCCCGGTATTGCTCCCCTTCGCGACACATTCTGGGGCAAATGGCTCTGGCAGAACCCCAAGATGTTTGAAGAACTCAAGGTGTTTATGGATGAAATCCATAAGACAGGCGCAAAGCTTTTTGTTCAGCTCACAGCAGGTATGGGCCGTTCTTGGGCTATCACAGAACTTGTTGCTCCTCTTCATAAGAATAAGTTCACAAGAGCTCTTATCAAGCCTATTCTCGATACATCACACGAACTCGCATCTCCCAGCCCCCAGCCTTCACGTTGGGCTCACGATATCGAATGCCCCGAAATGACAAAGGAGCAGATTCACGAAATTATTGAAGCTTTTGCAAAAACCGCAAAGCTCTGCCGCGATGCAGGTGTTGACGGCGTTGAAGTTCATGCTGTTCACGAAGGCTATCTTCTTGACCAGT
>JAFXJO010000008.1 GCA_017532185.1 Clostridia bacterium | reverse complement strand
TTTTGCTTTTTGAAGTTTTAACAGAATATACAAACATTAAAATCACCGCCTGTCAAATAGATATGACAAGGCGGTGATTTTTATTACAGTTTCATTTTTAAAAGCATTATTCCCGAGGGCGTGATATCGATTGCGCCGTATTCACCGACCCTTGCAGAGCCGGGGTTCATAACGTAAAGTCCTTCGTCGTAATCGGTAACGCTTTCGTGAGTGTGACCATATAATGCAATGTGTGCGCCCAGTGAACGCGCCTTTGAACGCAACGCTCCCGTGCCGTGCTTGACAAGCTCCGTGTGACCGTGAGAGCAGAAGATTCTAACTCCACCGAGCGTTACGATTTCGTTGCATGGCAGAAGCGAAGCGAAATCGCAGTTGCCGCAGACCTGAACAACTTTTTTGCCCGCAAGCAAATCTTCAACGCGGCTCATATCCCTTTCACCGTCGCCTAAATGAATAACAGCAGAAGAGTCTTGGTGAAGCAAAAGAGCTTCTTCAATGCACCGCGAGCTGCCGTGGGAATCGGAAAAAACAAGTATTCTCAAGTTTTGCCCTCCGTTCTAACAATAAGGTGTTTTACATATCAATTATACTATAGAAAAGGCGGTGATTCAATGAGTAAAGATAATTTTTCCGTTGATGAGATTCTTGCGCTCAAAAACAAAAACGCCGATGAAATGCTCGGCGCGGTCAAGGATAAGCTTCCCGAAGAGAAAAAGAACGAGCTTTTCAGAATTCTCGGCGACAAAAAGGCGCTCGAAGAGCTGCTGCAAAGCGAGCAGGCGCAGAAGCTGATGAAAAAATTCGGCGGCAAATAACAGGTGACGCGATGGACAGTATTAACGATATTATTTCAAGCCTGAGCGCCGATGATATTGAAAATCTCAAAGCGGCGGCGGAAAGCTTTTTCGGTTCGAAGGAAGAAAAGCCGAAGAAAAACGAACCGACGAAGCAGGAAAATTCAATGCCTGATTTATCGTCAATTCTCGGCAACGCGAAGATGATGGCAAAAATTTCGTCGCTTATGGGAATGATGAACAAACGGGATGACAGGGAGGAGTTTATCAGAGCGCTCAAACCGCTTCTGAGCGAGAAAAGACGCAAACGGGCGGATAGTGCGGTACAGATGCTCAAGCTTTTTGAAATCCTGCCGCTTATGGGGCAGATAATGGGCGGAGATAAGAATGAATGAAAACCTTTTGCGGCTGATTATGCCTGCGCTCAAAACAGAAAACAGAAACGAAGGCGGCGATATGGGAATTATATTGCCGCTGGTTTTGTTGCTTGCGGTTGATTCGGGAGATATGATGATGATTTTCAGCCTGCTTTATATATTGTTGTGACAAATCACACTTGAAAAATTCTTTTTTATATTGTAGAATAATCCTCGGTCATTCAAAGAGAGGAGAATAACTTATGGTTTATAAATACAGAACAAAAGGCACCTGCTCGCGTTCAATTGAGTTTGAACTTGAAAACGGCGTTATCGGCGACGTTTATTTTGAGGGCGGTTGCAACGGTAATCTCAAGGGCATTGCATCGCTTGTTAAGGGTATGAAGGCGGAAGAAGTTATCGCACGTTGCGGCGGTATCAGATGCGGCTTCAAAAGCACGTCCTGCCCTGATCAGCTTGCACAGGCACTCAAAGAAGCACTCGGTGAATAAAAAGACAAACGGCGGAAAAATCCGCCGTTTTTTTATAACTCATCACCGTTTAAAATTTTCTCGATTATGCCTTCGCAACCGTCATAAATATCCCTGTAGGTAACGTCAAAACGCCTTGTATACCAAGGGTCGGCAACGTCGCCGCCGCGGTTTGTGTAATCCATCAGCTTGCGGATTTTATGCTCGGGGTCAGAACCGAAAATGCGTTGAATGTTGCGATGATTCATACTGTCCATACAGATAAAAACGTCATAGGAATTATAGTCTTTTTTCTGAAGCTGAACGGCTGTTTTACCCGTGCAATCAATGCCGTGCTTTGCAAGCTCTGCTTTGGCAGGGGGATAAACAGGGTTGCCTTTGCCGCCCCAAATTTCTTCGGAGCTTGTGGCGCAGGAAGCAACCGAAACTTCGCCCGAAAGACCGTTTCTTTTAAGCATATCTCTCAATATAAATTCTGCCATCGGACTGCGGCAAATATTGCCGTGGCATACGAACATAATCTTCATTATAACCACTCCCTTTATCTGTCATCAGCATATCAGCGTTTCAGGTTGTTGTCAATAAAGAATTATGCAAAAAATATCGCTCTGTTTTGCATTTTTCAGGCATACTTTTGCTTGACTTTATATATATTTGTATGTTATATTTAATTGATTAGAGATTATAACGGAGGTCAATATGGATTATATCTTCAAAAACTGCAAAGTTTACCGTAACGGCAATTTTGTTTCGGAAGATATAGGTGTTTGCGGCGGAGTGTTTGCTCCCGTTGTTTCTGTTGACGGCGCTACTGTTATCGATTGCAAAAATAAATATATTTTGCCCGGTTTTGCAGATGTTCACGTTCATCTGCGTGAGCCGGGTTTTGTTTATAAAGAGACCGTTGAAAGCGGTTCTCTTGCGGCGGCGGCAGGCGGTTACACAACCGTTTGTTCAATGCCCAATCTTATCCCTGCGCCCGATTCACCCGCAACCCTTGCTCCCCAGCTTGATGCAATTAAAAATACCGCTTGCATCAACGTTTTGCCTTACGGCACGATAACCAAAGGTCAGCAGGGCGAAGAGCTTGCGGATATGGAAGGTCTTGCACCTCTCGTTGCGGCTTTTTCCGATGACGGCAAGGGCGTGCAGAGCGAAGAGATGATGCTTGCCGCTATGCAGAAAGCAAAAGAGCTTGATAAAATCATTGCCGCCCATTGCGAAGATAACAGCCTTCTCAACGGCGGATATATTCACGACGGAGAGTATGCAAAAGCACACGGTCACAGAGGTATCTGCTCGGAATCCGAATGGGGTCCCATCAAGCGTGACCTTGAGCTTGCGGCAAAAACGGGTTGCAAATATCACGTTTGCCATATCTCAACCAAAGAGAGCGTTGAGCTTATCCGTCAGGCAAAGAAAAACGGTGTTGACGTTACCTGCGAAACAGGACCTCATTACCTTATTCTTGACGACTCAGACCTCAAGGAAGAGGGCAGATTCAAAATGAATCCTCCGCTTCGCTCAAAGGCAGACAGAGAAGCGCTTATCGAAGGTATAATCGACGGCACAATCGATATGATTGCAACTGACCACGCTCCCCATTCTGCTGAGGAAAAGGGAAAGGGACTTGAAAAGAGTCTTATGGGTGTAGTCGGCATTGAAACCGCATTCCCTCTTATGTACACACATTTTGTGAAAACGGGAATTATCACTCTCGAAAAGCTTGTTGAGCTGATGAGTATAAATCCCTCAAAGCGTTTCGGCTTTGATAATTCAATTGAAAGCGGCAATTTCACGGTGTTTGATTTAGACAGTAAATATGAAATCGACCCCGAAAAATTTCTTTCAAAAGGCAGAGCCACCCCGTTTGAAGGCTATGAAGTGTTCGGTGAATGCCTTATGACGGTATGCGGCGGCAAAACAGCGTGGCAGAAGGAGGAGAAGTAATGAACAGCGCATATTATGACATTGTATATAATAAGCCTTTAACCAAGGATATATACGAAATGAAGCTTAAGGGTGACACCTCGCATATTACTGCACCCGGTCAGTTTATCAATATCAAGCTTGACGGCTTCTATCTTCGCAGACCTATTTCGATATGTGATTATGATGGCGAAACCATTACAATCATATACAAGGTTGTGGGTCAGGGAACTGCTGATATGACGAAGCTTGATGAAAGCAACCGTCTCGACGTTCTCTGCGCTCTCGGAAACGGTTTTGATACTTCAAAATGCAGCGGAAAAGCTGTGCTTATCGGCGGCGGTGTAGGTGTACCTCCGATGTATAATCTTTGCAAGAAGCTTCTTGCAGAGGGCAAAGACGTTACCGTTATTCTCGGCTTCAACACAAAAGACGAGATTTTCTATGAGAATGAATTCAAAGCTCTCGGAGCAAAGGTCTTTGTTTCAACGGTTGACGGTTCTTACGGCACAAAGGGTTTTGTAACCGACGTACTCAAGGATATCGATTATGATTATTTCTTCACCTGCGGACCTATGCCGATGTTCAAAGCAATAGAAAAAATTGCAAAAACAAGCGGTCAGTACAGCTTTGAAGAAAGAATGGGTTGCGGTTTCGGCGCTTGCATGGGTTGCTCGTGCAAAACAAAATACGGCAACAAGAGAATCTGCAGAGACGGCCCCGTGCTTGAAAGGGAGGAGATAATATGGTAAACACAAAGGTTAATCTTTGCGGCATAGAACTTGACAATCCCGTTATCCCTGCTTCGGGTACGTTCGGATTCGGCTATGAATTTGCAGAGCTTTATGATATCAACTGCCTCGGAACTTTTTCGTTCAAAGGCACAACCAAGGATGCAAGATTCGGCAATCCCACTCCCAGAATCGCGGAGTGCGACAGAGGTATGATAAACGCCGTAGGCCTGCAGAATCCCGGCGTTGAAAAGGTTATCAGCGAAGAGCTTCCCAAGCTTGCCAAGTGCTTCTCAAAGCCTGTTATGGCAAACGTAAGCGGCTTTGCAATTGAGGATTATGCCTATACCTGTGAAAAGCTTGATAAAGAAGAGCAGGTTGGCTGGCTTGAGGTTAACGTAAGCTGTCCCAACGTTCACGGCGGCGGTATGAGCTTCGGCACTTCACCCGAAGCGGCGGCAGAGGTTACAAAAGCCGTTAAGGCGGTAACAACAAAGCCTGTTATCATCAAGCTTTCACCCAACGTTACTGATATCGTTTCAATCGCAAAGGCTTGCGAAGAAGCGGGTGCAGACGGAATCAGTCTTATAAATACTCTTCTCGGTATGAGAATAGACCTCAAGACAGGCAAACCCGTAATCGCTAACAAAATGGGCGGTTTTTCAGGCCCTGCAATAAAGCCTGTGGGTATAAGAATGGTTTATCAGGTGAGTCAGGCGGTCAATATTCCCGTTATCGGTATGGGCGGTGTTGAAACTGCAGAGGACGTTATTGAATATATAATGGCAGGTGCAACGGCGGTTGAGGTTGGCGCGGCAAACCTTGTTGATCCCTATGCAAGTTTTGCAATCGTTAAAAATCTTCCCGACGTAATGAATAAATACGGTATTAAAAATTTAAATGATATAAAAGGATGTGCACACAATGGGTAAAGACGTAATCGTAGCTTGCGATTTTGCAGGCAAAAAGGAAGTGTTTGATTTCCTGGATAAGTTCACCGACGTTAAGCCTTTCGTTAAAATCGGTATGGAGCTTTTCTACGCCGAAGGTCCCGAAATCGTAAGAGAAATCAAGGCAAGAGGACACAAGATTTTCCTTGACCTCAAGCTTCACGATATCCCCAACACAGTTAAAAAGGCAATGTCGGTTCTTTCAAGACTTGACGTTGATATGACAAACCTTCACGCAAGCGGCACGGTTGCAATGATGGAAGCTGCTATCGAAGGTCTTACAAGAGAAGACGGCACACGCCCCATTCTTATTGCGGTAACACAGCTCACATCAACCTCACAGGAAAGAATGGAAGCTGACCTTCTTATCGAAAAGCCTCTTGACGAGGTTGTTATGCACTATGCTTCAAACGCAAAGGTTGCAGGTCTTGACGGCGTTGTTTGCTCACCTCTTGAAGCAGGCAAGGTTCACGAAAAATGCGGTGCGGATTTTGTAACGGTTACTCCCGGTGTAAGATTCGCAGACGGCGATATCGGCGACCAGGTAAGAGTTACAACTCCTGCAAAGGCAAAGGAAATCGGCTCTGACTATATCGTAGTCGGCAGACCCATCACAGCAGCGGCAGACCCCGTTGCGGCATATAAGAGATGCGTAGCAGAGTTCTGTGACTGATAAATATGGCGAACCCCGAGACATAATTCAAACAGTTAATAATACATTTTGGAGGAATATAAAATGAAACAGCTTATTGCAAAAGATCTGCTTAAAATCAAAGCAGTATTTTTCCGCCCCGAAGAGCCTTTTACCTGGGCAAGCGGCATTAAAAGCCCCGTTTACTGTGACAACCGTCTGACTCTTTCGGATATTAACGTTCGCAATGACGTTGAAAACGGTCTTGCAACTCTTATCAAAGAAAACTATCCCGAAGTTGAAGT
>JAFXJO010000039.1 GCA_017532185.1 Clostridia bacterium | reverse complement strand
CTGAAAGCTCAATCTTTGCCTTTTCTGCAGCTTCCTTAAGACGCTGCATAGCCATTTTATCACCGCGAAGGTCGATGCCCTGCTCTGCCTTGAAGCCGTCTGCAAGCCAATCAATAACTCTCTGGTCAAAATCGTCACCGCCGAGACGGTTGTTACCTGCGGTTGCAAGAACTTCCTGAACGCCGTCGCCCATTTCGATGATTGAAACGTCGAACGTGCCGCCGCCAAGGTCATAAACCATAATCTTCTGGTCTGTTTCTTTATCGATACCGTAAGCAAGAGCTGCTGCTGTGGGTTCGTTGATAATTCTCTTTACTTCAAGACCTGCAATTTTACCTGCGTCTTTAGTTGCCTGACGCTGTGCGTCTGTGAAATAAGCAGGAACGGTGATAACAGCTTCTGTTACCTTTTCGCCGAGATATGCTTCAGCATCTGTCTTAAGCTTCTGAAGAATCATAGCGGAAATTTCCTGAGGAGTATACTTCTTATCGTCGATAGCTACTTTATAATCTGTGCCCATCTGTCTCTTGATAGAAGCAACTGTTTTGTCGGGGTTTGTGATTGCCTGTCTTTTTGCAACCTGACCAACCATTCTTTCGCCTGTTTTGCCGAAAGCAACAACAGAGGGAGTTGTTCTTGCACCTTCTGCGTTTGCAATAACTACGGGCTCGCCGCCTTCAATAACAGCGACGCATGAGTTTGTTGTACCTAAGTCGATACCGATTACCTTTGACATAATTTTTTCCTCCTGATATTGAAAAGATAATTTAATACTGATTAAGAATTGGCAACTTTAACAACGGCTTCGCGGATAACCTTATCGCCGAGTTTATAGCCTTTTGAGAACACCTCGGCAACAGTGTTTTCGCCGAAGTTTTCATCCTCAATGCTCATTACAGCATTGTGGATATTGGGGTCGAATTCATCACCGGGAGCGCCGAAAGCTTCAACGCCGTTCTTTTTAAGAATATCGGCAAACTGCTGAAAAATAAGGTCGATACCCTTTGAATAATCCTCCAGCCCTGCGCCCTTGTTTTGCGCGGCTCTGTCAAAATTATCAAAAACGGGAAGCAAATCCTTAAACACGTCAGCTCTTGATGACGAATAAATATCCTGTTTTTCTTTTTGCGAACGCTTGCGGAAGTTATCGTATTCTGCGCAAAGACGGAGAAACTGGTCGTTCTTTTCGTCAAGCGCTTTCTGAAGCTCTGCTTCTTTGGTTACCTCAGGAGCAGCCTCCTCTTTAACTTCCTCAACCGCATCGGGTTTTGTTTTTTCTTTTTTCATTTGGGCTTCCTTTCTGTCAGTCCTCTAACGCCTGAGTTATCAGGCTGCCGACAAGATTGGTCAGATATTTGACACTCGGTATTATATTTTCATAATCCATTCGGGTAGGGCCGATGATTCCGATTGTTCCCGAATCATTGCCGCCCACGGAATATTTTGCCACGATAACGCTTGAATTTTCAAGCTGCCTGTAAATATTTTCTTTACCTATTTTAACGTTGAACGGGTCTTTCGCGCCACTCATAACCTCGGTGAGAGGCTCTTTTTTGTTAAGAAACTCAAGAAGTTCAATCGCGTTGGAGCCGTAATCTTTATAAGAGAACAGATTTGAACTGCCGCCGAGCATGATTCTTGATTTTGCCGTGCTGCCTGCAAGCTCGCATACCGCAGCAATCAACGGAAGCATTGCAAACGGGTCGCTATCAACCGAAGCGGCAACAGACTGCATTGAAGCAACGCTTATATCCGAAGCCGATTTGCCGATAATCGCCGATTCAACAACGTTATAGAATTCCTCAACGATTTTAACGTTAAGCTCGCTGTCCAGCCTGCAAAGTCGGCTTTTGAGAATGCCGTTTGAGGTCAGAAGCACAAGCATTGCCGTATGATGACCAACAGGCACAAGCTCGATTTTGCGGATAACCGTTGAATCGCCGCCCGGTGCGGTTGAAACGCAGGCACATTTTGTTAAATCAGCAAGCACCTCACCTGCCTGAGCAATAAGCTTTTCGGGATCACCTGCGGCAGAAGAAATGCCTGCCTCAATCAGACGCTTGTTAAGCTCATCAATCTCACGGTTTTTCATAAGGTTATCAACGTAATATCTGTAACCTTTTTGCGAAGGTATTCTGCCTGCCGAGGTATGGGGCTGTTCAAGATAGCCGAGCGAAGCAAGCTCGCTCATCTCGTTGCGCACGGTTGCCGAGGAAACCGCCATACCCGTAAGAGCAAGAAGTTCCTTTGAACCAACAGGCTCACCCGACTTGATATACTGCTCAACAACAGCCGCAAGAATCGCCTTTTTTCTCTCGCTGAGTTCTGCCATTTCCTCACCGCCTTTCAGCCGATTTTCTCGGAGTGCTAATTTTAGCACTCAAACAAAAAGAGTGCTAACTACGGTTATTACTATACCCCAATGGTATGCATTTGTCAATATTTTAATTGTAAACACTTTGTTAAAATGTATGAATTTTCCTTGAATTCGTTTCGTTGACCGTAAATCCTTTCTTAAAAGGTTTACAACAGAAACTAAATATGATAACATTATTATATTGCAAATCTGGAGGTAGAACGATGAACGGTATGACACGCAGAGAAAGAGAAGTTACGGATATAAACGAAATCATAAAAATCCTTGATTCCGCAAAGGTGCTCCACCTCGGTCTTGTTGACGGCGACGAAGCTTACGTTGTGCCGATGAATTACGGCTACACTCTTGTTGACGGCAAGCTCACCCTCTGGCTTCACGGCGCAAAAAGAGGCAGAAAGCTTGACCTTATCAGAGCAAACCCAAAGGTTTTCTTTGAAATGGAGTGCGGCATTCAGCCGTTCGAGGGCGAAATCGCCTGCAAATACGGCATAACGTATTCCTCAATTATGGGCAGAGGCAAAGCCGAAATTGTTGAGGATATTGAAATAAAAAAATCCGCGCTTTCTTTCCTGATGAAAACGCAGACAGGCAAAGATTTTGAATTTGAAGATAAAATGGCGGCGGTTGTGAGCGTTATCAAAATTGACGTTTCCGATTTCACCGCAAAGCACAGACCTGCACCGAAGATGGGCTGATAAAAAGCAAACCGCAGAAAGCTTATGCTCTCTGCGGTTAATTTTTTTATTTTTCTTTTTCGTCAAGATGCTCTTTAAGGATATATATCGGTCTGTTTTTGACCTGAACGTACATCTTTGAGAGATATTCGCCGATGATACCGAGGCAGAAAAGAACGAGTCCGCCGATAAGCAGAAGCAATGTTACGATTGTTGCATAACCGGGTACGTCAATGCCGAAGAAAATCTTCTGCACAAGAACAACAATAAGATAAACGATTGAAGCAAAAGATGAAAGAAGACCAATGAAGGTTGAAATTTTGAGAGGCATTGTTGAAAATGCAAAAATGCCTTCAAGCGCATATTTGATAAGCTTGCGCACGCCCCATTTTGATTCGCCGCTTTCTCTCTCTGCAACGGTATAAGGGATATACTGCGTGTTGAAGCCAACGTAACTGAAAAGACCTTTTGAGAAACGGTGGAATTCAGTCATCTGCAGAATGGCGTCAACCATCGAGCGCTTCATAAGCCTGAAATCGGATGCGCCGTTGACAAAATCAACGTCGGAAATCTTATTGATAAATTTATAGAACGATGATTTAACAAATGAAATAACTGCATTTTCCTTACGTTTTTCCTGATAAGCCGTTACGCAGTCAAAATCCTCATCCGAATTAAGCACGTCAAGCATTTCAAGAACAACTTCAGGACGCTGCTGCAAATCGGCATCAATAAGGCACACAAGGTCACCCTTTGCCTTTGAAAGACCCGCATAAATTGCCGATTCCTTGCCGAAATTGCGGCTGAAGGTAAGCACCTGAACGTTATTCTTTGTGTTAAGCTCGTTATAGATATATTTCAGTCTCTTATAGGTATTATCCGAACTGCCGTCATTAACAAACACAAATTCATAATCCTCAACCTTATTTTCAAAAACGCGGTTGACCTCGCTGAAAAACTTTTCAACGTTTCCCTCTTCATTGTAGCAAGGAACTATAAGTGATAATTTCATTTTTCAGACACCTCTCTGTCAAAGTTTTCTTTCCATTCATCAAACTCTTTGTAACCGATAATCTCAAGTTGAGCATCGGGTTCAAGTCCGTAAAAAAGCTTATATCTTTCTGCCCACGGCTCCCTGTCAGGGTCACCTGTCCACACATATGCAGTGAACGGCAGTCTGCATACCGTTATTTTCTCATATCCGAGTTCATTCTGTCTGACTGCGTATTCGTTGCGCCTCACATTATAATAACAAACCGTACCGTATACAGCAACCAGATAAACAAGCATAACCGAGGAAACGGTTAAAAACACCTTAGCCGCAACGCGCTCAACCCTCTTTTCATCCGCACAACCGTCAAGCACACTGTCATAAAGACACACACTCAAAATCATACAGATAAAATACGGCGGAAAGAAGCATCTCGGACCGATGGGATTGACAACCGACAAAGGAGCAATCAGCACAGGTAAACTGAAAAGAGCAACAAGCGCCATACCTTTTCTTGCGTTATCTTTTATGCCGATAAGAATTATCACGCATACGGCAAGAAAATAAATTACGCCGACAAATAAAATAACGCAATCCGAAGCGAATTTTATAACACCGGAAGATATCACGCGAATAAGAACCGATCTGCTCAGAACAAAAATCAAGCAGAATATATTAACTGCGCGTGCAGCTTTTACAAACGTTTTTTTCTTTTCGTCCCCGTTGCTTTTGATATACATTTCAGCAAGCACAACACAAAGCAAGCTGATAACCGCAAGCATTACAACGTTCTTGGTAAAGAAATAATAATTAATCGTTGCAACGTGACTTTCGAGGGTCTTATATAAGCCTGCGCTCAACGCCGTTGAACGGTAACCGTCTTCCGCGCTTGCGATAATTCCGTAAGCCGAATTTGAAAACATCAAAACGGCGCCTGCCGCACTGCCTGCAAGACCGCAAACGTGAACCGCAAACAGTTTTTTGTGCTTAACAAGAGCAATAACAGTCACACTCGCTGAAAGCGCAACGCCGTAAAGCGTAACGTTTTCCATAAAAAGCGAAGCAACAAACCCGATGGCAAACGTTGCAACAGGCATCAGCTTACCGTAAGCAGGTTTTTCTTCTCTGAAAACGTTTGAAGTAACAGCCATAAAAACGGTTGTCAGAAGAATAGGCGGAATATAATTTGAAAAGCCCGCAGTCCACGCAACCGACTGAGTCCACACATACTTGGGCATAAGCAAAAACATTGCCGCCGAAAGCAGTAAGGGCGAAAAGCGTTTTGAACCGCTGCAGATTTGAGGCAAAAAGCAAGCGCAAACAAGAGAAAACGCAGTAAAAACAACGTTTAACAGTTTGCTTCTTGTTAAAGCCATAACAAGAAGGTTGCCGGCATATCTGCCGTTATACCTTTCAAACCAAGTTGAAAGACGTTCAAGACCGATTTTGCTGCCCCATGCCCAGTCATCGCCGGAATAAGGAAAAAGAAAAACAAGCAACGCAAAAGCCGCAAAAGCAACAAGTGCAAAAACCAATGTTTTTTTGTCTGTTTTTGCCGTCATTCGCTTGAACATCAAACTTCTCCTTTTAATCAATCATACTTAATCATATTATCAAATATACACTTAAAAGTCAACCGCAGTTTTGATTAACAATATCAAAATCAAGTTGCTTTGTTTCGGTCTTTTTCACCACCAAAATAATATTTTTTGTTTATTTACTCCCGTTTTTTGCCGTTCGCCCTAAAAGAAAAAGAAAAACATAGTTTTATCAGCAAAAAAAGAGCTCCCGAAGGAGCTCTTTTCAATATCGAATTAATACCAGAGGAAACCGAGAAGCAGGATTCGTATAAGCGTCTGCCACCAGGTATATGCAACGCTGACGTCAAAATGAGTCGTGGTGCCGTCATATTCAACGGTAACGGTCTGTTTGCCGATTTTCTTGGAATCATAACCCTTAACATTCATTTTGCTTGTATCGCTGATAATGGCTTTGTTGCCGTTTGCGTCAAGCACCTCAAGGGTAAGACCGCTTAAATCCAGGCTCTCTTTATATGCATAAGATGTTTTTGAGGGAGAGGTTTTAACGGTTGTTCCGCTTTCAACGCAAACCTCAAAATCGCCGAATTGATTTACATCAAACTCAAGCTTGTCACCGTTTTTGGTTTGGGTTATCTGTTCGTATCCGTCGCCGCCATAACGGTGAATTACAAGAAATTCCGTGCCGTCTTTGTAAGCGGCAGGTACGGGAATGCCGATATGAACAACGCCGCCTTTTTGGGGCTGAACGGTTGTTGCGCCGTGACAAAACTTTATGTTATAAAATTCAATCTGCTTATAATTATCGTCTTTGTAATAAACTCCGCCCGATTCTTTGACGCCGTTAAACTTTTCAACAACAAAATCAAGTTCATCGCCTTCATAATCAAAACATCCGCTTTCAAACGAAGCCGTTATGCCGTATTTGCCGTCAACAAAAGTATAGCGAAGAACCGCAGTAAAGGTGAGATTGCTTTCAGGCATAGCTGCAGGGAATTCCGTCACTCGCTTGCCGTTTGCATCAAGCCAATAAAGAAGCTCGGCGTTTTCATATACGCTCATATCGGGAAGAGGAATTTCATTGCCGGGAACGACGTCGAATTTTACTGTATCATTGCCGATGGTATAAGTTACGCTCTTGCTCTGAACGAACCAAACTGCTTTGAAAGTTTTATCCTTTGCAGGCATTGCAACCTTCTGACCGGCAACGTACATATTGCCGCTTTCATCTCTCCAGAAAGCAAAACTATGACCGATTTTTTTAGCCGAGGGAAGAGTAAACTCTTCACCGAAAGTAAGCGTCAAAGCTTCAATTTCATTGCCGCCGTCCGTATTGAAAGTTACGGTATATTCTTCCGCCTCCCAGACCGCTGTTAACGTTACGTCTTTCGCAGGCATTACAAATCGGTTAACAATCTCATCGTTTTCGTTAACCCAGCCCACAAAGTTGCAGCCTTCCTTCTTAACGTTATCAGGCAAAGCAACAACTTCTCCCGGTTCAAAATCACAAGTGATACTTTCGCTTCCGTCATCAAAAAGACCGCCGTTTGCATTGAGTTCAAGGTTATATCTTTTCGTTTCTATTTCCCATACGGCATAAAGAGCAATATCCTCATAGCCGACCTTAACGGGATTTTCGAGAGTTACAAATTCACCGTTTTCAAAAGCCCAGCCTGCAAAAACATAGCCGTCAAGTCGAGGCATCGGATTATCGTAAGGAACAAAATCCGTTCCTATTTCAGCCTGAACCGTAATTTCGTTTTCGGTTGTATCAAAATAACCTTCACCCGCATCCAGAATAATATTACCTTTAGATGAAACAGGATTCTTCCTTAT
>JAFXJO010000007.1 GCA_017532185.1 Clostridia bacterium | reverse complement strand
TATCTGGGAATCATATCCTTGATAACTCTGGTCAGAACGTGGCCGATATGGGGCTTACCGTTAGCTGTGGGAGGGCCGTCATAGAATGTGTAAGTGGGGCAGCCCTTTCTGGTTTCAATGCTCTTTTCAAAAATCTTGTTTTCTTTCCAGAATTCAAGCACTGCTTTTTCTCTGTCAACGAAATTAAGATTTGATGAAACCTTTTCGTACATTTTTCATTCCTCCGATATATGGTTAGTGAATAATTAATAGCGAATAGTGAACAGTTGAGGACAGACTCTGTCTGCGCCTGTTTTTTAGTGAAAGAGAGACTGCCTGAACGGAGTTCAACCCTGAAAACAGACCAAATTTCACCTATACTCATAATTATCAAAAGTATATCACAGGCAAAAATGATTGTCAATGATATTATTATAATCTTTAATATTGACAATTGAGTGGTATTGTCTGTATAATATTATCAACAAATAAGGAGGTAATATTTATGGTTTGCAATAAATGCGGCAGCCACATACCTGAGGGTAACGCCTTCTGCGGCGTATGCGGTATGCGCGCGGCTGTTCAGACAAAACCCCAACCCGATAAAGAAGAAAAAAGAGGATTCTTTAAAGTTCCGGGCAAGTATTCAAAGAGCTTTGCCGCCATCGCTACGGCTCTGATGGTTTTCCCCGCAACTTTCTGCGTTGCGATAGATTTGGTTTTTCAGAGTGCCGACGGTTGGAGCCTTTACGTTGTGGGCGCGCTGATAACAGCGTGGATGGTTGTTGTTTATCCTGCTCTTAACATAACTCCTGCTCCCGTAACCGTGATGATAAGCTTTTTCTCGATTGTGGGTTATATTTTCTTTGTTATGGGAAGACTCGGTTATTTTGAAACGATTTATAAAGCAGGTTTACCGCTTATGATTCTCGGCGCAATATTCATTGCTCTGGATTCAACGCTGATAAGCGCAGGCAAACTCAAGGGACTCCACACTTTTTCGTTCATTTCTCTCCAGTGTGCGGTTTATCTTGTAGCAATTGAAGCTGTGTTTGATAACCTTGCTGACGGCGAAATTGCTCTTCGCTGGTCGCTGATAATCGGTTGCTTCTTTATTTCTGCAATTGCTCTGTTTGAAGCAGTCAACTACGTTTATAAGCTCAACAAGAAATAAACAAATAAAACAAAGCTTGCATCGGTCACTGACCTTTGCAAGCTTTTTGTTTTGTGTTTATAACTCAACGGTTTCACCGAGTCTGAATGAATAAATCAAAGTATGGCTGACTGGCAGACCGATAACCTCTTCAAGGCAGCGGCGGTATATGCCGAGCTGAGAGCCGTAAAGCGCTTTGAGCTCTTCGCCGCTTGTTACTCTGTCTGTTTTGTAGTCAACGATAATGAGATTGCCGTTTTCAATGAAAGCGCAGTCTGCAACGCCTTCGATGATGATTTTTTCGTCTTTTGCAACGTCTTCGGGTACGTCGGGATAAAGCTCCCTGACGGATATGCCGAAGGTGAATTCATATTCTTTGAAAACCTTTTCGGATTTGAGAATGCGTTTCGCAAGTGCGCTTTCAAAAAAGCCCGAAACCGCTTTGACGTCAACCGCATTCGCTTCCGCTTCGGTCAGCATACCGTCGTTAATGAGCCTTTCGAGCTCAGTTGCAACGCTGATTGTTGCTTTTTCATAATCGGCAAACTGCATAAATCGGTGGGTTGCGGTGCCTCGCTGTGCGGGAGTAAGCTTATCTTTGCTCATAAAAGCAGGTCTGCGAGAAGCAAAATATTCGCTGTTTATTTCGCCTGCGTCAAGGTTTGAAGCAATCTGTTTTGCAACAACTCCGTTGAGAGAAGCAAAGGGATATTTATATGCAAGGCGCTTTTCGATTTCCTCTCTGATTTCTTCATCGGAGTCGGCAACGGTTTCTTCGCGGACAATCAGTTTGCTCTCATAGTTTTTGATTATCTCTGCTTTAAGCGGAGCTTCACAGGGTAAATTGAAACGCTGCGAAAGACCTGCCGCAACGCGCAGAGCGTTTGCATCGGGGTGACGCAAAAGGGCGGTCAGAATGCATTCGCCGTAGCTTGAAAAACCGAGCACCGTATAAGGGTCAACACCGCTTTTACTGCGCAGATTGGATGCCGCAGAGGTGAGCGTTTTTGACGTATCTGCACAGGAAGAGAGCATTATCAGTTTTTCTTTCGCTCTCGTGAGCGCAACGTAAAGCACACGCAGTTCTTCCGAATGCTCTGCTTTGAGAGTTTCGGTTTTTGCCGCAAGTCTTGGCAGAGTATCATATTTTGCGAATCCCGTATTATTTTTTATGCCTATTCCGCTTTCTGAAGCGATAATCAAATCCTCGCGGTTAAAGAAATCGCCGTAGGTTTTCTCGCAGGCGGCAACAAAGCAAACAGGAAATTCGAGACCCTTACTTTTGTGGATGGTCATTATTTTAACGGCATCGGCAGCTTCAGATTTTGAGCTTGCACCGCTGATATCTCCGCCGCTGTTTGAAATATTATCGATATAGTTCACAAAACCCGAAACACCGCGCCTGCCGTTTTCTTCAAACTTGTTGGCAAGGTCGGTGAAAAGGTTAAGGTTTGCGCGTCGCGCGGCACTGTTTTTCATTGCGCAAACAGCCGCGGCATAGCCTGTTTCTTCAATCAGTCTGCGCACAAGCTCTCCGACCCTGACGTTTGCGGAAATGCGGCGCATTTCGCGGAGTTTTGCAATGAAATCCGACGCTTTTTGATTGCCGTTTTCGCCGGCGTTAACAACGCAGGAATAAACGCTTCCTTTTTTGTTTGCGGCGCGCATAAAAGCAAGGTCATCGGGCGTGAAACCGAAAACGGGGGAGAGCATAACCGCCGTTAACGGAATATCATTGACGGGATTATCGATAACCTTTAAGAGAGAAATGAGAAACATCGTTTCGGGTGCGTTGAGAAAGCCGCCGCCTGCTTCGCAGCTTACGGGTATTCCTCTTGCATTGAGTTCATCAACAAAATCGCGCGAGCTGTTTTTGACGCTTCTTAAAAGTATGCAGAAATCTTTATATTCCGCAGGTCTGAAACCGTCACCCTTTGAAAGAGGCATACCTTCGGCAACCGCGTTTTCAATGTAATCGGCAATATATCTTGCCTGAGTTTTTGTGAAATCGTCTTTGTCTGTTTCGAAAAGCAGAAATTCGGTGTCGGCACCGTCTTTGGCAGGATATTTTGCGCCGGCTTCAAGCCTTTCGTTTTTATCGTAATCAAGACCGCCTGCATCGCGGCTCATAACGGCTTCAAAGATAAAATTGACAATACCCGTAACGCCTTTGCGGCTTCTGAAATTTTTGCCGAGAGTTATTTTGGCAGGATAGTTATCGGCTTCGTATTCTTCCATTCTGTCACGGCGTGCGAGAAAAATTTCGGGCATTGCCTGACGGAAACGGTAGATGCTCTGCTTAACGTCGCCAACCATAAACAGGTTGTTTTCGTCTTTTGAAAGTGCGCTGAAAATCATATCCTGCGCAAGGTTTACGTCCTGATATTCGTCAACAAGAATTTCGGCATAATTTTCAGAGAGGGCAAGGGCAAGCGGCGTTTTTTTGTAACCGCCTTCAACAGGTTCGATGAGAAGTCTGAGCGCCATATGGAGAGTATCTGAAAAATCGGCACCGTTTTCTGCGGATTTAAGGCGGTCAAATTCGTTTGCAAAAACGATTACCGCCTCAATCAGCTCCGTAACAACGGGTGCGAGCGCCTCAACGTCTTCGCTGTGTTCCTTGCTTGAAATGCAAAGGAATTTGACCATTTCCTTGATTTCTTTTTTATAATCATCTCTGATTTTTTTGCAGATATCCTTAACTTCCGAAACGTATCCTCTCGGTGCGGTGGGCATTCTGCCGAAAACGATGTTTTCATAATCAGCGGCAATTTTATCCCACGCAGAAGTTTTTAAAGAGTCAAGAAAATGCAGAAGCATTTCTTTTTCGCTTGCAAAGGTCTCGGCATATTTTGCCTGAAGTTCAGACTCGTCGGCAAGCAATTCAAGACAATGCTCAATACCGCCTGCACAGCTTTCAACCGCAGCCGCCATATGCGAGAGAAGAATTCTGCCCCATGGACTTTCTTCGATTGAAGCGGGTGCGCTGAATTCTGCCGCAAGTGAACGGAGCCATATTTCGGGGAAGGGATAAGCCTGCGAAAGCGAATGCAGTTTGAGAATGGCTGCAACGAGTTTTTGGTCATCACGGTTATCGCTTATGAGGTTTGTCAGGCGCATAAAGTTTTCTGTGGGATTTTTGTAAAGCTCACCAACAACGGTGTTGACCGCCTGCGCTTTCAGAATATCGAGCTTGCTTTCGTCAAGCATACCGAAATCGGGCGCAACGCCAAGCGCGTGGAAATTCTCACGAACAAGGTTGATGCAGAAAGAGTCGATTGTGCAGATGTTGGCGCTGGGGAGCATAAGCTGCTGACGGCGCAAACGTTTGTCCGAGGGGTTTTCGGCAATTTTTTTGCTGATTGCCGCCTCAATTTTTTCTTTCATCTGGGAAGCCGCCGCTTTTGTGAAGGTAACGATGAGCAGGTTTTCAACGCCGCAGGGGTTTTCTCTGTCGCAGATTCTGCGGATAACTCTTTCAACAAGAACTGCGGTTTTGCCCGAACCTGCCGCGGCGCTCACGAGAACGGTGCCTTTGCGCGCGTCAATGGCTTTTCGCTGGTCATCAGTCCAGGGTGTTGACATCCTCATCATCTCCTTCCTCTAAGTTTCGCAGAGCCTCGTCAAGGTCTGTGTCGTAAAGCTCTTTTACGGAAATATCTTCTTCGTATGAGCAAACGGATTTATAATCGCAATATTGGCAAACGTGCTTGTAGCTTGCGCCGTAAGCGGGCACAGCTTCGATTTTGCCGCCGTGAAGAGAATCAGCCATCTCAATAAGTATTTCGTCTGCTTTTTCTTTAAGCTTTTCAAGCTGTGAAAGCCTGATGAGCGAGCCTTTCATAGCTCCTTTTGCATCAAAATCAACGGGGATATAAAGACCGCCTGCCGATTTATCCATTGCAACAACAACGTCGCAATCGTTGAGCACGATGCCCTGCATTCTGCAACGCTTCTGCTTTTTGACGGAAACGTCTTCTTCGCTTTCGCCTCTTTCGACAGAAACAAGCGGTGAATTTGCAGGGTAATAGAGCACACCTGCAGGCGTGATTTCACCGTATTTTTTCTTGCCGTTTTGCCAGAGGGCAAAAAGATAAATGAACATCTGCATATTGAGTCCCTGCAAAACGTCGCTGAGTTTGAACGCCTTGCCCGAGGATTTATAGTCCACAACGCGCAGATAGGTTTTACCGTTGATAACTGCCTTGTCAACGCGGTCAATTGCGCCCGAAATGCTGATTTTTCCCCTTTCGGTTATGACTTCATATGGCGGAATTTCGCCGTCGGAACCGATTGAAAGTTCAAAATCAACGGGCTTGAAATCGCTGAGCGCAAGCTCTTTGATGAGTCTTTCTGCAACGTCGCAAACGCTGAGCGCAAGCTTATGATAGAGATAAAGAAAACGCTCGTCACGCTGTGAGCCGTCAAGCTTTGCCATAAGATATTCGTTCATCAGCGATGAAATTATGTCAAGAAGCTCCGCACGGGTCATTGCAACAAGAACTTCGCTTTCGTAATTCATCAGCAGTTTTTCAAGAACGTGGTGAATAACGTTACCTCTCTGCATCGGGTCAAGCTCTGCTGTTTTGCGAGGCATAGCCTTTATGCCGTAACGGCAGAAATAAGAAAACGGGCACTTATAAAAGCTCTCAACTCTTGATGCGGAGATATAAAGATTATCGCCGAAAAGGCTGCGCGCGGCTTCTTTGTTTTCAATTCTGAAATCGCGTATACCGCCTGCTCTTTTGAGCGCATCAAGCTTGCCTGAATAATCATCACGCTCGGCAAAATATTCTTCGAGAGTTGCGCCGAGCACAGAAGCTTCGTTTCTGCTTTTTGCAAGCTGCTCAAAGGCGAGGCTTTCACCTTCGATATAATAGAGTCCGTCAAGGCAGGAGGCGTCAACCTCCGAACATTTCGGGAAGAGATTTTTGATTTTGGTATAAAGCTCAGAGGGCGCAAGCTGCTCGTTGCCCGAACTTCTTTCGGGACAGCATACGTAGAGCTTGTGCGAAGCGCAACAGAAAGCGTTATAGGCAATCAGTTTTTCTTCCGCAAGCTTATATTCGCCGTAATCTGAAAGCTCTATGCCCATTTCGCTGAGTTTTCTGCGGTCTTTATCTGTCAGGGTTGAACCGCTTGAGGGCAGGGCAGGGAATACACCGCTGTTTGCGCCTGCGATAAACACGGCTTTGGGTGTAACGGTGCGGATTCTGTCTGCCGAACCGATGGTTATTTCGTCGAGCCCCTGCGGCAGAGAGCCTACAGTCTGCACGCTGAGCATAAGGTCAAATATTTCTGCAAATTCGGTTGCGTTAACCGTTCTGTCGCCTGCAACGGTGGCGATTGAATCGAGCAAATCGGTAACAACGTTCCACATTCTGTCAAGCTCAACGGCAATACCTGCTTCACCCGAATCTGCAAGTGTTTGCGCAAGCTTTTTCAGGTTTTCGGGCACGTTGATTTTTTCAAGAAAAAGGAAAACGGACTTTGCCGCTTCGGCACCGTTGGTATCTTTGAACGCTTCTCTCAAACCACAGAGAGGAGCAACCATTCTGCGGCGAAGAGAGTTGAGTACGTCAAGCTCGTTGCGGTCTTCATCAGTCATTTCCGCACCGAAGCCCTTGGGATGCTGCTCCCATTCTCTGAGCCAGCCGCCTGCGTTTATCTGCCACAGATAGCAATAATTTTCAACCTGCGCAATCTCTTCCGCAGAGAAATCGGCAAGCTCCGTTTTGAGATAACGCATAACGGTTTCGGTATCAAAACCGCCGTTTGCAACGGCAACTGCGCTTGTTACAAGATTA
This sequence comes from Clostridia bacterium, assembly GCA_017532185.1. Lineage (GTDB taxonomy): Bacteria > Bacillota > Clostridia > Oscillospirales > Acutalibacteraceae > CAG-177. The sequence continues at coordinate 24,347 of JAFXJO010000007.1, read as the reverse complement.
ACAACGGGCGATGTGTCAACAGGTTGGCGGCTGTCATCAAAAACGCTTATGCCGCATTTTTTCAGAGCAGAGCGCAAAGGTGCTTCATAAGCGGAACTGTCTCTTGCGATAACCGCGATGTCTCTGCATCTGTAGCCGTTTTCGCGGATAAGTTTTTTTGCCGTGCAGGCAATATATTCACATTCTGCATAGATATCCGCCGCTTTACACAGGGTGATATTTTCGCAATCGTATTCATAGATATTGGGTGCAGGCGAGAAAAGCTCCTGCTCAAGAGCGCGGAGCTCGGGGGAAGCATAGCGTTCAAACTTCGGAGGGAAGTTATTGAATTTGCTTCTCATCGAAAGATACTGCGGTTTTGCAACGGGTGAGCCGTTCTTTTTTGCCGCTTCGATGAGCCTGTGTGCAGTTCTTTTTGTGTGAGCAAAAAGCTCCGTTTCGTCATCGCTGTTTTGCAGGTTATCTGTGCAGAGAGTAACGTAAACGGCGGTTGATTTGCAGAGCATACGCTCGATAATCTTATATTCCTGAACGGTGAACCCTCTGAATGCATCGATAAAAACAAGCCTGTCCTTGAAATAATTGTTTTCAGGCAGGATATCATAAAGCTCGTCAAGCAATTCATCGGGATTGAAATAACTGCCCGTTACCATAGCGTCATAGGCATCAAGCACGGTTGCGATGTCGCTGAGTTTCATTTTTAGAAGCCCGTCTTTTTCGCTTGCAAGAGCAAGGCGCAGAGCATCGGTTGATACTGCGTTCTGTTTGAATTCCGAAGAAAGAGCAACGAATTCGGAGATAACAGATTTCTTCGAAACGTGGTTTGCATAAAGATTAAGCTTGTGCCTGACCCCTTCAAGCGCCATACGCATAAGCACAGCTCTTGCGGAATCGTCAAGCCTTCTGCGTTCGTGCAGAGCAGGTCTGCCCACAAGCTTTTCGCCAAGGCTCGTGAAGCTGAGAACATCGATATCCGCCATTGCTTTTGCACCGAGTTTTTCGAGCATAAGCTTTTCGCTCATAAAGGAAAACTGTTCGGGCACAATCAGGGTCAGTTTTTTTGAGCCGCCCTTTGCAAACTGCTCGATGAGGTTCATTATATGGACGGTTTTGCCGCCGCCGGCTCTTGATAAAATCAGATAAAGCATAAAATCACCGTTAAGATTCAATATAAATTTAATTATAGCATAAGCACGTTTTTTTGTCATTATATTTTACAATGTTATTATAAAATTTAGCGTGTACCGTAAAACGGACATCAAAATATTTTATCGGAAAGACTGTTGCCGATGCTGACCTGGTTGACAATTTAGCTTTTGTGTGTTAAAATGCTATCTGTATTTTTATATTTGAAAGGAGCAAATCCAAAATGGATGACCCCGGACCTGCGATTTTGTTGGCAGCAGATGCCGCAAACGGCAGCGTTGACCCTGTTTCTCTTATTCTTAAAATAGTCTTGCTTTTCGTGCTTATTCTCATCAACGCTTTCTTTGCTATGAGCGAAATTGCAATCATTTCTCTTAACGATGCAAAGATGCAGAAGCTTGCTGAGGAAGGCAACAAAAAAGCAAAGCAGATTGTTAAACTCACCCAGAATTCAAGCAACTTTTTATCGACCATTCAGATCGGCGTTACTCTGGCGGGATTTCTGACCTCGGCATCGGCATCGCAGACTTTTGTTGATATGCTTGTTAATGCGCTTGCAAAAACGGCAATTGTTCCCACAATTCCCCTGAGCGTTATAAGCGTTATTTCAACAATTCTGATAACCCTTGTCACCTCATATTTTTCTCTTGTTTTAGGTGAACTTGCACCCAAGAGAATTGCTATGCAGATACCCGAAAAAATCTCTTACAAAGTTGTCGGTATACTATTATTTATCGCTAAGGCAACCAAGCCTTTTGTTAAAGTTCTTGCATTTTCAACCAATGCTATTGTGCGTCTTTTCGGTTTTGACCCCAACGCCGATGAAGAAAACGTTACCGAAGAAGAGATTCGTATGATGGTTGACGTTGGCGGCGAAAAGGGCGTTATTGAAGATACCCAGAAAGAAATGATTGATAACATCTTCGAGTTTGACGACCTTGACGCAGGCGATATAATGACCCACCGCACAGAAATGACGGCGATTGAAGTTTCGCGCTCTCTCGAAGAGGTTGCGGAGCTTGCCGTTGAAAACGGTTATTCGAGAATACCTGTTTATGAAGAAGACCCTGACAGTATTGTTGGTGTTCTTTATGCAAAAGACCTTCTTAAATTTGTCGGTCATTCGCTTCCCCGTGACCTCACAATCTCAAAGGTTATGCGAAAGGCTCTTTATGTGCCTGAAACGCAGTCCTGCGGCGACCTTTTCAAGGCGATGAACGAAAGCAGAACTCAGTTCGCGGTTGTTGTTGATGAATACGGCGGCACCGCAGGCATTGTTACTCTTGAGGACGTGCTTGAATCCATCGTTGGCAACATTCAGGATGAATATGACGACGAAGAAGAAGAAATCACAAAAATTGACGAAACAACTTTCACTATAGACGGCACAATTGACCTTGATGAGGTTAACGAGCTTGTGGGCGTTGAACTCCCCGAAGGCGATTATGATACTCTGGGCGGCTTTGTCATAAGCCTGCTCGGTTATCTTCCTTCCGAGACGGATAAGGCTCCTATAGTTGCCGAATATAAGAACCTCCGCTTTACCGTTCTTTCGCTGGATGAACGCAGAATTGAAGATATCAAGGTTGAGATTCTGCCTCTGCCCGAAACAGATGAAGACGAGGATGATGATTAATTTTCGGGCTGCGGCTTTGCCGCGGCCCGTTATTTTTTGAGAGGAAGTTAAAATGGAAAGAATAAACATAGTGCCGAAGCCTAATTATATAGAGTTCCTCGGCGGCGAGATTACGGTTGAGCCTGCAAACGCAGAGTTTGCAATCGATGAAAGTCTCGGTGCGGAGGAATATGTTCTTATTGCCGATAAAAACGGTGTTTCCGCTTCAGGCGGCTCGGAACAGGCTCTTTTTTATGCAAAGCAGACTCTTCGCCAGATGAAGGGAGTTTCACCGTGTGTCAGAATCAAGGATAAGCCTGCTTTTGAATACAGAGGCTTTATGCTTGACTGTGTGCGCCATATGTTCACTCTCGATGAAATAAAGAAGCTTATCGATGCCGCCGCAAGCCTGAAAATGAACCGTTTCCATTGGCATCTGACTGATGACCAGGGTTTCAGAGCGTGGGCAGGCCGCAGACCGGGTGCGGCTATCGACGGCTCGGTACGCAAAAGCTCCGATTTCGGTTCTCTTGATGAGAAAGGCGAATACGGCGGATACTATACAACCAACCAGATGAAAGAAATCGTTGAATATTGTTCTGAGCGATTTATAACAGTTGTTCCCGAATTTGATATGCCGGGGCATTGCTCTGCAATTCTTCATGCATATCCCGATATAGGATGCACCGAAAAGGCGGTTGAAGTTAAATCGCACCAGGGCATTTTTGAAGATATTCTTTGTGCAGGCAAGGATAAAACCTTTGAAATCGTGTTTGATATCCTTGAAGATTTGCTTGAGGTTTTCCCCTCTGAATATATCCATATCGGCGGCGACGAAGCACCCAAAACGCGCTGGAAGAATTGTCCTGACTGTCAGAAACGCATCAAAGAGGTTGGTCTTAAAAACGAAGAAGAGCTTCAGGGCTGGTTCACCAATGAAATCGTTGATTTTCTTGCCCGAAAGGGGAGAAAGGCGATTGTTTGGAACGAGAGCCTTCGAAGCGGACTTATCGGCAAAGAAACTCTTGTTCAGATGTGGATGGACCCCAAAAAGGACAGCGTTAAATTTGCAAATAACGGCGGCAGAATAATCGCATCTGATTTCTTCAATTATTATTGCGATTATCCCTATGCGATGACGCCGCTTGACAAAACCTATAACTATAATCCGATAGTGAAAGGTATCAATGATTCCGAGACGGTTTACGGTGTTGAAACTCCGCTGTGGACTGAATTCATAAACAGTTTTGAACGAATCGGATATATGTTCTTCCCCAGAATAGCCGCGGTTGCGGAAACGGGATGGACAAACAAAGAAAACAAAAATGCGGCGGATTTTCGCCGCCGATTCAAAAAATATTCGGCAATCCTTTCTCAAATCGGCATAACCGCTGCCGCACCGCACGAATGGAATCCTTCTCTTCTTGCAAGAGCAACGGGTACAGTAACTTTTATGAATAACAATGTCAGAAAAAAGCCGAAGGATAAGTAATTTTGATGAACGGGCAACCTCTGCGGTTGCCCGTTTTATTTTGATTTTGCTATTCATTTTAACCAAAATCCGTCTGTCATTAATCAAAGCTTTGTGAAAGTGCAAATTGACAAAAGCTTTGAGTTGCTTTATAATACTATGAGTATTTTTATTTGTAAAATAAATATAATATTATTATCTTAGATACACGAGGTTGATTTTATGGCAATTTTCAGACCTTTTAAAGCAGTCAGACCCGTTCCCGAATTTGCCGCTAAGGTTGCGGCTCTTCCCTATGACGTTATGAACAGCGAAGAAGCTGCAGAGATGGTAAAGGGCAACCCTTATTCCTTCCTTCACGTTGACAAGGCGGAAATTGATTTGCCTGCAGGCACAGACCTTTATTCAGAGCAGGTTTATCTTAAGGCAAAAGAGAATATGGAAAAGCTTGTTTCCGACGGTGTATGCAAGCAGGATGATGAAGACCGTTTTTATATCTACCGCCAGATTATGAACGGCAGAGCGCAGACAGGTCTGGTGGGCTGCGTTTCGATTGATGATTATATCAACAACGTTATCAAAAAGCACGAGCTTACAAGAGCTGATAAAGAGGCGGACAGAATCAACCACGTTGATTATTGCGATGCAAACACAGGTCCGATTTTCCTCACCTACCGTCCGCAGGAAAAGCTTGCTTCTCTTCTCAACGATTGGAAAGAGAATCACGCTCCCGTTTATGATTTTGTGACCGATGACGGTATCGGCAACACCGTTTGGGTTGTTGATTGCGAAAAGACAATCGCAGAAATTTCGGCTCTTTTCAAGAACGTTGATTATCTCTATATCGCAGACGGTCATCACAGAGCCGCTTCTGCAGTAAAGGTTGGTCTTAAGCGCCGTGAGCAGTTCCCCGAGTTTGACGGCAATGAGGAATTCAACTTCTTCCTTGCGGTTCTTTTTGACTGCAACGAGCTTGAAATTATGGATTATAACCGCGTTATGAAAGACCTTAACGGTAACACAGAAGAAGAATTTATTGCCAAAATCAGCGAAAAATTCACTGTTGAAAAGGTTGGCAAGCACGCTTATAAGCCTGAAAAGGCGCACACCTTCGGAATGCTTCTCGGCGGTGAATGGTATAAGGTTGAAGCAAAAGAAGGAACTTTTGATGCGAACGACCCCGTTGCCGCACTTGACGTTTCAATTCTTCAGAATAATCTCATCTCCCCCATACTCGGCATCGATGACCCCAGAACAGATAAGCGTATCGATTTTGTTGGCGGTATCAGAGGTCTTGCGGAACTTGAGAGAAGAGCAAGTGATGATATGTGCCTTGCGTTTTCGATGTATCCAACAACTCTGCGCGAGCTGATGGATATTGCCGCTGCAGGCAAGCTTATGCCGCCCAAATCAACCTGGTTTGAACCTAAGCTCCTCAGCGGACTTTTCATTCACAGGCTTAAATAATAAAATGCATCTTTTCCGGTCAAACTAACATCGGAAGGATACTTTTATGAGAGGTGCACTATGAACAAGGTAGCTTTTTTTGATACAAAACCGTATGACAAGCTTTATTTTGATGAGCTTAAAGAGCAATACGGCGTTGAAATTGAATATTTTGAATCAAAGCTCAGCCCGAGAACTGCGGTTATGGCAAAGGGTGCAAAAGCGGTTATTGCTTTTGTTAACGATGATATCGGCAAAGAAACGATTGCTGTTCTCAACGAAATCGGCGTTGAACTGATTGCTTTGCGCAGCGCAGGCTATAACAACGTTGACCTTGCGGCGGCAAAAGACGTTATAACCGTTGCAAGAGTGCCTGAATATTCGCCCCATGCCGTTGCTGAACACGCACTTGCTCTCTTGCTGACTCTTGTTCGCAAAACGCATAAGGCATATATCCGCACAAGGGATTTCAATTTCAGCCTCAACGGCTTTGTCGGTTTTGACCTTCACGGCAAAACGCTCGGCGTTATCGGTACGGGCAAAATCGGTATGGCTTTTATCGAAATCTGCAGAGGCATAGGAATGAACGTTATTGCCTATGACCCCTATCCGTCACAGGGCTATCTTGAATATGTTTCGCTTGAAGAGCTTTTTGCACGTTCAGACGTTATTTCGCTTCATTGCCCTCTCACAAGCTCAACTTACCATCTGATTAATAACTATTCTCTTAAAATGATGAAGGATAAGGTTTTTATTCTCAACACCTCGAGAGGCGCGCTGATTGATACCGAAGCGCTGATTGAGGGAATCAAAAGCGGTAAAGTCGGCGGTGCAGGTCTTGACGTTTATGAGGAAGAAAGCGAATTCTTCTATGAGGATTTATCTGAAACCATTCTCAAAGATGACGTTCTTTCGCGTTTGATTATGATGCCCAACGTGCTTGTCACTTCCCATCAGGCGTTCCTTACCCACGAAGCGCTTAAACGCATTGCAGAAATAACGCTCGGCAATATCCGAGATTATTTTGACGGCAACAAGCTTGAAAACGAAATTGTTGCCAAAAAGAAGGTTATCAGGGCTGAATAAAGCAGAGCGTAATGCTCTTTTGCATATTTATTTGCCGCATATTGCACAAAGCGGTATGGAAAAACGACTGATGTTGAATAAAAATGCTGAAAGTTAATAAATATACAATAATTTCTTGACTTTATGCAAAATGGTGTGTATAATTATGCACAGAATAAAACCAGAGGTATATTTATGGAAAAAACAAAGATTTTTATTGACGGCAAAGAGGGCACAACAGGTCTTCGCATTTTTGACCGTCTGAATATAAGAGAGGATATCGAGCTTATAACTCTGCCTGAAGAAAAGCGCAAAGACGCCGCGGCAAGAAAAGAAGCTCTCAATGCCTGCGATATCGCTTTTCTCTGCCTGCCCGATGCGGCGGCAAAGGAATCCGTTTCGCTGATTGATAATCCCGAGGTTAAGGTTATCGATACCTCAACAGCTCACCGCACCGAGCCTGATTGGGCTTACGGTTTTCCCGAGCTTTCTGCAGAGCACCTTGAGAAAATCAAAAATTCCAAGCGTGTTGCGGTGCCCGGTTGCCACGCAAGCGGCTTCATCGCTCTTGTTTATCCTCTTGTTAAAGAGGGCATCTTGCCTGCCGATGCTTTGCTGACCTGCCATTCGATAACAGGCTACAGCGGCGGTGGTAAAAAGATGATTGCCGAATATGAAAACGGCTCAAGGGCAACAAAATATGCCGCACCCCGTCAGTATGCTCTCACTCAGGAGCATAAGCATCTCAAAGAGATGAAGGCGGTAACAGGAATCGAAAATGCTCCCGTATTCTGCCCGATTGTTTCAGATTTCTACAGCGGTATGGCTGTTACCGTACCTCTTTTCAAAGCTAATCTTGCAGAAGGCAAGATCGTGCAGGATATTATTGATACATATAAAAACCTCTACAGCGGCAAGTTTGTGCGTTACACAGAGGATATCGGCGAGGATGCAATGCTCGGCGCAAATGCGCTTGCGGTTAAAGACTGCATGGAAATCACCGTAAAAGGCAACGACGAAAGAATTCTTCTCATCGCAAGATATGATAACCTCGGCAAGGGTGCTTCGGGCGCCGCAGTTGAATGCCTGAATATTCTTATGGGTGCAGACCCCGAAACAGGTCTGGCTCTTTGATTCGGAAAGGAAAAAACAAAGTATGAAACAGATTAACGGCGGCGTTTGCGCCGCAAAAGGATTCAAAGCAAGCGGTGTGCATTGCGGAATCAGAAAGAATAAAACCAAAAAAGACCTTGCTCTTATTATGAGCGAAAAGAAAGCCGCCGCAGCAAGCGTTTATACAACAAACCTTGTTAAGGGCGCACCCATAACAGTTACAAAGAATAACATTGCTGACGGCTACGCACAGGCAGTTATCTGCAACAGCGGCAACGCAAACACCTGCAACGCAAATGGCATTGAAATTGCAGAAGAAATGTGTGCTCTGCTCGGCGAAAAGCTCGGCATTGATGCAACCGACGTTATTGTTGCTTCAACCGGCGTTATCGGTCAGCCTCTTGATATTGAACCCATTGCAAACGGTATTCCTGCTCTTGTTGACGGTCTTAAGACAGACGGCTGCGAGGATGCGGCAACTGCAATTATGACAACCGATACGGTTGAAAAGATTATTTCCTATTCTTTTGAAATCGGCGGCAAGGAATGCAAAATCGGCGGCATTGCCAAGGGCTCGGGTATGATTCACCCCAATATGGCAACAATGCTTGTTTTTGTTACAACCGACGTTGCAATTTCACCTGCAATGCTTCAGAAGGCTCTGAGCGAAGACGTTAAGAGCTCTTTCAATATGGTCAGCGTTGACGGCGACACTTCAACAAACGATATGGTTTCCGTGCTTGCAAACGGTATGGCGGGCAACGAAGAAATCACGGCAGAGGGTGCGGATTTTGATGAATTCTGCAAGGCTCTCAATGCGGTCACAACCTATCTCTGCAGAATGATTGCAGGCGACGGTGAGGGAGCAACAAAGCTTCTTGAATGCATTGTTACAGGTGCCGCAACCAAAGAAACCGCAGTTACCGTTTCAAAATCGGTTATCTGCTCATCGCTTTTCAAGGCCGCAATGTTCGGCGCCGATGCAAACTGGGGCAGAGTTCTCTGTGCAATCGGCTACAGCGGTGCAGACGTTGACGTTACAAAAATTGACGTTGCCTTTAAGTCGAATGCAGGCGAAATCGTTGTTTGCGTTGACGGTTCGGGTGTTGAATTCAGCGAAGAAAAGGCAAAAGAAATTCTTGTTGAAAAAGAAATTCAGGTGCTCATTAACCTCAAAAGCGGCGATTATGATGCAACCGCATGGGGCTGTGACCTGACTTACGATTACGTTAAAATTAACGGAGATTACAGAACTTAAGGTGATAAATATGTCAATTACAAATGCACAGAGAGCGCAGGTGCTCGGTGAGGCTCTGCCTTACATACAGAATTATTCAAGCAAAACAGTTGTTATCAAATACGGCGGCAACGCAATGATTAACGAAGAGCTTAAAGATGCGGTTATGGGCGACGTTGCTCTGCTTTCGCAAATCGGCATCAGGGTTGTTCTTGTTCACGGCGGCGGTCCCGAAATCACCGATATGCTCGGCAAAATCGGCAAAGAAAGCAAGTTTGTTAACGGTCTGCGCGTTACAGATAAAGAAACCGCTGATATCGTTCAGATGGTGCTTGCAGGCAAGGTTAATAAGAGCCTTGTTGCACATCTTCAGAGCAAAGGCTGCAAGGCAGTCGGCATCTGCGGCGCAGACGGTTACCTCATCAAATCGGAAATGAAGGATGAACAGCTCGGTTACGTTGGCGAAATCACCGAGGTAAACACCGAGGTTATCAACGACCTTCTTTCACTTGGCTACGTGCCCGTTGTTTCAACAACAGGTGTTGACGGCGAAGGCAATGTTTATAACATCAACGCTGACACAGCCGCCGCAAAAATTGCAGGTGAGCTTTGCGCAGAGAGTCTTATTTCGATGACTGATATCGACGGTATTCTCCGCGATAAGAATGATCCCTCAACCCTTATTCCCAAGGTGCTTGTGAGCGAGATTTCTGAGCTTATTAACGAGGATATTATCTCGGGCGGTATGATTCCTAAGGTTGATTGCTGCAGAGAAGCTATCCGCAGAGGCGTTAAGAAGGTGTTCATCATCGACGGCAGAGTGCCCCATTCGCTTCTTCTTGAAATTCTGACCGATGAAGGTATCGGCACAATGTTTGTGCAGAGCTGAGAAAGGATAAAAAATGAGCATTATCAATAAAGATAAAGAATATGTTGCAGGCACTTATGCAAGATTTCCTCTTGAGATTTCAGAGGGCAACGGTGCGCTGATGTATGACGAAGAGGGCAACGAATATATTGACCTTGGCAGCGGAATTGCCGTTAACAGCTTCGGCGTTGCCGATGATGCGTGGCTTGAAGCGATAACCGTTCAGGCTTCAATGCTCGGTCATACCTCAAACCTCTATTACACAAAGCCCTGTGCTGACCTTGCAGAAATGCTTTGCAGCAGAACGGGAATGAAGAAGGTTTTCTTCTCAAACTCGGGTGCGGAAGCAAATGAATGCGCAATCAAGGCGGCTCGCAAATGGGCACTTGTCAACAAGGGTGAGGGCAACCACACCATAATCACCCTCAAAAACAGCTTCCACGGCAGAACAATAACTACTCTTGCCGCAACGGGTCAGGACACTTTCCACACCGATTTCGGACCTTTCCCCGAGGGATTTGTTTATGCCGAGGCAAATAATCTTGAAAGCGTAAAAGAGCTTGCGGATAATAATAACTGCGCCGCAATTATGATGGAAACCGTTCAGGGCGAAGGCGGCGTTTACGTGCTTGACGATGATTTCGTCAAGGGCGTTTGCGAAATTGCAAAAGAAAAGAATATGCTCGTTATTATTGACGAGGTTCAGACAGGCAACGGCAGAACGGGTAAGCTTTACAGCTATATGCACTATGGTATAACTCCCGATATCGTTTCAACCGCAAAGGGTCTTGCAGGCGGTCTGCCTCTCGGCTGCACAATGCTCGGCGAAAAGGTGCAGGATATCCTCACACCCGGTTCACACGGTTCAACCTTCGGCGGCAACCCCATCTGCTGTGCAGGTGCATTGAGCATTCTTTCAAGGCTCGATGACGTGATGTTTGAAGAAATCAACAAGAGAAGCGAATATATCGTTTCAAGGCTCAACGGAGTCAAGGGTGTCAAGAGCGTTTCGGGCAGAGGTCTTATGCTCGGCATCGAATGCGAAAAGCCTGCAAAAGACGTTATCGCATCGGCAATGTCAAAGGGCGTTCTTGTTCTAAGCGCAAAAACAAAGGTGCGTCTGCTTCCTCCGCTGAATATCCCGTTTGAACTCCTTGAACTTGCAATGGATAAACTCATCGAAGCAATTGAAGAATAACGATAAAAAATCCGCATTCCATTCAGGAATGCGGATTTTGTTTTATTCAGCTTTGATAACGGGTGCGGTGAGAATGCCAACATCCTTGAGAACGTATTCATAGCTCCATTCGTCGTCGCTTGTTCTCCAAGCATCGGGGCCGTGCCAGCTGCGTGCGGCGTTGCTCATATGCACTGCGCCGAAGCAATTATAACGGTTGCCGTAAAGGGTGATATCAAGCTTGTGCTTGCCGTCTGCAAGACCGTTGATATTCAGAATATAGGGCGGATAAACGATGTTGCCTTTAACTTCACCGTCAACTTTAACGTCGATGATGCCGCCTCTGTATCTTGTTGCTTCAACCTGAATTGCGTTGCCCTCGGCTTCAAGGTGATATGTCACGTTGCCGCCATAGAAGGGCATACCCTGATTAACGATTGAACCGAAGCCGATTTTCTCGGGCATAGGAATAATCTGTGCCTTTCTGCCTGCAACCGCAACGCCGAAATTGCCGAGGATATAGCACCACTCGGTGTTAGTTCGTTTGCCGATGGGCAGAGTGATTTCAAGAATATTCTCGCCCTTAACGATATCGGTGAGCTTAACGGTTTTAACGTCTTTGTCTGTATACCAACCAACGATTTCGTTTGCAATTTTGTTGCCGTTGAAAATGATTTTTGCTTTTTCAGCATCTTCAAGAGCAAGCAGTGCGCCGCTGTAATCGACGGTGCTGTTTATTCTGAAACGAAGAGTAACGGTGTGTTCGGTTGGCTCGTCTTCAACAACCCAGGGTTGGGCAACGCTGCCGCCTCTTTCCGGCAGACCGAGAATTTCACGGGCAACGTTATCAAGGCGAAGAATTTCTTCTTCGTCCATATATTCGCCGTCATCAACCTTGAATTCAGCCATATCAAGAAGAAGCACGTTTGGCTCTGAAAGGGTGAAGGGAACGAATGCAGGCAGCTTGACTGCTTTTTCGGGTGAGGAGATGTCAGCGGTTTTTGCGACGGAATCAGTTTTACCGTCAACGAGTTTAAGCAGAAGGCTGTCATATTCAAACATTTCTTTTGAAATAACGGTGTTGCCGCCAATGTATTCAAATTCGGCATTTTCAATTTCGCCGTTCAGAGTGTTATAGATATATGGAGTGAATTCGCCCTTGACGGTTATGCGAAGGTCATTGCTTCTGACCATATCCTTGTTTTCGGGCTCACGGCAACGGCTGACAAAGAGCCAGTTGCAGCCGTTATCGCGGCGGAGCTGATAGATGAAGCCGTTTGAAAGCTTACCGTTTTTAAGGCGGAGAGTAACGGTGCGGTTATCTTCAAGAGCAGAGAGAATTTTTTCTCTGTCAAAAGGAATAAGCTGTGATGCGTCACAAAGCTTTTTGCCTCTTTCTGATTCAACGCCGTCTTCGAGGTAAGGCGCGCCGCCCATAAAGATAAGTTTGCCGCCTGCTTTGCGGAATGCTTCAAGGCGTTCGAGAGTTGTTGAACGCAGAGTTTCGCAATCGGGCACGATGATTGCATCATATTCCATCTTGCCAACCTTAAGAGGCGCGGAGCCGCTTTCGCAAAGTTCGGGCAAAAGAGATTCGCTGATGTAGTTGAAGTCGATGCTGCCTTTGAGAAGCCAATCCGCAAGGCTGAGGAATTTTTCGTCCATCGAGCTTCTGATAAGGTCGGTTTTATCGTTGGGACCCCAATGGAGCCAATAGCTTTCGACGGGATGAATAACGCCGACTTTAACAACGGGTTTACCTCTTGTCATAGCTGTGTTGACTCTTGCAAAGTGATCTTCAACGTATGAGAATTTTTTATACCAGGGTGACTGATAGTGGATTGAAGCGGGGTAGTCGCGCTTTGCTTCGCCGCCCATTGCAACCCAGGAAAGGTGAGGAACGCGGATGGTTACGCCAAGGCAAGCCTGCCAGTCGCCGTGGAGCTTATATCCTCTGAAATCGTAGTCCCAGCCTGTAACGCCGTAAAGCTCCGAGAGCATACCCTCATAGCCGAACTGATGAACGGCAGACTGAGCCTGCTTTGCGGTTGTGAATTCAAAGCTTGCGCAGAGCATATCAATGCCGGGCAGGTCAAAACCTCTGTAAGAACGCATTGCATCGCCCAAAGCCGCGGTCTGGCTTTCGAGAGTTGGTTCTTCCATCATATGACCTGTCAGAGCAATGCCGTTTTCGCGGCACCATTTGCCGCAGGTATCAGCAAAAGCGCAGGCGAAACGCTCCGAAATATGGTCGTGATAGCGGTAACGTGCAAGTGAAGGCTTGTTATCGGGCAGATCCCAGAAAAGCTCGGGGATTTCAGGAAGAATATCGCTGCCGTACTGTGCCTTGAAAGTTTCGGGAATATCGTCTGTCCAGGGGAGAAGAACGTCGGATTTATCGGTTGAGTTGGGGAGCTGCTTTTTACGTGTGAACTGCGGCTCGTCTGTGAAAATTGCAGGTACGGTTGTGCCGAAATCCGCACCGACCTTTTCTTTGTATTTATCGTGAGTTACTTCAACAAAGCGTTCAACTGCTTTGGGATTGAGCGTATCAAGATAGGTATGATTATTATACCAGGGAGAGGGAGCGTGGATTTTGAGATAGGCATACCATTTTGTTCCCTTTGCCTCAACGTTTTCGTCAATCATATCATAGCTTGCAAGGCAACCGTCTGCGTCGAGCACAACGTCATAGCAGGCAATCAGATAGCCCTTGCCGCTTCTGCCGCCTTCGGCTCTTGAATCAATAAGGTCTGCTTCGTCAACCTCAACGTTATCGCAGGGTTCGGTTGTGAGAAGCAGGCATCTTGCTCTGTTTTCTTCGTCCTTTGTAACAAGTCCGCCTGCTGCGCCTGAGGGCCAGCGGTCTTCGTCATAAAGCCAGGCAAGCATTTCTTCTCTGTCGGCTTTATCAACGCAGTCTTTTACAAGCTGCATAAAGTCTTCTGAAAGGTATTTTGTGGACATACCTGTGCGCACGTGCATATGGAAGCCGCCCAGACCCATTTCTTTGAAAACTTCAATCTGCCATTGAAGCTCTTCGGATTTGAGGTCGCTGTTCCATGCCCAGAAAGGTGTGCCTCTGTATTCACAAGTAGGATTTTTGAAAAGCTCTCTTGTAAGCTCGGGGGAGGAGTTCTTCTTATAAAGCATTATATTTCTCCTTTCAGTTTTCGGGATGTTTGCATAAGGGTTTATCTTCGCTCGGAGTGTTCCAGTTGATGAAATTATTGCGCTTTGCGTGATACCATTCCATCTCAAAGATTTTTGCGCTGTCATCAACGGGGATATAGAGCTGATTTCTGTCAAAATATGCTTCGCCGTTCATCTCAACCGTACCAAGGTCGGTGAATGCCTTGTTGCTGCCGTTTGTGAAAAGAGCGTGATGGTCATAGGCTTCGCAATAGAGGGTTTCTTCTTCTTTTATAACTTTGCCGCCGATATACTGAATGATAACGCCGAATGGGGCATACCATATGCCGTCTTTTTCCTGAGCATAGAGTTCTCTTGCGATGAGCTCAAGCATATCGCCCTTGAACGCCATTTTAGTCCAGTCATAGGTTGGCGCAAGCGCGTGAGGAAGAATAAGGTCTTTATCTTTATCAATCGTGAGCATATCAATAATTCTGCCGTCTTCCATATAGGTTGTTGCGGTGAGAATATTGCCGTCAATTTCAACAAGGGTATAAGCGCCCATTCTTTCTTCCTGCGGCCAGAATGCACTGTGCCAGATTTTGCGCGCGTTGGAATGATAGATGTTTCCGCCGCCGTTGCCTGTTATATAATTGATTGTGCCCTGAGAAGGCTTATCAAACATTTCATCGCCTTTTATGGGATATGTTCTTGCAAAGGAATGCTCGTGACCCGCAAAAAGGATATCGAGCTCTTCAACGGGCTTTCTCAGCCAAGGGTAGGCATCGTTGTTCTGACCCTCGGGCATAACGGGATAAATCGGAAAATGATATGAGCCGAGCTTCCAGGTTTTATCGGTTTTCTGCAAATCGTCATAAGCCCAGGGAGAAACTTTTTCGGGTGCGTTGATGCCGAGAACAAGAAAATGAACGTTGCCGTAGTCGAACGAATAGTTTTCGCCTGTATAGCCTTCGGGACCGTTATTGGGATAGACGGGGCCAAACTGGAAGTCAAAGAAATCAGCGTGTTCAAGATAGAATTTGCCAGTAGGTTCAGGGAAATATGTTATGTAACCTCTGTTATCGTGGTTGCCCGTTGTCATCATATAGGGTAAGCTTTCGATGATACCTTTGAGCCCTTCAAACATACCGTTCCATTGAAGCTCGTTCTGACCGTTATCGCAGTTATCGCCAACGGTAAAAATGAAGCGTGTTTCGGGATGGCGGTCAAGCGCAGTGCGCATCATTCTGCCAACGCACGAATAATCGGGCAGATGGCAAGGGTCACCTTTTTGATGGTCTCCTATAATGATAAAGCTGAATTTTGAAAGGTTTTCGGGTTCTGTTTCAAAGGTGAATTCCGCGCTTCTGTGAGAGGCGTCACCAACCGTATAGCGATATTTTGTGCCGCTTTCAAGCCCTGAAAGTCTGACCCAATGGTAGCGGCTGATATCGATATCCGTTTCTTTTACGTCGGAAATGCTTTGCGCGACCATAATTTCATCCGAGCCGATTTTGGAATATTCAATATAGCCGTTTTCGATTTCGGTGCTTGTGCGCCAGGTAACCGCCATTTCGGTTTTTGCATCACCGCAGAAAGCGAGCATAATATGGTCGGGATAAACGCCTGAGCCTCTTTCGGGTTTATAGAAATTGCCTTTTTCGTCTTTCATAAGCATAAATCTCCTGTGAAAATGTATACAAGATAATTTTAGTAATTGTGTATAGTTTTGTCAATGATTATTAAATAAAATTAACCATTTTTCTCTAACGGTTGCAATTTGATTAAAAATAATATATAATACATATTGCGATAATTTATTCGGGGGGTTCACGATGAACAAAATATCAAAAGTTTTATCGCTTTTTATTGCGATTATAATGGCATTCTCCTGCTTTGGCGTTTGTGCCTTTGCCGCAGGTGAAAGCTATCTCACCTTTGTTGATGCAGGTGATTTTTATCAGCTCACAAAATGCGTTAAATCTGCAAGCGGTGAGATAAACATTCCTGCAACCTATAACGGCAAACCCGTTGCATCGGTTGCGGCAAACGCATTCAAAGATGCTGAAAGGATTTCAGAGGTAACGATTCCTGCCAGTGTAACAAGTGTTGGCGCAACGGCGTTTGAAAACTGCGTTTCGCTCGGTACGGTTATTTTTGAGGGTGCGGATTGTACAATCGGCACAGCGGCTTTCCGCTATTGCTCGACGCTCAAAAATATTACTCTGCCCTCAAATCTCAAAAGCATTCCGCTTGAAGCATTTGCAAACTGTACGGCATTGAGCAAGATTGATATTCCTTTATCCGTTACTTCAATCGGCAAGGAAGCTTTCAAAAGATGCTCAGCTCTTCAGAGCGTCAGTATTCCTGCAAACGTAAATTCAATCGGTTTCAACGCATTTCTCAATTGTTCGTCTGTAACGGTTTATAACGTTGCCGCCGCAAACACCGTATATAAATCAATCAGCGATTGCCTTTATGACTATAAGGGCGAAACGCTTATTCAGTACCCTAACGGCAAAAGCGTAACGGGGTTTATCGTGCCTGCAGGCACAAAAACAATTTCGGATTCCGCATTCGGCTCGAACACAAGGCTCACACAGGTTACTTTACCCTCGGGTCTTGAAAAAATAACCGACTATGCTTTCAATCAGTGCACAGTGCTGAAAGAAATCAATATTCCTTCAAGCGTTACATATATCGGTTCACAGGCTTTCGGCGGTTGCAAGAGCCTTAACGAAATCACAATTCCGAGCAAGGTAACGTCATATTCGGGCGCTTTTTATAACTCAGGTCTTGAAACCGTTACAATTGAAAACGGCGTTAAGCTGATTGATGAAAAAGCTTTTGAAAAATGTGCTTCGATCAGAAACGTTACAATCCCTTCAAGCGTGACCGAAATCAGAATGGGTGCTTTTGACGGCTGCAAGGCGCTCGAAACGCTCACGGTTCCCGAAACAGTTAAAACCATTGGCAATAACGCTTTTGTGGGTTGTTCAAACCTTACTTTAAAAGTTAAAAAGAACTCTGCGGCGCATACATATGCGCTCGAAAAGGGTATTCCGTTTGAACTCGAAGAAGAGGAACCTGCAAAAACAATTGTTTCAATTGCAGTTAAAACTGCTCCGTCAAAGACAAATTATACTGCAGGCGATAAAATCAGCACATCGGGAATGGTTCTCACCGTTAATTACAGCGACGGCACTTCAACAACAGTTACAAGCGGCTATGAGATTGATACTCAGCATGCCGTAGGCAGCGGAACAAAAACCGTGACAGTCACTTATAAAGGTAAGACTGCAACGTTTTCAATATCGGTTATTCCTGCTGCAGAAAAAACAGTTGTCGGAATGAGAATTCAGAAGTTCCCCGATAAGATGAATTATTTCTACAAAGAAACCCTTTCAACAAGCGGAATGGCCTTGCTGGTTGAATATTCTGACGGTACAAGCGAAACCGTTACCTCGGGCTACAGTGTGCCGGCAACAACGTTTTCCAAAACGGGAACGCACACCGTTACCGTAACCTACGAGGGTTTTGAGGATGATTTTTCCGTTAACGTAACGTATGCCTGGTGGCAGTTGCTTATCAGAATTCTGCTTCTCGGTTTCCTTTGGTATTGATAAAAATTAACGCACTGTTTATTATGGCGGGATTCATAAATCAGTTTTTGAATGATTTACGGCTCGGCGTGACTTCGGTCACGCCGATTTCTTTCAGCTATTGACAAGGACGTAAAACAGTGCTATAGTAATGAAAAATGAATACGGTTTAATTTGGATACGGTTTGAAACGCATTGCGGAGTAAATCAAAAGGGAAATCAGGTTCAAATCCTGAACAACCGCCATTACTGTAAATTACATAAGTAATAAGTCAGAACACCTGCCGTGTCACTTTTGGTTAAACACAACTTTGGTGAGAAGAGTGCAACCGATTAACTGCTTAACAGTGTATCGGGTGTGCATTTTTTATTACCTTTGTTGAGCTGTTTGTCTGTTGTACTCTTTTAACTTTCGGGTTAAAAGGGTATTTTTTTATGTTCAGAATCAGTGGCCACTGTTTTGATAAATATATTTTAAAGGAGTTTTTGAAATGAAAAAACTATTTTCGGTTATGCTTGCGTTCATTATGGTTATGGTATTCATAAGCATAACATCCTTTGCGGAAGACGCTTGTGCAACCGTTTACGTTTCGGTTTCAAACAAAGGACAGCTTGTTGCTGCCCAAACAGAAGTTCAAGTAACCGATATCGACGGAGATAACGTTCTTACCGTTAACGATGCTCTCTATGCAGTTCACGAAGCGGTATATTCGGGCGGAGCAAAATCAGGCTACAGCTATTACACGCATAAAGATTACGGCCTTTCAATAGGCAAACTTTGGGGCGATACAAGCGGTAATTTCGGATACTATATTAATAATTCATCTTGTTGGAGCCTTGCAGACAATGTGAAAAACGGCGATTATCTCAACGCTTTTGTTTATTCCGACAGTAAAAATTATTCGGATAAATATTGCTTCTTCGATAAATTTACAGTAACAGCAGAGTCAAAATCAGACGTTGAGCTGACTCTCAGCGCTGCAGGTTATGACGCAAATTGGAATCCTGTAACCCTTCCCGTAGCCAATGCGGAAATTACCGTTGACGGTGTTAAAACGGGCGTTAAAACCGATGTAAACGGAAAAGCAACAATTCAGATAAGCGGAGCAGGCGAACATATTATAAGTGCTGTTTCCGCATCGGAAACGCTTGTTCCTCCTGTTTGCAAAGCGCAGATTAACGGCGGAATTTTTT
Organism: Clostridia bacterium; assembly: GCA_017532185.1. Taxonomy (GTDB): domain Bacteria; phylum Bacillota; class Clostridia; order Oscillospirales; family Acutalibacteraceae; genus CAG-177. Next base: position 5,281 of record JAFXJO010000007.1, on the reverse strand, counting down.
CTTCGGTTATTTCTGTTATTACCTCATTCTTCTCGTTAATATTCAGTTTTTTACTTTCGTTTTTTGCTTAAGTTATGAAAACAATTTATAAATTATCGGCTTTTGCTTTTGCTTTGATTATTGCGGCGGCAGGATTTATCCCTGCCGTTGCATACGGTGACGAAGCAAAACAATATAAAGAAAGAATAATTGAGTATAATCTGCAAAAATCATCTGCAGACACCGTTCAGGATTGGATTGATGGTGATTTGACTAACGATGCAGGAGAAGGTTCCGAGTGGTATATCATTGCTTTGAGCAATTATGGCGACTATGATTTTTCAAATTACAATACCGCTTTAAACAACTATCTTTCTGCAAACGAAATCGGTTCCGCATCTTCCAAATTGAAGTTTGCGCTCACTTATATTGCAATCGGTGATAAAACAAACCCGTATATTAATGAAGTTCTCGGCAATTCAATCGGGAAGCAAGGGATAATGAGCCTTGTTTTCGGGTTGCATTTGCTCAATAACGGATATTCAAGCGATACTTACTCTGTGAACGGACTTGTTGGAGAAATCCTCGCTTTGCAGCTTGCTGACGGCGGTTTTTCGGTTACGGGAGAATACGGAGACGTTGACGTTACCGCAATGACAGTTCAGGCGTTGGCTGCTTATTATGAAAATAATACCGACGTTAAATCTACGGTTGACGGTGCTCTGGATTTTCTTTCTGCCCGTCAGCTTGAAAACGGCGGATATTCGGCTTACGGAGTTGAAAACCCAGAAAGTACGGCTCAGGTTATAATTGCGCTTTCAGCTTTAGATATTGATGCTTGCGCTGATAACAGATTTATAAAAAACGGCAATACTGTTTTTGATGGAATCAGCAGATTTATTTTGCCGGATGGAAGCTTTTGCCACAAAGAAGGCGGTGCTTCAGATGCAACTGCAACGGCACAGGTTCTGAGTGCTTCAATTGCCTATGAGAATTTAAAAAACGGTAAATCGTCATTTTATGTTTTCAATGATATTGAAACCGTTCCGGAAGAAACAACAACCTCTGCAATTGTGACAGAAACAACCCCAATAACCGAAACGGCGGTTTTTGTTGAAAACACATCGGGAATTACAGACACAACAATATTTGAATCTGATACACAAAAAACGGAACAGAAAGAAACAAGTGAAGAAGAAACTGATACTGTCCGAATCGTAATTATCTCCGTCTGCGTTGCTTCAATTTTGATATGCGCCGTTCTTTTTGCAACAAAAAAACACAAATTTACAGTGCTTGTTATTGTTGCGGCTGTTGTTGCCATAGCTTTGACTGTAAAAATATCGGGCGAGAACAACGCAGAAACACTCGGTTCTGTTACCATAAGTATAAGCTGTGAAGTGATAAAAGATAAAGATAAAAGTTATATCCCTGAAAATGGAATTATCCTCAAAGAAACCGAGATTGAAATAGAAAACGGCGATACGGTTTTTGATGTGCTTTCTGAAATCTGCAAAAAAGAAAACATCCTGTTTTCTGCAAATATGGGATATATTGAAGGAATCAATAACATATTTGAAATGGATTTCGGCAAATCATCGGGATGGATATATTTCGTGAACGGAGAATCTCCATCGGTTGGATGCCAGAGTTATGAACTGGTTGACGGCGATAAAATCGAATGGCATTATACCTGCAATTTAGGAAAAGACCTTGACATCGATTTTGAAAAATAATATAATCAAAGAACGGTTCGAAACGCATTGCGGAGTAGATTAAAAGGGAAATCGGGTCGGACTCCCGAGCAACCGCCATTACCGTGTTTGTGATTTGTCACATCAGTCGGAACACCTGCCGTAACTTGGTTTAACACTTTTTGGATGGAAGAGTTACGGCCGACTTGCACCTGGATTTTCGGGTCAGTTCTGCTATATATTTATGATGCAAACTCTTTCAGCCGTTGTGTTGAAAGAGTTTTTTTGTTTGGTGAAAATAATGATAAGTAATAAAAAGAAAGAATGGGCAATAGAAACTCTTCGGCAAAAAAGCGAAGAGATAGGAAGATTACCTAAGAAAACTGATTTTGACGTGGCAACTTTGTCGCGAATAAAAGCTTTTCTCGGTCCGTGGCCAAGAGCATTGGAAGCGGCGAAACTGAAAGAAGCAAAGAAAAAGTAACGGAGATGCTATGAAACAAGACGCATTCTCAAAACTTCATCCTGCGGTGAATCTGCTGTTTTTCATCGGAGCAATAGCTTTCGGTGTTCTTCTGCAGCACCCCGTTTATCTGCTTGCGGGCATTTTTGCAAGCGGATTGTATTACTTGCTCCTGAATGGCAGAAACGGTATAAAAAATATATTATTGATGATACCGCTTTTCATATTCGTAACACTTTTTAACCCGATAGTAAACACAAGAGGCGTAACGGTTCTTTTTACATATCTTGACAGACCCTACACCCTTGAAGCACTCGTTTACGGAGTTGCCGTTGCGGCAACTTTCGTGCTGATGATTATTTGGTTCGGATGCTACGGCAAAGTGCTCACGGGCGATAAATTCACCTGCCTTTTCGGCAATCTTGCGCCGTCGTTATCTTTACTTCTTGTGATGGTGTTCCGTATGATACCGAATCTTTTGCAAAAAGCAAAGCAGATTATCGGCGCGAGAAGTTCAATCGGCAAAGGAACGGATGAAAAATCATCATTTAAAGACAAACTGAATTCGGGTATGACAGTTATCGGTGTTCTCACTTCGTGGGCACTGGAAGGAAGCATCACAACAAGCGACTCAATGCGTTCAAGAGGTTACGGCACGTCAAAACGTACAAGCTTTACGGTTTACCGAATGACAAAAACCGATTGGATATCAGCGTTTGTTATGTTTGCCTTGCTCGGTATTGTTATCTTTTTTGCCGCAAACGGCGGAATGAATGCGGAATTTCTGCCCGAAAGAAACATTGCTCCGATTAACAGCAAAAACATAACCGGATTTATCGCTTATCTTGGATATCTTATGATTCCGACCATATTGAACGTTAAGGAGGTTATACGATGGAAAATTTCAAAATCGAAAATCTGAGTTTTTCTTATCCGACCTCAAAAGACAAAAAGTCGCTTGATAACGTTTCTCTGAAAATAGAAAAGGGCGAATATATTGTTCTCTGCGGAAAATCGGGAAGCGGAAAAACAACCCTTCTCCGTCACCTCAAAACCGTTCTCACTCCCCACGGAAAAAGAACGGGTGAAATATATTTCAACGGTGCGTCATTGAAAGATGTTGACAGCAGAACTCAATCTGCAAAAATCGGCTACGTTATGCAGAATCCCGATGACCAGATTGTGACGGATAAGGTCTGGCACGAGCTTGCATTCGGTCTTGAAAGTCTCGGCTGTGACCAGAAAACAATGCGTTCCCGTGTTGCGGAAATGGCTTGTTACTTCGGCATTCAGGATTGGTTCCACAGAGACGTTGCCGTTCTTTCGGGCGGTCAGAAACAGCTTCTTAACCTTGCATCAATTATGGCGATGCAGCCTGAAGTTCTCATTCTCGATGAACCGACAAGTCAGCTTGACCCCATTGCGGCATCGGATTTTCTTAATACCGTCAGAAAAATCAACACCGAACTCGGCACAACGGTTATCATAACCGAGCACCGTCTTGAGGATATTTTTCCTTATGCCGACAGAGCAATTGTTATGGATTCGGGCAAAATTATTGCCGATGACACACCGAGAAATATCGGCAAGCTTCTTTTTGAACAGAATAATCCTATGTTCACCGCTATGCCCACTCCTGTTCGTGTTTTCTATAACGCAAACGGTAACGGCAACTGCCCTCTGACCGTCAGAGAAGGCAGAGCGTGGCTGAATAAAGAGTTTGAAACCGAACCCGAAATCAAAGAAATTCCATATCAAAACATTGATGATGATATTGAAAAACCTGCATTATCGCTCAAGGAATTATGGTTCAGATATGAAAAAGACACCCCCGATATTCTCAGGGGCGTCAGCCTTGAAGTTCCGTCGGGAACAATATCTGCAATCGTCGGAGGCAACGGTGCAGGCAAATCCACAACGTTGAAAGCAATTTGCGGAATCTGCAAACCCTACAGAGGCAAAATCAAAGTTTTAGGTAAACCCGTGAACAAATTCAAATCGGGCGAACTTTTCAGAAACTGCGTTTCGATGCTTCCTCAAGACCCGAAAAGTCTTTTTGTGAAAAGCAAAGTTTTTGATGAACTTTCGGAAATGACAAAGGATAAAAACAGAATAAACGAAATTGCTGAAATTTGTCAAATCACAGACCTTATGAACAATCACCCTTATGATTTATCGGGTGGTGAACAGCAGAGAGTTGCTCTTGCGAAAGTTCTTTTGACAGAGCCGAAAATTCTTCTTCTTGATGAACCCACAAAGGGTATGGACAGTTTCTTCAAAGAAACGTTTGCAACGGTTCTCAATAAGCTCAAAAGACAGGGCATAACAATTCTTATGGTGTCGCACGACGTTGAATTCTGCGCAAAATATGCCGACAGAGTGAGTATGTTCTTCGACGGTCAGGTGCTTACAACCGACGCTCCGCAGGAATTCTTCGGCAGTAACAGTTTCTATACAACCGCGGCAAACCGTATGAGCAAACATATTTTCAAAAATGCCGTTACGGCAGAAAACGTTGTTGAGCTTTACCGCAAAAACAAGGGGGGAGCACAATGAAAAAATCAAACGTTGCAATGCTCATAGTGTTCTTTGCCCTGATTCCTCTTACTCTTTTTCTCTGCGATAATCTTCCCGGAAAGGGCTACTACATAACAGGTGTTCTCATTATAATTGAACTCACAATACCGTTTTTTATGATGTTCGAGAAAAGAAAACCGCAGGCAAGAGAGCTTGTTGTTCTTGCGGTTATGATTGCTCTTGCGGTTATCGGCAGAGTTGCAATCCCGATTCCGCATTTCAAAGCGGCATTTGCGATAATTATGCTTACGGGTATCGCTTTCGGCCCCGAAGCAGGATTTATTGCCGGTGCGATGACGGCGTTTGCAAGCAACTTTTTCTACGGACAGGGAGCATATATGCCGTGGCAGATGATGGCTTACGGTGCAGGTGGAATGCTCGCAGGGTTTGTGTTTATCAAAAATAAAATCCCTAAAAAGCCGTGGATTATGGCAGTGTTCGGATTATTTGCAAACGTGTTCTGGATAGGACCTCTGCTTGACACTTCACATATCTTCATTATGATGCCCGAAATCAACGCTTCAACAATCACCGCTGCTCTCGTATCGGGATTCCCCGTGAATGTAAG
>JAFXJO010000038.1 GCA_017532185.1 Clostridia bacterium | reverse complement strand
TCCCAATCTGCTGCGGCATTTTTGCGAACGCCGTCAAAGTCAAGACCGTCTGTTTCGGTTTTAAGGTTGAGAAGTGCGTTTTCTTCACTCACATAGCTGATGCCGACTTTGATTTCAACGTTGCCGTTATTGAGGTTGCCGAAGTTGAGGTCGATTCCTCCGTCAGTAATTTCGTAAGACTGAACGGGTTTGCTTGCGACTGCTGCAAAATATGCGGGCAGACCGTCATATCTGCTTGCAAAGTTACCCCAGAGCAAACATCCACCCGAGATAACGCCTGTTTCTTCATCGTATTTTGCATAGGCATCGCGTGAAGTGCGGTTGCCTGCGGCGCTTGTTGCATCAATATAAAGGTGAGCATCGTCGGCTGTGAAAAAGCTGTAGCGGTGAATGCCTGTGTGGATATCCGCCGTCATTTCTGCCAGGCAGGCAACGGAGGGCAGATAAACCGCATAATAGCCGGGCAGAGCATTTTCCATTGAGTGCGAATAGGGCATAATCTTTGCGCCGTTATTGCCGACGGAAGGTGTTATTCTGAAGTTGCTGTAATCCTCGGAGCCTGTGCCTGAAAGTCTGGAATGGCTGAAGCCTTTGATGTGACCGTGCTCGTAATAATAACCCGAGGTGTTGGTTTTAACGATATATGCGCCGCCGGCAAAGCAGGTGTCGGGTCCGAGGCGCACCGAGCCGAAAGGAACGGTTGCTGCAGGGCTGAGCATACCGCAGGTCCATGGAGTACCGCCCGTACCTATGAACGGGTCAACGTACTGTCCGTATTCGCCCTCGGGAATTTCGGGCATTTCGATTTTTTGAAGATTGACTCCGCCGAAAATGCCTGCAAATAAGGTTTCAAACGAGAGAATGAATGCTACGAAAATTCTGATAATCGGCCACATATAATTTTCTCCTTCGACAATATTTATGTTTTTAATATAAAGCAGAAGAAGAAAAAAGTCAACAGTGTACCAAATTTTGGTTGAAGAATGCTGAAAACGGATATATTAATTGTATTATAGACAAGAAACGGAGACTGATTATGCTTTGAAACGTATCTGAAAACAGAATTAAAACAGCGGTTTGCAGAGGAAAAAAGCCCTTGTAAGCCGTTTTTTTATTGTGTTTTTTAACCTTTAAACACAGTAGAGTACGGAATGCGTTCTACATATGGTTAACATATCAAAAGTTATATGTCAAAAAGCACAACGGATTATTATTCACAATTCATTCAAAAATTATACAGCGTTTTTGTATATATGCAAAAAATAATGTATATTAGCATATATACTAATAATTTTATGCAGAAATTTGGTAAAAATGTGAAAAATTTTTTAATAAAGCGTTGCAGAAAGTTGTTTTTACGATATTTTGCATGAGAAGATGCATCTAAATGTTGTTTTTGCCCTTATAATATTAAAGCAAAACACAATCTATCGATGGGTTGTGCATATTGCTACATACGGGATTTCGATGTGGAAAACTACTATTGACTTTGCATAATTGCGGTGCTATGATGAAGGTGCGAAAAGGAAATGAGACCAGATTCCTTTCCAAAAGAATTACCGGAGGCGAAGCCCATGGTTGATATTATCTATGGTGGGGTTCTCGGAATCCCGGCAGCTCTCGCGTTCAACAGAATAGCTCTTTTTCAGATTGAAAAACGCACAAAAGAGACTGCAAAAACAGAAGCGGTACAGAATACGGTCTTGATTATAGCTTGGTCGGTTCTTTCTTGCGCTTTGTTTGCAGCGGTTTTTGCGATTTTCAAAGATACGGCGCTCCGTCTTGAGGCGGTTGCTTATATCTCGGTTGCGCTTTCAATTGCCGTGGTTGACCTGGATATCAAAAAAATCCCGAATTCCTCAGTGCTGGCGCTGTTGATTATCAGAACCGCCGCCCTTGTTTATGCAATAGCGTTCAAGGGGACACCGATTAAAGAATGTCTGATTCCGTCATTGGTTGGTCTTGCAGGCGGATTCATTCTCTATCAGCTCCCTATGTTTTTCGGAATACCGATAGGCACCGGAGACGTCAAATACAGCGCGGCAATCGGATACTGTTTGGGTGCGTTCGGATATTTACAAGCGGCGCTGATTATGGCGGCAGGTCTTTTGATTTTTCTTGTTTATCTGACGGTAACTAAAAAAGGTACACGCAAAACGGCGGTTCCGATGGGTCCGTTTCTTTCGCTCGGAACTGTTGCAACGGTGATGTTCCCGATGTTCGGGGAACTTTCGGACTCAGTATTTTCGTCACTGTTTTAATTGGGGAAAATGCCTTGATGAAGGCAAAAAAATAAAATGGAGGTTTTATTATGTTAAGAAAATGGTTCAAAGACGAAGAAGGCCAAGGAATGGTCGAGTACGGTCTCATCATCGGACTTATTGCAGTCGTCGTTATCGTTGCCCTTGTGGCACTCGGACCGAAGATTCGCGATATGTTTAATGACGTGAACGAAAAGATTGATGCTATTCCTTCGGAAGGAGCAGCAACAAACGCGGCAGCAACAAACGCGGCAGGATAACAGCCTGTTCTCACTTGTTTGGGGAAACAAATGAGAAAATAAAAACCGGACTAAAAAAATAAAAAATCAAAGAGAAAGTAAAAGGGAGGCAATTATTATGTTAAGAAATTGGTTCAGAGACGAAGAAGGTCAGGGCATGGTTGAATACGGTCTGATTATCGGTCTTATCGCAGTTGTGGTTATTGTTGCCCTTGTGGCACTCGGACCGAAGATTCGCGATATGTTTAATGACGTGAACGAAAAGATTGATGCTATTCCTTCAGAAGGAGCAGCAACAAACGCGGCAGGCTGATAATTCTTTGATTCAAGATTTAAAACAAATTTAATTATTGAGTAACCCGATGGGTAAGTTCGCTCGCCGAGCGAGCTTACCCATTAATGTTTATGAACACAATTCACCGCTTTTACGGGCGGAGGTGACAGATAAATGAAAAAACCGAAATTCAGAAAAGGAGAGGACGGGCAGGCGATGGTTGAGTTTGCGCTGATTCTACCGATTTTTCTGCTTATTCTGTGCGGAATAATTGATTTCGGCTGGATGTTTTATAATCAGCTTTCGCTGAACAACGCCTGCAGAGAAGGTGCAAGATATGCCGTTGTTAACACGGCGGACGGTTCAAAAGAGCAGGCAATCATCACCCATATTGAAAACGCGGCAACAAATGTTTTTGCCAATGACGGGATTGATATTGACATTGATTACAGTGTACCGAACGAGCCGACGTCTGGCGACGTTACCGTAACGCTTAAAGCTGAGATTTCGTTTTTTACGCCCGTTTTAAGTTCGATTCTGGGTAGAGAAAAAACAATAACCTCAACCGTTATAATGAAGGTTGAGTCATAGAGAGGTATCCGACGTTATGAAAAAAATATATTTGATAGCAGCGGTTATTGCTCTGGCGGCAGGTGTGGCAACATATTTCTTTGCAACGGAGCTGAAAAAAACAACCGTTGAAACCGCAACGGCGGTTGAAGAAGCAACTGTTCTGATTGCGATTGACGATATTCCGCAGAATACAATTCTCACAAAAGATATGTTTCAGGAAACAAAGCTTCCGAAAAATGCCGTTTCATTCGGTACGGTTTGCAATATCAACGAAGTCATCGGTTTTATGGCAACGGAAGATATTTTTGCCGGTGAACAGCTTATGGCTCGTAAAATCGGCATTATCGGCAACGAAAAGGCGGACGGCAGACTGTCATATCAGCTTTCAAACGGTATGTATGCTTTCACAACAACCATTGATATTCGCAACAGTATGGGCTACTTCCTTAAAGAAGGTGACAAGATAAACATTTATAATAGTATCCTTCCCTCAGCAACGCCTGTGCTTGAGAATATTCTTATTCTTAAAGTCGGCGACTATGCGGCAAACAAGCAGCAGGAAGCCGGCGTTGAGATAACGTCTTATTCAATCATAACTGTTGCACTGACAAAGGAACAGGTTCAGAAATTCATTGAGGTTGAGGGGAACTGCAGAATAATGCTTGTTTCGCATGAAGAAGGCTATGGTCTTGCGGACGATATTGTTAACGCATCCGCCCCGTCAAATATGAATCCCGTTCCGCAGACGAACTACGGTATGGGCGTTGTGACCAGACCGCCGGAAACAGAAAAGTAAGAGAGGTGCGGATATGGAAAGAATAAACTTGCTTGTTTTGTCCGATAATCTCGATTTAAGAATTGAAGTTAAAAATCTCGTGAACGATGAAAGTTTTGCAATCAGCGGTTATTCGGAATTCACGCCCGAAGGCAGAACAAAGATAATCAATAAGTTTCCGGAAGTTGTTCTTTGTGCTGTCAGAGGCGAGGTTCACGAAAATGTTTTTGAATACGTTCAGGATTTGCTCACCGCAATCAGAGGTACGATAGTTATTCTTGTTAACGATAACATTTCCGTTGAGCTTGTAAATAAAGCGGCGCAGTACGGAATACGCAAGGTTATGCCGATTGACGGAATCGGTTGCGATGCTTTCTCGGAGAGCATTATGACGGTGTACAGGCTCGAACAGCAAAGAATCCTTGATACCAACGAAGGCAAAAAGGTTCGCTGCAAGGCTCTCGGATTTTTTGCAGGTAAGGGCGGAACAGGCAAAACAACCGTTGCCATAGGAGTTGCGGCTCAGCTGGCAAAGGCGGGCAAAAGAGTTATGCTGCTTGATCTTGATTTGCAGTTCGGAGACGTTGCGATGGCTCTTGATATTGATAAGAAAAATTCTATCGTTGACCTCGTTCAGGACAGAGGCGGCATAACGATTGAAAATATAAACGGTTTTGCCGTTGAACACAGCACGGGCATCAGCGTTCTCTGTGCTCCGAAAAGTTCGGAGCTTGCAGAATTCATAACACCAAAGCATATTGAAAAGATTATCGATATTATGCGGCCTTATTATGAATATATTATCGTTGATTTGCCGGCATCGTTCGGAGATACAACGGTTACTGCCCTTGAAAACTGCGAAGAGATTTACCTTGTTTATAACAACGAGATGCTTTCTCTGAACAACGCAAAGATTTGCTATTGCATTCTTGAGCAGCTTCATCAGAGAGAAAAAATCCGTTTTATCATAAACAAGTATGAAAAAGGTCTTGTTAAGACCGATGATTTCAAAGATATGTTTCAGACCGAAATGTTTGGCGTTGTTCCGGCGGATTACCAGACGGCAATTGCGAGCATAAACAAGGGTGTGGCAGTTACCGCTTCGGGTCCGAAATCTGCAATCTCAAAAGGGATTTCGGATATAGCAAATAAAATCATTGAAAAACATACGGGAATTGTTCCCATAGAAGAAAAAGAAGGAAAGAAAAACGGACTGTTCAGGTTTGGTAAAAAGGCTGATTGAGAGGTTGGATTATGGGACTTTTAGACAGAATAGACGGTCAGAAAAAACAGGTTAATCCGCAGGCTGTCAGCGAAGAAGACACTGCGGCAAAAAACGAGAACGAAGAAACTGTTGAAGACCCTTATCTTGAAGTCAAGCGAAAAATCCATACCGCGATTATCGACGAAATGAACAAAAGCGGTAAAATTATAACTGACCGCGAAGCGATGTTCAAACTCGTTGATGACAAGGTTAATGACGATGAGTTTATGATTCCCAGAATTGACCGAATGAAGGTTGCAACGGACCTTTTCAACGATATTATGGGATACGGGCCTATTGAAACACTTGTTCAGGACCCGAATTACAGCGAAATTATGGTTAACGGTCCTGATCAGGTTTACGTTGAAGATAAGGGCAAACTTAAGCTCACCGATATAAAATTCAGAGATGAAGAGCATCTTATGAACATTATCAACCGCATTGTTTCAAACGTTGGCAGACACGTTGACGAAGCAAGCCCCATGGTTGATGCAAGACTTGCTGACGGCTCCAGAGTTAACGCAATCATTCCGCCGCTTTCGCTCGTGGGACCTGTTCTTACAATCCGAAAGTTCGGAAAAAAACCGATAACGTCTCAGCAACTTCTGAAGTTCGGTTCGCTAACGCCTGATATGCTCCGCTTTCTTGAAGCTTGCGTGAAAGGCAAACTGAATATTGTTGTTGCAGGCGGTACGGGAAGCGGTAAAACAACGCTTCTTAACGTTCTTTCATCATATATTCCTGAAGATGAAAGAATTGTTACAATTGAAGATGCGGCAGAAGTTCAGCTCAAGCAGCAGCACGTTATTACCCTTGAAGCAAGACCTGCAAATCTTGAAGGAAAGGGTGCGGTGACGATAAGAAACCTTGTTAAGAATGCCCTTAGAATGAGACCCGACAGAATTATCGTCGGTGAAGTTCGTTCTGAAGAAACGCTTGATATGCTTCAGGCTATGAATACGGGTCATGACGGTTCACTCACAACAACTCACGCGAATTCGCCGCGCGATACTGTTGCAAGACTTGAAACGATGGTGCTTATGAGTGGTATGGAATTGCCTCTTAAAGCTATAAGAGATCAGATTTCTTCGGCTATCGACATTATTGTTCAGCAAAGCCGTTTGCGCGACGGTACAAGAAAAATCACCTCCATAACAGAGGTTGTGGGCATGGAAGGTGACGTGGTCAGTATGCAGGATATATTCGTTTATGAGACCGACGGTACGGTTGATGCAACGGGTAAGTTCATAGGTGAATTTCATGCAACGGGTGTCAGACCGAATTGCCTTGAAAAAATCAGAGGAAACGGAGTGACGGTTAATAATGAATGGTTTACAAATTAGTATAATTATTCTTGCTGTCTCCTTCGGACTTTTCAGCTTTTTTCTCTGGCTGAGTATTATCGGCACGGCAACCCAGGGAAGACGCAAGGTTGAAAAAAGAATGGATAAAATCGCAAGTAAAAAAAGCGGTCTTACCCTTCAGATTCAGGAAAAGAAAAAAGAACGCAAATCTTCAATTCTTAAAAGAGCAACGGGTGGCGCAGGCAAACAATCTGTTCAGCGAAAAAAGATTATGGATGCGATTTTTAATGAACTGATTCTCGCTGATATTATGATGAAACCCGAAGAATTCAGCATGATATGGCTTTTGCTGACTTTTGTGCCTGCGGGTCTTGCGGCGCTTTTCAAAGCAGGACTGATGCCTTCCGCAACTCTTGCGGCAGTTGGCGCGTTTTTGCCGATTTTGTTTGTGAAAATCAAAAAAGGCAGAAGAATAAAAACTTTTGAAGCCCAGCTCGGCGATACTCTTATAATGATGTGCAACGGTTTGCGCTCGGGATTTTCTTTTCAACAGACAATGGAAAACGTTGCAACCGATATGCCTGCACCTATCGGCATTGAATTCGGAAGAGTTTGCAACGAGATAAGATACGGCGCAACAATGGAAGAAGCGCTCAACAATATGGTTGAAAGGGTTAAGAGTCCCGACCTTATGCTGGTTGTTTCGGCGGTGCTTATTCAGAGAACAACGGGCGGCAATCTTTCTGAAATCCTTACAACCATTTCCCAGACAATCAGAGACAGAATAAAAATAAAGGGTGAAATCAGTTCAATCACTGCTCAGGGCAGAATGTCGGGGATGATAATCGGTGCTTTGCCGATTTGTATTGCGGTTGTGCTGATGGTTGTTAACCCCGACTATATGTCAACGTTTTTTACAACGTCTTTGGGTAAGATTATGCTTGCAGTTTCGGTGGTTATGGAAATTCTCGGATTTTTCGCAATCAGAAAGGTTGTTACGATAGAATACTGACGCGGAGGTGAGCTTATTGGAAATACTCGTTATAACTTATTCGTTTCTGGCGTTTATCATTGTTGTTTTGGTTGCAACGCCTTTCGGAAAACGGCTTGATAAAAAGCAGAGCAGAATCGATAAGATAAATAATTCCGTTCCGCAACCTGTTTTTCAGGAGCTTCAGCTCTCGTTTTACGAAAGAGTTATCGGTAAAGGGATAAAGAAAATATCAGAAAAGTTCGGCAAGTTTGCTCCCAAAAAGAAAAAGGCAAACAAAACAAAAACGCTGGAAGCAATTCGCAAGCAGCTTCGTTTTGCGGGACTTTTTATGGATCCGGAGGATTTCCAGTTCATAAAATATGCGTTCCTTATCGGCTCGGTTTTTGTTGCTCTTCTTGTTATTCTTTTTGTTAAAATGGAAGCGATGATAATGCTTCTTGTGCTTGCGGGCGGAGTTCTTCTTGGCGTTATGGGCCCTACGATGTATTTGCGTTCAAGAGTTTCGAGCCATCAGACAGGTATCAAAAAGCAGCTCCCCGATGCGATGGATTTGCTTTGCGTTTGTATCGAAGCGGGCTTAAGCTTTGACGCCGCGCTATTAAAGGTTTCTCAGAAGCTTCGCGGCCCGTTCATTGATGAATTGCTGATAGTTTACAGAGAAATACAGATGGGCAGAACACGCAGAGAGGCGTTGCAGAACCTTTGCGAAGCAACAAATCTTGAGGAACTTAAAACCTTTGCTTCGGCGCTTGTTCAGGCGGAACAGCTCGGCATACCGATAAACAACGTTATGCGTTCGCAGTCGGAGCAGCTGAGAATTGAAAGAAGCCAGCAGGCAAAAGAAAAGGGTATGAAGGCATCAATCAAGATGCTTGTTCCTATGCTGATATTTATTTTTCCGGTTGTCTTTATAATTCTTATGGGACCTACGGTGCTCAACATAATTGAAACGTTTTAAGGGTGTTTAAATATGAAAAAAGCAGCGCTGATAAAAAACGGAAGGATTGTTACTGCCAATGCAGAGATTGCCGATTCTTTTTTGAAAAGATTCAGAGGGCTGATGCTTAAAAAGTCAATCGCGCCCGATTATGCTCTGGTTATCAGCCCGTGCAATCAGATCCATTCTTTCAATATGCGTTTTTCGTTTGATGCGGTATATCTTTCTGCTATGGGAGAGGTTGTTGAAATCCATGAGAATATAAAACCGGGCAAGGTATGCAAAACGGTGAAACCGGCAAAAAGTGTTATTGAAATGAATGCATTTATGTCAAAACGGTTCGGAATTAAAACAGGAGATACGCTCGAAGTTAAAACGGAGCTTTAATATAGAGTGAGGGATAAAAATGAAAAAAGCGAAAAATCAGGCATTGGAAACGAAGCCTTCAGAAAACAAAAACAAAATAAAAGAAGCGGTGACCGAGCCCGAAAAAATTCCCTCCGATAAAATACGGACGAAAGACGGCGAAACGGCAGAGCTTGATTTCAAAAAGGTGCTTTACGGCTATGACCCCGAAGAGGTTGATTCCTATATCGGAGAAATGAACAAGACCTATTCGGCGGCAGTGCGAAACTATGAAAGCAGGCTTTCCTCAACAAAGGAAGAGCTTCTCCTTTCAAACAGGGAGAGGGATTCTTACTGCGAGAAACTGAAAAAATTCAGTTTGGATTGCAATTCGCAGGCGGCATTTGTTGAGCAGACGCAGAAAAACGAAGACAGCAACGAAGAATACAGGGCAATAATTATCAGTCTGCAGGAAAAACTTGAAAAGTGCGAGGCTGAAAAACGTGAGCTTTCAGATAAAGTGAAGTCTCTTGAAAATGAAAAATTGCAACACGGTGCGCTTGCGCAGAGACACAGTTTGCTTATCGAGCAATCAAAAGAAACGGCGGCAAAGCTTGAATTTGCAGAATCTCAGGTTTCGGTTCAGCAGAAAAAGATTTTTCAGCTTGAAGAAGAACTGCGAGAAAAAACGCTTGAGGTTGCGGATGCTCAGGCTCGGAACGAAGAAATCTCAAAGACTGCTTCCGATTTTGAAATCAAAAACGGCGTGTTGAGTCAGTGTCTTGAAGAAAAAGAAAACGAGCTTGAATCGCTCAAGGAAATCAATAAAACACAGGCGTTTGAATATGCCGATAAAATCAACCGTCTTGAAAGCGAATATTCGCAGAGTAGGCTTGCAATGCAAAAAGAAATGCAACTTCACGAATATTATATCAGCAGAGCTCAGCTTACTCTTTCTGAGCTTAACCGACAAATGGAACAGATGAAGCAATCATTCAGCGATGCGCAACCGATATGATTGAAGGATGTGAGAGCAATGCTTAGAAAATTCAAGCGTCTTGCCGATACGGAAGACGGCGCCGTTATGGTTATTGCGGCAATCAGCCTGATAGTTTTTCTTTCAGTTGTTTCTCTTGTAACTGATATGGGCTTGAAATATTATCAAAAGAACCGCCTGCAAAGCGCGATGGATTCAGCGGCGCTTGCGGCAGTCCGATATATGCCCGATGAAGAAAAGGCAAGAATTACAGCGCTTGAATACGTTGAAAAAAACGGTTTTTCAACTGAAAACGTTGTTGTTGAATTCCCTGACGAAGAAACAGTTCGGGTTTCTGACACCAGAGATATGCAAACGATTTTTGCAACTCTTTTTAAAGTGGAAAGCGTTCAGATCCATGCAAAAGCGGCGGCAAAATACGTTTATAAAAATGTTGGGGTAAACCTTGATTATCTTATGTTTCACGGCGATAATATTCCGTTCAATCTCTATGGCCATTATAATATAGGCGGAAGCGTTTTCGGCAACGGAAACGTTTATGCCGATGGCGGCGCAGGCAGCAAGATAACGGGAACTGTTTTTTCGTCGCAAACGGCAGCGGTCAACACGAGCAGCGTTGCCGCAGGACATATTCAGAGCAATGTTGTTGCCCAGAAAATGCCCGATTATGATGAGATGATAATGTCTGTTGCGCCGACGGCAAGCGAAACGGTTTTTGAAAGGACTTATAATCATATCGGAAAGAATTCGTTTTATCTTAACCGATACGATTCAGATGCAACCATTAATTCATTCATTGCAATCAACGGCTCTACCTACTGCGCCGGCAATCTTTCAACAGGTTGGAGTTCGGAATTGCTTACTGTTTACGGCGATCTTTACGTTACGGGCAATTTTAACCCCCAGAGCCCTGTTTACGTTACAGGTAACGTTTATTGCGGAGGAAATCTTGTTACGGGTTGGGATAAAACTCTTAAGGTAGGCGGCAGCCTCTATGTTGAAGGCTCTGCAGATTTTCAGGGCACAACCTCGATTCACGGTAATTATTTTTACGTTGGCGGCAATCTTAACAGAGGGTCAAACTACAGCCTGAACTGTGACTGCGAGACCTTTATCGGCGGAGACGCGTCTCTTAACGGTACCTCGGTCTTCGGCGGTACGGTATACTGCAAGGGCAGTTTTACAAAGCATGGAAGTGTTTTGATGAATGCAAAGAAAGGGCTGTATGTAAGCAAAGCGCTTTATCTTGAAAGCGGCGGAAATTATTTTGACGGCGACATTGCCGTTTTTGGTAACGGTCTGACTGCGAACGATAACGTTACAACGATTTGCGGACCGATGACACTTACAGGTGATATCTACAGCGCAAAGGGTGATTTGAGCCTGTCGGGTCAGGGCTCATATAATATCCGCGGGCATATTTACAGCGGCGGCAGAATTATAACTAATCAGGGACCTGACGGCATAACTCTCAACGGTTGTATGATAGCTGAAAACGACGTTAAAATAGGCGGAAGTGCGCATACATATAATGAAACCGGCGGTTCGTTTTCAGTTTATTCGAGAAACGGTAATATAACTCTTATGTCACAGCAGGGCGGATTTGAAGTCTGGGGCATGATATATGCTCCGAAAGGCAACGTTGCGCTTTCTTCAGGTGATTTCAATATTCACGGAAGCATAATCGGCAACACGATAACCTGCACACCCGGCGGACTTAATATGAGCTATAACGACAGACCGCTGCCGTTTACCGAAAGCGTTGAAACGGCTGTTCTTATTGAATGATGATTTTAAATTTGAAATAATCCCAACAAAAAGCGGAGCACCCTTTGATGACGACTGCAAGGGGTGCTCCGTTTTTTATTCTATTGCATCAAGGTTTACGCCTTTTGTTTCTTTAACTTTAAGCGCAAAGAGAATGGCGGCGATGCTGACTGCGGGAATTGAAATTGCAAGGCAAGCCCACCAGATAGGCATTATCATCATGCCGACTATGATGCTTGCATAACCAACAACAAGACCGATGATAACCAGCAGACCTTCTGCGCCGACAACCGATGCGCGTATGTCTGTAGGCACTTTTTCGGTCATCATAACGTTCATATAGTCTCTGCCGATCCAGTATGAGCCCTGATAAAGACCTGCAAACGAGCCGACGAGATAAGGATTCCAGCCGCAGAGAATACCTGCAACAAAGAGGATATATCCGATAACGCAGGTTGCCGAGAAAAGATTTACGGTTGTTTTTCTGCCTGCCTTATCTGCAAGGAAGCCCGAAAGAAAAGTTATTGATGCATAAATAACAGGAACCATAAACAGGGCTTTGGTTATATCAGAGGTGCTCATTCCTGCGCGGTGCATTGAGGATTCAAAATAAAGCGCGATGGCAGGCATTGCCGAATCGAAGATGATGTGAGCAATGATAAGCATTTTTGTGTCTCGGTTTGCAAAGATATATTTTACGCCGTTGAAAACGCCTGCCTGATTTCTCTGCGCTTTTTTCTGTTGCTTCTGCAGCATTTTTTCTCTTTCTCTTGACTTATAAGGACGGGAGAGATATGCGATTCTTTCGCCGATGAATACCTTGGTGTCCTTGGCAAAAAGAAGAACAAGTATAACTGCCGCAAAGCCGATAAGAGAGGGAACGAGAAAGATTTCGCGCCATTTTGTTGCGTCATTGCCCATAAGCATATCGCGAAGAGTCGGAATAAGAATAACTCCTAAAATACCGAAGCTTTTGAGAAAGCTGTAGATTTTTGCGCGGTGCTTATCGGGAGCTTCTTCGAGAATATAGATAATCTGGATATCGTGCCCCATAAAGAAACTGATAATTGCAAAGCCGATGAGGAACATTATGTAGCTTGAGGAGAGATGGATAACCAGCAGACCCGTTGCCATACCGAGGGTTGAAATTGCAAAGAGAGGTTTTCTGCCCCATTTATCGGCAAGTGCCTTATAAAACGGTGTGAAGAGACCGAGCACGTAAGTAAAGACACCGATGCCCGAATGGAAGGCAAGACCGTCTTCGTAGCTGTAATATTTGCCCATAAACGGATTGTTGACGAAGAATTCCGTAACAAAAGAAGATTGAACCGTTACAGTCAGGTTGCTTGTTACTTCGTCAAGAATGTTAACTATTGCAATCAGCATAAGAAGAACAAAGAAATATTTGCTGCCCGAGGAACGGTTTTGCATTTTGCGAAGCCTTGCAAGCTCCTTTTTTTCGTTGCCTAAATGTTTTGTCATATGCATTCACCCTGATAAATTATAAATATGATTTTGCCGTAACGTAACCGAAAAATTCAACCGATTCGGTATGCCGTGATATTTGTACCGAGTGCATACACACATATTACCAAAAAATTGTTTTAATTGCAATAGCGCATTCAACGCAAAGTAGGTTGCGCATTGGTGCGTTTATAATTATAATATGTTATATACCGATTAATAAGGAGAAGCTGTATGGATAACTATATAACCGGCGCAACCATCAAGCGGTTGCGTGAAGCAAAAGGTCTGACTCAGTTGCAGTTGGCGGAAGAAATAGGGGTTGGCAGTAAAGCTGTTTCAAAATGGGAAACCGCAAAAGGTCTGCCCGATATAACGCTTATCGAGCCGCTTGCAAAGGCGTTGAGCGTTTCAGTTGCGGAGCTTATGTCGGGCGATACGGTTATCAACAAAAACGTTTCGGCAAACATTCTGCGTTCAAAGTTTTATATCTGCCCCGTATGCGGCAACGTTATCCGCACAACGGGCGATGCGGTTATAAGCTGCTGCGGAATTTCTCTGCCGCCGCTTGAGGCGGAAGATGTTGACGGGGCTCACGAAATAACGGTTGAAAAGGTTGAGGATGAACACTTTATAACTGTTGGTCACGAAATGACAAAAACGCATTTTATTTCCTTTATAGCTTACCTTACAACGGACAGGGTACAGTTTGTTAAATTCTATCCCGAGGGCAATGCCGAAACGCGTTTTCAGCTCCGAGGCAGAGGATATGTTTATCTTTACTGCAACAAACACGGACTGATGAAAAAGAAAATATGATTTTATCAGCCGTCTGTGAATGCAGGCGGCTTGATGTTTTTCAGAGCTTATGTTATAATTCAAAAAAGAA
Organism: Clostridia bacterium; assembly: GCA_017532185.1. Taxonomy (GTDB): domain Bacteria; phylum Bacillota; class Clostridia; order Oscillospirales; family Acutalibacteraceae; genus CAG-177. Next base: position 1,140 of record JAFXJO010000038.1, on the reverse strand, counting down.
CGGAGGAGAAAATATGAAATACGATATAGCCGCATTTATTTGGCCTTCATATACAGGCGATGAGCCGCGCACACGAATCTTCTGGCCCGAGGGCTATGGCGAATGGCAGACGGTAAAGGCGATGACAGACAGAGGCTATGATGGCTGCCGCTGGCCGCGAATTCCAACCTGGGGCTACGTTAATGAAGCTGACAGCCGAGTTATGGAAATGCAGATTGATTGCGCAGTTTCTTACGGCGTTAACGTTTTTATCTATGATTGGTATTGGTATGATAACCGTCCGTTTCTTGAAAACTGTCTTAACGACGGTTTTCTTAAGGCACGCAACAACGCACAGATGAAGTTTATGCTTATGTGGGCAAACCACAACGCAAACCACCTCTGGGATAAAAGAAATTCTGACAGCGACCTTTCAACCGTTATCTGGAGTGGCGTTGTTACGCCTGAGATTTTTTCAAACATCTGCGACAGAACGATAGAAAAATACTTCAAGTGCGAGAATTATTATAAAATTGACGGCTGTCCTGTATATATGATTTTTGACCTTGATAATTTTATCCGTTCATTCTAACAACGCAGGAATGCAAAAAAGGTCTTGAAGAATTTCGCAGAAAAACTGTTGAAGCCGGTTTTGCGGGTCTTCATTTTCAGGTTGTTCATTGGAGTGGTCATACTTTTGGTTGGCTTAACGATGATGATGTGTGCAAAGACGCAACGGCAACAGAGCTTTACGGTTATCTCGGCATTGATTCCGTAACGAGCTATAATTGGGGCTGTTCAGCAAATCTTGACGGTGAATTTGCCGACGTTACCGATGCTTATATGCAGAAGATTGAAGAGGAAAACGGTAAGCTTAGCGTCCCGTTTTATCCCAATATTTCGGTTGGCTGGGATAACAACGTGCGATTCAATAAATTCATTCCCGGTGTTATAAAGAATAACACTCCCGAAGCGTTCAAATCCGCCTGCGAAAAAGTGAAAGCTTTTGCCGATGAATCGATGGGCAGGAGAATTATGAAAGCTCCGTTCATCACGGTGAACAGTTGGAATGAATGGACAGAAACGAGCTATCTCGAGCCTGATGATCTTTACGGTTACGGATATCTTGAAGCAATTAAAGAAGTTTTTGGCGAATGATTT
>JAFXJO010000037.1 GCA_017532185.1 Clostridia bacterium | reverse complement strand
CTGGGATAACACCGTTTCCTGCCTGCAGAGCATTGAAAACGGTATAAAATCAAATCAGATTATCGGTACGGTAAAACCTTTTGCGGCAGAAGAAGGCAAAACATATCAGCTCAAGGTTGAAATCAGCGGCACAAAGGTTAAGTGCTATATCGATAATGAACTTTACGTTGATTTTGATACAGGTTCAAAAGCTGAAGCGGAGGCTTATCAGGTTGTCAGCAAAGATAAAAACGGCGACGTGATAATCAAAATCGTCAACGTTACGGAAACGGAAAAAACGGTTGCGATAAACGTTGAAAATGCAGACGTTGCTTCTGTTGCAAAAGTTTCGCAGGTTGCAGGCGACAGTCTTGCAAACGATAATATTCTCGGTCAGCCCGAGGATTGCAAGATTGAAGAATTCAGCGTTGAGGGCATAGGGGAGAGCTTTAATTATACTGTTCCCGCTTATTCGGTAACCGTTATCAGATTACCTCAAAAATAAACAAAGGCGGATGCTTTACAGCATCCGCTTTTTGTTTGCGAAAAATATTTTTCAGGTATATTGACAAAACTCAAATCATAATATATTATAAAATAAACAATGATTAGTATAGAATGTGAATACTTTTCATTAAAATTAAACAGAAAAGGGTGATTTTTATGGCAAGAACTCAGCTTCCTCTTCTTTTGGTAGACAATCAGAACGTTATGACTATTCTCAATGACGGTGAATTCAAGTGCACAAGCCTTACCTTTGAAGAGGCAAAGGCTATAGTGGATATGCATGATGAGGATGATGTTATCAAAGTTTTCACGGGCCGCAACCTTGAAGACGTTGTTTTCAAGTATCTCAATGTTGAGCAGAGAGATTATGAATACAAAGAAGTCAAGAATATGCGAGTCGGGCAGGATGCAATAGCCTTCAAGCTTTATGTTACTCCGTCAGAAACGCAGCCCATCACCCTGACTCCCACAGGGGCGCAGGCAAAAAAGATTCAGAATATTTATGTTGCCTGTCAGCTTATTTCAAGACTTAAATAACATCATTAAAAATGTTCCGAGCCGCTCCGCTTTTTGCGGAGCGGATTTTTTATACCCTTTGTTAATATTAAGTTTTCATTTTCATAACTTTTTGTGTGTTTATTACTGTTGACGGCTTGTATATAATATTATATAATATTAAACTAACCAAATGTTTATTTTAATATTAATCTCTATTTTAAGGAGTTATATAAAAGATGAAAGATGAAAGCTTAAGACTTATGCCTGCGGTGGCTCTCAGGGGACTTGTTGTTTTCCCCGAGATGTTTATCCATTTTGATGTGGGCAGAGAAAAATCAATTAATGCGCTTAAAAAAGCGATGGATACAGATCAGGAAATTTTTCTTGTAACTCAGAAAGACGTAACCGTTGACGATCCCGATTTCAGCGACCTTTACGAAATCGGTGTTGTTGCAAGCGTTAAGCAGGTGCTCAAGCTTCCGGGCAAAAACGGCAACGTGAGAGTAGCGGTTGAGGGTTTGTACAGAGCAAGACTTGTTGAAGGTATGCTCGCTTCAAACGGCAGTCACCTCAAGGCAATGATTTTCCCTGTTAAAGAGCCTGCGATAAGAGCTGATAAGGCAGACTATGCAAAAGCTCTTGTCCGTCACGCGAAAGATATTTTTGCTGATTATTCAGATTGCGCCCCGCAGATGCCTGCCGATCTCGTAACAAGCGTTATGCACGAAACGGACCCCGGCAAGCTTGCTGACTACGTTGCAGGCAATATTATGCTTGAATATGAAGACAGGCAGAGAATTCTCAACGTTATCAATCCGATAAAGCGTCTTGAAGAACTTTGCATTCTGCTTGCAAACGAAGGCAACCTGCTCTCAATTGAAGCTGAAATAGGCGATAAGGTGCAGGAGGCAATCGATAAAAACCAGAGAGAATATTATCTGCGCGAGCAGATGAAGGTTATCTCAACCGAGCTCGGCGGCGGAGTTTCTCACGAAGAGGAACTCAGCGAATTCAGAGAAAAGATTTTTTATCTCAAGGCTTCGGATGAAATCAAGGAAAAGCTTTTCAAGGAATGCGATAAGCTCGAAAAATATTCGCCCTCATCACCCGAGGCGGCGGTCAGCAGGAATTATCTTGAGGCCTGCCTTGCTCTGCCCTGGGGCAATTTCAGCAAAGAAAACACGGATATCAAAAAATCCGAAAAGATACTTAACGATGACCATTACGGTCTTGAGAAGGTTAAGCAAAGAATTCTTGAATACCTTGCAGTCAGAGTGCTTGCACCTGATATCAAGGGTCAGATAATCTGCCTTGTGGGACCTCCCGGTGTCGGCAAAACGTCGGTTGCACGCTCCGTTGCAAGAGCAACAGGCAGAAACTATGCGCGCATTTCTCTCGGCGGCGTTAAGGATGAAGCCGAAATCAGAGGCCACAGAAAAACTTATATCGGCTCAATGCCCGGCAGAATAATCAACGCCATGCAGCAGGCAGGCACAAACAATCCGCTTATTCTGCTTGATGAAATCGATAAGCTTTCATCGGATTATAAGGGTGACCCCACGTCGGCATTGCTTGAGGTGCTTGACCCTGAGCAGAATGCAACTTTCAGAGACCACTATATTGAGATGCCCTATGACCTGAGCAGAGTAATGTTTATAACCACTGCAAACGTCAGAGCCAATATTCCCGAGCCTCTTCAGGACAGAATGGAAATTATCGAGTTGGGCAGCTACACGTTTGAAGAAAAACTCAACATTGCCAAAAAGCATCTTGTTCCCAAACAGACGAAACGTCACGGAATGACCTCAAAACAGCTCAGAATTACAGATAAAGCGTTGAGCCTTATAATTGAGGGTTACACAAAAGAAGCAGGCGTACGTGCGCTTGAGCAGCAGATAGCCGCTGTTTGCAGAAAGGCGGCAATGCAGATTATTTCCGACGGCGCAGAAAAAGTTTCCGTTAAGCCCGAGGACGTTGAAAATCTTCTCGGCTCGCGTAAATTCAAAAACGATACAATCGTCAAAGAAGACGAAGTAGGCGTTGTTAACGGTCTTGCATGGACTGCGGTTGGCGGCGATATGCTTGAGATTGAAGCAGCGGTGCTTGAGGGAAGCGGCAAGCTTGAACTCACAGGCTCTCTCGGCGACGTTATGCAGGAGAGCGCAAAGGCGGCGGTCAGCTATATCCGTTCAAAGGCAGACGAGCTTCCCGTAAGCTCAAGCTTCTATAAGGATAAAGATATCCACGTTCACGTTCCCGAGGGTGCAACTCCCAAAGACGGCCCTTAGGCAGGTGTAACAATTGCAACGGCTCTTGTTTCTGCTCTTTCGGGCAGAAAGGTTCGCAAGGACGTTGCGATGACAGGCGAAATAACCCTTCGCGGCAGAGTGCTTCCTATAGGCGGACTTAAAGAAAAGTCAATGGCGGCTTACAGGGCAGGTATTAAAACTGTGATTATCCCTTATGATAATATTGCAGACCTTGATGAGGTTGACCCCAAGGTTAAGGAAGCAATAACTTTCCTGCCCGTCAAAACTGTCGGTGCCGTTTGGGATGCCGCGCTCGAAAAGGTGCTGGAAGAAAAAAGCGAAAAAAGCCGTATTCCCGTTAACGAAAACGGCAAACGCCCCTCTATTGCACAGTAAATAAAAACACAGGATTGATAATATGAGATTTGATAAAATAGAATTCACCGCCGCTTACGGCACGTCAAAGCAGCTTCCGCCTTCAGGGTTGCCCGAAATCGTTTTTTCGGGACGCTCAAACGTAGGCAAATCCTCGCTCATCAACAAGGTTTTTAACCGCAAGAATCTTGCAAGAGTCAGCTCGGTGCCGGGCAAAACAATAACGGTCAACTTTTTTAAAGGTGACGGTGTGATTTTTGCTGATTTGCCGGGCTACGGCTATGCAAAAAGAGAGCAGAGCGAAAAGAAGCGCTGGGCAGACCTTATGGAAGGTTATTTCCAATCAGAGAGAAACATTGCGCTTGTTGTTCAGCTTATTGATATGCGTCATGCGCCTTCTGCCGACGATATGGATATGCTTTATTTCCTGCGTCAGATGGAAATTCCTTTTGTGATTGCTCTCACAAAATGCGATAAGCTCAATAAAACCGAAACCGAAAAGCGCCGCGAAGAACTTAAAGCGGAGCTTGCCGATTATTCGGATATAAAAACAATTGAGTTTTCATCTGTCAAAGGAACAGGTGTTGAAGAAATCAAGGCTGAAATCGTTTCAGCGGTAGAGTGATTGGAGAAAGAAAATGTTTGTTTCAGACTGTATTTCAATAAATGAAAAGGGTCATCTGACCATCGGCTCGGCTGATACGGTTGAGCTTGCAAAGGAATTCGGCACGCCTGCTTATATCTTTGACGAAAACGAGATAAGAGCCAATCTTCGTGCGTTCAAGAATTCCATTGACGAAAACTACGGCGGCAACGGTCTTGTTTGCTATGCAAGCAAGGCATTCAGTTGCAAAGAGATATACCGCATCTGCAAGCAGGAGGGCACGGGCGTTGACGTTGTTTCGGGCGGCGAGCTTTATACTGCTCTTTCGGTTGGCTTTCCTGCAGAGAACATCGTTTTTCACGGCAACAACAAAACACCCGACGAGCTTGCGATGGCTGTTGAAAACGGTGTTGGCAGAATAGTTGTTGATAACCTCACAGAACTTGAAAAGCTCAATGAAATTGCAGGAAATGCAGGTAAGGTTGCAGGCATAATGATGCGCATCAAGCCCGGCGTTGACGCTCACACACACGATTTTATAAAAACGGGTCAGATCGATTCAAAATTCGGTTTTGCTCTTGAAACGGGCGAAGCTCTTGAGGCTGTTAAGGCGGCGCTTGCGATGCCCAACCTCAAGCTCAGGGGTCTGCATTGCCATATCGGCTCGCAGATTTTTGATATAGACCCGTTCGAACTTGCGGCAGAGGTTATGCTCAATCTCTATAAGCAAATCAAAGATGAAACGGGAGTTGAGTTTGATGAACTCAATCTCGGCGGCGGCTTCGGCATAAAATACGTTGACGGCGATACTCCCATTCCTTACGGTGAATATATGAAGAACGTTTCTGCCGTTGTTAAGGCTGAAACCGAAAAACTCGGTCTTAAGATGCCGTTTATTCTCATTGAGCCGGGTCGCTCCGTTGTTGGTGCGGCAGGTCTTACGGTTTATACAGTCGGCGCAGTGAAAGAAATTCCCGGTATCCGCACTTTTGTTTCCGTTGACGGCGGTATGGCTGATAATCCGAGATACGCTCTTTATCAGGCTGATTATCAGGTTATCTGTGCCAACAAGGCAACCGAAGAAAAGAATATGACCGTCACCGTTGCAGGCAAATGCTGTGAAAGCGGCGACCTCATTCAGGAAAACACAAAAATCCAGACTGTTGAAGCAGGCGATATTCTTGCGGTGCTTTCAACGGGCGCTTATAACTACTCAATGGCATCAAACTATAACCGCATTCCAAAGCTTCCCGTTATTATGGTCAATAACGGCGATGCAAGAATCGTTGTAAAAAGGGAAACCTATGAAATGGTTGCAGCTTGCGATATCTGACACAGATTTTTAAGGAAGTGATTTAATGCCAAATATAAGAATGCTGGCCGATAAGGTCAGACTTGTTTCCGAGCCTGCCGATAAATTCAAAACAAGCTGTATTTCCGTTTCAATGGCTCTGCCGATGGATGAGAGAATGGCGGCGAATTCGTTGCTTGTTTATCTTCTTAAGCGTTCCTGTAAGGCTTATCCCGAGCTTTCTTTGCTCAACGGCAGACTTGATGAGCTTTACGGTGCAATTCTCGGTGCCGGTGTTGCCAAAAACGGTGAAGCGCAGGTGCTTAGTCTCAGCATAACGAGCCTTGCTGATAAATTTGCTCTTGATGATGAAAGTATTCAGCTTGAAGCGGCTCAGCTTCTTTCCGATATTATTTTTAAACCCAACGTGAAAAACGGCTCTTTCGGTGCGGAATCGCTTGCAACAGAAAAACGTTTGCTCATTCAGCGCATTGAAGAGGAGCTTAACGATAAGCGCACCTATGCGTTCAACAAGTGTATCAGCCATATGTGCCATAATGAAGCTTTCGGTAAAGATAAATACGGCACAATCGAAGAAATTCAGAGCGTTAAGATGGCTGACGTTTACGATGCATGGAAGAATATGCTTTCAACCGCTGTTTTTCAGATAACCGTTGTCGGTGCGGCGGATGAAGAAAGGGTTGCGGAGATTTTTAAAAAAGCTTTTGATAAAGTTGAACGTAATCCGGCAACGCTTGAAACGGTGTTTATTCAGCGCAGCAGGCGTTTTAACCGCTTTGAAGAAAAATTCCCCGTTAATCAGGGAAAGCTTGTTATGGGCTTCAGGGCGGGAATGAGCCACAGAAGAGACAATATCTTTGCCGTTACGGTTATGAACGATATTTTCGGCATGGGTACCTATTCAAAGCTCTTTATGAATATCCGTGAAAAAATGAGCCTTGCTTATTATTGCTGGTCAAGGCTTGTTGCAAGCAAGGGCATTGTTCTGGTTGAAAGCGGCATTGATACAGATAAAGAGAAAAAAGTTTCTGCCGAGGTGCTCAGCCAGCTTTCTGATTTGAGAAACGGAAAAACCGATCCCGAGGTGCTTGAATCCTCAAAGCGTGCGCTTCGCGAAAAGCATACTTTCACAACTCCCGAGGGCATTCTCGGTTGGTATTCATCTCAGGTAACAAGCGATGAAATTTTAACTCCCGAAGAGGTTGTGAACGGTATTGAGCAGGTAACGATGGAGGATGTCTGCGCGGCGGTGAAAAAGCTTTCGGTTGACACCGTCTTTATGCTTTCGGCGCAGGAGGAGGCAGAAAATGAAGTTTAAAAAATATACCGATAAAAAGCTTGGCGAAACCGTTTATTGCGGCAAGCATTCATCGGGTCTCGAAATAAGAGTTTTGCCCAAAGCGGGCTACAGCTCTGCTTATGCGGTTTTCGGCGTTAAATACGGTTCAATCGATACCGCGGTCAAAAATGTTTCGGGAGAGTTTGAAACCATTCCCGAAGGAACGGCTCATTTTCTTGAGCATAAGCTTTTTGAGAGCGAAGATTTGAATGCATTTGAGCGTTTCGCAAAAACAGGCGCAAGCGCAAACGCTTACACAAGCTTTGAAAAAACCGCTTACCTTTTCAAAGGCTCCGAAAATATTGAAGAATCTCTCAATATTCTTCTTGATTTTGTTCAGAACCCCTATTTTACACAGCAGACCGTTGAAAAGGAACAGGGCATTATCGGTCAGGAAATTCGAATGTATCAGGATTTGCCTGATTGGCAGGTAATGTTCAATCTTCTCAAGGCGCTTTACAGCAAGCACCCCGTAAGAATTGATATCGCAGGAACACAGGATTCAATAGCAAAAATTGATGCCGACCTGCTTTACAGACTTTATGAGAATTTCTATAATCCGGGCAATATGGTGCTCAGCGTAGTTGGCGGCATCGAACCCGAAAAGGTTGCAGAGATTGTTGAAAACGGTATCAAAAAAACAGACGGTTCCGAATGCGAGAGAAAGTTTGAAAAAGAGGATGCTGTTCCCGTTCAGAATTATATTGAAGAAAAGCTTTCTGTTGCTCAAAAGCAGTTTATGCTTGGCTTCAAGGAGGATATCTCTGAGCCTCTTCTTTCGCTTGAAGACGAAATTGCATCGCAGATTATGCTTGAGGCGGTTGCAGGCAAATCTTCTCCGCTTTTCAAAAAGCTGCTTGATGAGGAACTTGTTGATATGGGCTTCGGCTCAGAGCTTTTCAACGGTTTCGGTTTTTCGTGCGTAATGCTTGGCGGCACAAGCAAAGACCCCGAGGCGGCTGCTGCAATTATTAAGGAAGAATTTGCAAGGCTCGGTTCAGAAGGTATTGATTCTGCTGCTTTTGAAAGAGCAAAACGCAAATTCTACGGCAGAATGGTTATGGGCTATAACGATATTGACGATACCGCTAATCTGCTTATGAATCTTTATTTCAACGGCTATGAGCCTTTTGCCGAAATTGAAGCCTGCAAGAGCGTAACGCTTGAAAAGGCACAGGCAAGGCTTGCAAAAATCAAGGATGAATATTCGGCTCTGTCCGTTATTGTTCCTGTTGAATAAGGAGAAACAGAATGAACGATTTCACAACAGTTTCATTCAAAGGACTTGAAAAAACCTTTGAAATACCAAGTGTTCTTGCTGAATTTACTCTTTTCGGCAACGAGGTTTCAATCAAATTTTACGGTGCTATCATCGCGTTCGGCTTCGCTCTTGCCGTGCTTTTCGGCGGCAGAATGGCTTATAAATGGAAGATGAGTCTCGATAAAATGATTGACGTGCTTATCTATGGCACTTTTGCCGCGATAATCGGTGCAAGGCTCTATTATGTGTTCTCAAAATGGGATTTCTATTCCGCAAATCCTGCCAATATCATCAAAATCTGGGAAGGCGGTCTTGCGATTTACGGTGGTATCATCGGAGGCATTGCGGCGGCGTTTGTTGTTTGCAAGGTGCGCAAGCTGAATTTCTGGAATCTGCTCGATATTGCGGGTATGAGCCTTCTTATCGGTCAGGGTATAGGAAGATGGGGCAACTTCACAAATCAGGAAGCTTTCGGCGTTAACACCGATATGCCCTGGGGTATGTGGAGCCCGAAAGTTCACAATTATATTGTTAACAATCAGGCTGAATTTGCGGCAAACGGTTTTTCCGTTGATCCCGATAAATTTGTTCATCCGACCTTCCTCTATGAATCTCTCTGGTGTTTGCTCGGCGTGCTTGTGCTTTATATAATCACAACAAAGTTCCGCAAGTTCAGCGGACAGACTTTCCTTTGCTACGGCATATGGTACGGCCTTGAAAGAATGGTTGTTGAAGGTCTTCGCACAGACAGCCTTTATATTGCAGGCACACAAATCAGAACCTCACAGGCACTTTCAGCGGCAATCGTTGTTGTTTGCTCGGTGTTGCTTGTTGCGCTTTTGATAAAGTATACAAAGAACCCTAAACCCATTGAAGGCATTGATTATTTTGATGCCGACGTTATTGCGAAAGAAAAAGCAAAAAAAGAAAAAGCAGCCGTTAAAAATGAGGCTGAAACAAAAGAAAACGCAACGCAGTCAGAAACCGTTGCTATTGATAATGAGGTGTAAATATGGCAAAGCTTATTGACGGCAAGGCTATAAGAGAATATAACCTTGATAAAATTGCGGCTGAGGTTGCTGCGCTCAAAGAAAAGGGCGTTGAGCCGGCTCTTGCGGTTATTATCGTTGGCAGTGACCCTGCGTCGAGAGTTTACGTTAACAACAAAAAGATGGCTTGCGAAAGAGTGGGTATGCGCTCTCTTGAATTCGCAATGCCCGAAGAAACAACAACAGAGGAGCTTCTTGCTCTTATTGATAAACTTAATGCTGATGCTTCGGTCAACGGTATTCTTTGTCAGCTTCCCGTTCCCAAACATATTAATAAAGACGAAGTTCTCAAAAGAATTCTTCCGATGAAAGACGTTGACTGCTTCCATCCCGAAAATGTTGGTCTGCTTTCAACAGGCATGGGCAAGCTTATGCCATGCACACCTATGGGCATGATGAAAATGCTTGAATATGAGGGCGTTGACCCTGCAGGCAAACACTGCGTTATCATCGGCAGAAGCGATATAGTCGGCAAGCCTATGGCAATGCTTATGCTTTCAAAGAGCGCAACCGTAACCGTCTGCCATTCCAGAACGGTTGATCTGCCTTCAATAACAAAGCAGGCAGATATTCTTGTTGCGGCGGTTGGTATTCCCAACTTTGTTAAGGCAGATATGGTTGGCGAAGGCGCTATTGTGCTTGACGTTGGTATCAACAGACTTGAAAACGGTAAACTCTGCGGCGACGTTGATTTTGAAGAAGTTAAGGAAAAGGCTTCGATGATAACTCCCGTGCCCGGCGGTGTCGGACCGATGACAATTGCCATGCTCATGCAGAACACACTTACAGCCTGCAAGGAGCAAAATAATATATAATGTAAAATATAATAGGATTATGCAAAAAATAATTTCAAAAAAGTCAAAAAAATATTTGACAAGGCTTGATTGTTATGCTATAATCCTATATGCCGCATATTCGGGGCGGGTATAGCTATGCCCAAAAACAGGTTTTCTGTGCCTCAGGTAACCCAGTTATAAGTGTTACAAGAATAGCGAGTCTATAAGAAAAGGATTGATATTCCGAATGTACGCAATTATCGAAACAGGCGGCAAGCAGTACAAGGTTGAAGCTGGCGACGTTATCTTCATCGAAAAGCTTGGCGCAGAAGAAGCAAGCGAATACACCTTT
>JAFXJO010000036.1 GCA_017532185.1 Clostridia bacterium | reverse complement strand
TTATGCTTTGCCACAGAAACTTCTGCTTTGAAGTTATGTCTGCAATGAGCGTTGTTAAAATCAAGCCTGAAGACTGCGGCATTTCACTTCTTCCGCTTCACCACACGTTTGAAAGCTCAATTATTCTTTTCTTTGCTCCTTACTGCGGCGCAAAAGTTACTTTCTGCGACGGCTTCAAATACGTTCTCAAGAATATGAAGGAATTCTCTCCCTCTGTTTTTGTTGCCGTTCCCCTTCTGCTCGAAACCGTTCACAGAAGACTGATGAAAGCTATCAAAGCGAAGCCTCACGGCGAAACTCTTTTCAAGGTGGGCAAGGTTCTTGTTAAGGCAGGTAAGAAGGTTGGTCTTGACCTCAAAAATCTGTTCTTCAAAGAAATCATCGATACATTCGGCGGCAATATGCGTCTTATCATCTGCGGCGCCGCACCTATCAATCCTCAGATTCTCAAAGATTTTGATGCAATCGGTATTCAGATTATCTTTGGCTACGGTCTGACGGAATGCGCTCCCCTTGCAATCATCAACCATGACAGACTGCATCTTGCCGAATCCGTTGGTGAACCTATCCCCGGCAGCGAAGCAAAGATTCTTGATCCCGACCCCGTAACCGGTATTGGCGAAATCTGCGTTAAGGGCGATATGGTTATGCTCGGTTATTATAATAATCCCGAAGAAACCGCAAAGGTTATTGACGAGGAAGGCTACTTCCACACAGGCGACCTCGGTTTTGTAGATAATAAGGGTCATTATTATATCTCCGGCAGAAGCAAAAACGTTATTGTTACAAGCAACGGTAAAAACATCTATCCCGAAGAACTCGAATATCACCTTGCAGAAGATATTCTTGTTGGCGAATGCCTTGTTCTTGCCGATAAAAACAAAAAAGGCGAAGATATCGTTGGCGCAAGAATCTACCCCAACTTTGATGAACTCAAAGAACAGACAGGTAAGAGCGCCGAAGATTTCTCGGACCGCGAGCTTTACGATATCTATGAAAAGACCGTAAACAACGTTAACGAGAAGCTTCCCTCATATAAGAAAATTCTCAACTTTAAAATCAGACGTACTGAGTTCAACAAAACCACAACTCAGAAAATCAAGAGATTCGAGTATTAGGATTAAAACTCAAGCCGCCTGAAATATGGCGGCTTTATGTTTTGCGGAGGAAAATAAAATGAATAAAAAAATAAAGAACGCAATCAAGGTTGGCGCTATCGGCGCAGGTGCTCTTGCGGCAACGGGCAATTTTTTCATTGACGCATTTCTCAGCAGCAAGGGCATAAAAAAGCTTCAGCAGGGTCCCGGTATGCTTGACGAAGAAACAAAGAACATTCTTCACAAAAGCCCCGAAGCTCTTGAAGGCATAGAATTCTACAGATCAACCGCACACAAGAACATATTCACTTTCAATAAAGACAGCAAGTGCCTTCACGCGCTTGAATACGATAACGGTTCGGATATCTATATAATTTTCTGCCACGGTTTTACGGGCGACCCCAACACCGACAACGTTTTTGCAAAGAGATATTACGATATGGGTTATAACCTCGTTATGCCCTATTCGAGAGCTCACGGCAAGAGCGAGCATAAATATTGCACAATGGGTTGGTTTGAAAGATTTGACATAGTTGACTGGGCAAAATACATCTCCGACAGAAATCCCGATGCAAAAATTGTTCTTCACGGCGTTTCAATGGGCTCTGCAACGGTTATGATGGCAACAGGAGAAACTCTGCCCTCAAACGTCAAATGCTGCATTGCCGACTGCGGTTTCACAAATCTTTGGGATTTATATTCCGTAAGAATAAGAGACCTCTGTCCCGGTGCGCCTGCAGAATTGCTTCTTCATCTTGCAAATGCGGTTGCAAAAGTTAAAATCGGATTTGATATCAAAGATGCATCAGCAGTTGAACAGGTTAAAAAATCCGTAACCCCCACCCTGTTCATTCACGGCGAGAAAGACGATTTTGTTCCTTTCTGGATGAACTATTCACTCTATGAAGCCGCATCCTGCGAAAAACAACGCCTTGTTGTTCCGAATTCACCGCACGCAATTTCCGAGCTTGTCAATCCTGAGCTTTACTGGTCAACGGTAACTGCATTTATCGATAAATATTGCAAACAAATATAATCGTGTGCGGGCAGCGCCACCATTAATTATTCACTAAAAAACGGGTACTCCTCTAATGAGGAATACCCGTTATTTTTATATGCTTATTTGTTGACAAACGTCACATCTTCTTTAGGATGCAAGGGCTGATACTTATCCTGATAATAGTTTTCGTGGCTCTGAGTATAGCTTCCGTCGGGGTTAACTGTTATAACAACACAGCCTCTCTGGTCACCTTTTTTACTGATACCGACATAGGCAAGATAGTCAACGCTGTAGCCATATGTAAAATCGATACCCTTATAATTAAGAACGAGATTATTGAGATGGTCATGACCGCAGAAGATTGCCTGAGTGCTTCCGAGCTCGGTGGCTTTTTCAAAAAGATTATCCTCGTGCATACCGCCGTAAATATACGGGTCTTTTTCGCCGATAACACCCGAAACATACTTAACGTCGGCAGTATCTTTTTCGCCGTTTGCAAGATATGCATCATAAGCATCCTTGAACTCAACAAGCGGAATATGCATAAACATAAGGGATTTCACATCGGGGTTGAGCTTCTGGGCTTCTTTGATTTTCTTTTCATACCAATCAACCTGATTCTGATGAACGTTATCGTATTTCCAGAAAATTCCGAAAATATCGCCGTCAGTATATGAATGAGAATCAATGAAAACAAGTTCCTGAACAGGAATACCCTGAGAGTTTTTGACGTGGATAAAATGGTTGCCAACGCCGTCAACGTCATCGGGACCCATTGAGAAAAGACAGTGTTCAAGAGAATCATCGGAATAAAGCTCACCGATTTTTTCGCGGCTGAAATAGCTGTAAGATTCGGTATCGTGGTTACCGAAAGTCACAGTCCACGGCACTTCAAGCTGCTCCATAAGAGCTATAAAAAGCTTGGCGGAAGTTTTGTTGTTAAATGTGCCGGATTGGAACGGAACAGGATAAGCAATATCACCCGTTATAACAACAAGGTCAGGTTTTTCTGCAGTTACCATTGCGGCAACGGCGTTAAGAGCCATTCTGTCTTTGTTGAACGTCATCCAGCCGCCGCCAATATGTATGTCTGTCAGATGCAGAATTTTGAGTTCTCTGTCGGTAACAAAAGTGTATTCGCCGTTTTCATCAAGAACAGGCTTAACCGCATCGGGATTAACAACCGCCGAATACTCCTTAACCCTGTTCATATTGATGTTATAAAGAATAAGGTTAACCGCAACAGTAAGAACGGTTATTGAAGCAACAACGGCGGCAAAGATAATTATAATCTTTTTGAATATCTCCTTCTTATTTCTCTTGGGTTTATCTGCTTTTCTCGCATTTTTTCTCATTATAATCACCTTTTTTGTTAAATTAACAATTAAACGATAACATATTGTAATTAATTATGTCAAGATTATTATTGAAATATTATGATATATATGATATCATTTGTAAACTAAATATAAAATAGGAGCTGCAGCATCATGATTATGGGCGAATCAGCAGAAAACTACATTGAAACCATATACGTTCTGAGCAAAAAGAAAAACGCGGTGCGTTCGGTTGACATTGCAACAGAGCTCGGTTATTCAAAACCCAGTGTTTGCGTTGCGATGCGTAATCTTCGCGAAAAAGGTTATATCACAACCGACGGAGACGGGCTTATTACCCTGACCGAAAGCGGCGTAAAAATCGCTAAAAATATATATCAGCGTCACGAAACAATCACCAACTGGCTTATGAGAATCGGTGTTAGTGCTGACCAAGCCGCTATCGACGCCTGCCGCATTGAACACGTTATAAGCCGCGAAAGCTTTGAATGCTTAAAGAAATACGAAGAAGACTTAAAATAAGCTATTATTGTATAACTTCAATAAATAAAATCGGATATAAAATAATTTAGCGTGGTAAATCGCTAATTGACTAATACGTTAAAGTGTGTTATACTCTATCCAGACTAAAATTATCAGGTGATATTATGAAAGATTTACTTGCAACAATGTCAAAAGAAGACAGCCTCACCTATGAGCTTTCAAGTCTCTATAAAAAATGGGGTTATAAAGAATACAGAATGGCAAAATTTGAGGAATACAGCTTTTACAGCGATAACAGAGATTTCCTCTCAAGCAGCAGCATTCTTGCCTTCAACAATTCGGACGGACGCCTTATGGCTCTTAAACCCGATATTACTCTCTCCATTGTTAAAAACGCCAAACTTAACGATGCTCTTACAAAGCTCTTCTATAATGAAAGCGTTTTCAGAATGACTGAAAGTTCAAACGATTTCAAAGAAATCAAGCAGACGGGCGTTGAGGTGCTCGGCAAGGTTGATAATTACCTTGTTGCCGAAGTTCTCTCTCTTGCCGCCAAGAGCCTCAATGCGATTGACGATAAGTTTATTCTCTCCGTTTCTCATATGGCGTTTATCCCCTCTCTGCTTGCAGAAATGAAAATCAGCGAAAACGCAAAAAAAGAAATCATCACCTGCATCAAGGGTAAGAATTCGCACGATCTCAAAACCGTTTGCGAAAAATGCGGTGCAGACGAAGCGAAAACGGAGCTTCTTATCAAGCTTGCAAAAATTAACAGCAAACTTATGCAGACTTTGCCCGAACTTTGCGCCCTCGCTTCAAACGAAACAATGAAGAAAGCTTGCACCGAGCTTGAATTCATCGCCGCCGCGCTCGGCAAAAGCGAAATTGCGGACAAGCTTTTCATCGACCTCTCGGTTCTGAGCAACACTGAATATTATAACGGCATAATTTTTCAGGGTTACGTTGAAAAGGCTCCCAACGCCGTTCTCTCGGGCGGCAGATACGATAACCTTGCCGCAAAACTGCGCGACGTTACGCAGGCTATCGGCTTTGCCGTTTATCTTGATAACCTTAACCTTTATTACAGAAAAGAACGCGGTTACGACAGCGATATTCTTATTCTCTTTGACTCGGCAAGCAACAGCGAATCCCTTCTCTCTGTTGCGCAGAGCTTTATCGACAAAGGTTTTTCGGTAAGAGTTGAACATACTGTTCCCGAAGGATTCAAAGCAAAGACTGTTTATAATTTTGAAAACGGCGCTCTCAGGGAGGTGGCATCATGCTGAATATAGCTTTACCGAAAGGCAGACTCGGCGACAAGGTTTATGAGCTTTTTGCTTCAATCGGTTATGACTGCAGCGAAATCTACAGCGATAACAGAAAGCTTGTTTTTGAAAACAAAGAAAACGGCGTACGCTATCTTCTTGTTAAGCCCTCCGATGTTGCAATTTATATCGCTCACGGTGCCGCCGATATCGGCGTTGTGGGCAAGGATATTCTCGAAGAAGGCAACTTTGATATCTATGAGCTTCTTGACCTCGACCTTGGCAAATGCAATATGTGCGTTGCCGCGCCCAACGATTACGTTGAGGATTTTGACAGACCTCTGCGAGTTGCAACAAAGTTTGTGAACATAGCAAAAAATTATTATATCTCACTCAACCGCGAGATTGAAATTATCAAGCTCAACGGTTCAATCGAAATCGCTCCAATTCTCGGTTTATCCGACGTTATTGTTGATATTGTTGAATCGGGCAAAACTCTGCAGGAAAACAACCTGCGCGTTTATGAAAAGATTATGCCCATCAGCGCAAGACTCATTGCCAACAAATCATCTTATAAATTCAAGAACGAAGACATTGATAACCTTATGGAAAAGCTTAAGAAGGTGCTTGCAAAATGATTAAAATAATTAACATAGAAAATGCGGCTAAAGAAGATATTCTTACCCGTGACATAAAGCTCGAAAGCGGCGTTGAAGCCATCGTTGCCGATATCATCAAAAACGTTCGTGAAAACGGTGACGCCGCACTCAAGGAATATTCACTTAAATTCGATAAGGCTGAAATTGAAAATCTGCGCGTTACAGCAGAAGAAATTGAAGCCGCTTATCAGAGCGAAGACCCTGCACTCATCGAAACTCTTGAAAAAGCAAAGAAAAACATATGGAATTTCCACGAAAAGCAGCTTCGCAAGGGCTTTGAAATCAATAACGGTGACGGTACAATCTCGGGTCAGAAAATCACCCCGATTGAAAAAGTCGGTATCTATGTGCCCGGCGGCACCGCCAGCTATCCCTCAACCGTTCTGATGAACGCAATTCCTGCCAAAATCGCAGGCGTAAGCGAAATCATTATGGTTACTCCGCCCGATAAAAACGGCAACATCCCCTCTGCAATTCTCTGCGCGGCAAAGATTGCAGGCGTTGATACAATCATCAAAACAGGCGGCGCACAGGCCGTTGCCGCACTTGCTTACGGAACGGAAAGTGTTCCCAAAGCTGATAAAGTTGTCGGTCCCGGCAACGTTTTTGTTGCAACCGCAAAAAGAATGCTCTACGGTCTGGTCGACATCGATATGATTGCCGGTCCGAGCGAAATTCTTGTTCTTGCAGACGGCACCTGCAACCCTGCTTACGTTGCGGCTGACCTTCTTTCACAGGCTGAACATGATAAGCTTGCAAGCGCAGTTCTTGTTACGGACAGTGAAGAGCTTGCCTATGCGGTCAGAGATGAAATTGAAGCCCAGCTCAAAACTCTGCCCCGTGAAGAAATTGCAAGAGCTTCAATCGACACAAACGGTAAAATCATCATAGCCAAAGACCTCGAACAGGGCGTTGAAATTGCAAACGAAATCGCACCCGAACACCTTGAGGTCTGCGTTGACGAGCCTTTTAAATATCTCGATAAAATCAAGAACGCAGGTTCAATTTTCCTTGGCAAGAACACTCCCGAAGCTCTCGGCGATTACCTTGCAGGCACAAACCACACTCTGCCCACTTCAGGCACGGCAAGATTTTCATCTCCCCTTTCGGTTGACGACTACGTGAAGAAATCACAGTATATCTGTTACACCGAAGAAGCTCTCGGCAAAGTTAAGGATAACATTGTTCTTTTTGCAAACCGCGAAGGCTTGCAGGCTCACGGCAGAAGCGCCGCAATAAGATTTGAGAAATGAGGAAATGCCATGAGCAGATTTCTTTCAGATAACTATAAAAGCCTTGTGCCTTACGTGCCGGGCGAACAGGCGAACGTTAAAGTTATAAAGCTCAACACAAACGAATCGCCTTTTGCTCCGTCGCCAAAGGTCAAGGAAGTTCTTTCGGAACAAGTGATTGATAACCTCAACCGCTACTCCGACCCCGAGTTAAAAGAACTCACAGCCGCAATCGCAAACCGGTTTGGCGTTACACCCGATATGGTTTTCTGCGGCAACGGCTCCGATGACGTGCTCGCATTTGCCATCATGGGCTTTTGCGGCAAGGGCGGCAAGCTCTGCTGCCCCGAGATTTCTTACGGCTTCTATCCCGTTTATGCAGATATCTTCGGCGTTGAGCTGGAGCAGATTCCGCTTAAAGACGATTTTTCAATCGACATAAACGATTACATAAACAAAGGCAAGAATATCGTTATTGCAAACCCCAACGCTCCCACAGGTCTTGCTCTCAGCTATGATGACGTTGAAAAAATCGTTTCCTCCAACCCCGATAACCTTGTTATTATGGACGAAGCATATATGGCTTTCTGCGGCAAAAGCTGTATGGAGCTTGTTAAAAAATATTCAAACCTGCTTGTTACAAGAACTTTTTCAAAGAGCCATTCGCTTGCAGGCTTAAGAGTCGGCTTCGGCATTGCACAAAAAGAGATTATCGAAGATTTAAACAAACTCAAGTTTTCGTTTAACCCCTATAATCTCAACACTCTTTCAATCAAAGCTGCCGCCGCCGCAATAGCCGATAACGAATATTATGACGCCAAGATTGCTGAGATTGTTGAAATCAGAGACAAAACCCAAAAACAGCTTGAAGCTCTCGGCTTTAGGTGCACGGATTCAAAAGCAAACTTCATTTTTGCTTCGAGCGATAAGATTCCTGCCGCAAAGCTTTATGAGGAATTAAGAAAAAGAAATATTCTTATCAGATATTTCAAAAAAGCCAAAATTGATAATTATCTGAGAATTACCGTTGGCTCTGCTGAAGAAATGCAGGTATTCACCGATGCGGTTGCGCAGATTATGGAGGAAAACAAATGAGAGATGCTTCAATAAAAAGAAAAACAAACGAAACCGATATTGATTTATACCTTTGTCTCGACGGTACGGGCAAAAACGAAATCAATACAGGTTGCGGTTTTCTTGACCATATGCTTGAGCTTTTTGCACGCCATGGCAGAATGGATTTAAAAGTTACCTGCGTTGGCGACACTCACGTTGATTATCACCACACTGTTGAAGACGTTGGCATTGTGCTCGGTCAGGCGTTTGCAAAAGCTGTTGGCGAAAAGAGAGGTATCTCACGCTACGGAAGCATTGTTCTTCCGATGGACGAAACTCTTATTCTTTCAAGCGTTGATATCAGCGGCAGAGCTTATCTCAACTATGACGTCAATATCCCCACCCCTGCCGTTGGCGGAATGGATACGGAGCTTGTTGAAGAATTCTTTATCTCATTCGTTCGTAACAGCGACGTTACTCTCCATATCAAACAATTCTACGGCAAAAACAGCCACCACATTATTGAGGGCATTTTCAAATCAGTCGGCAGAGCTCTTTGCAAGGCTGTTTTTGAAGACCTCACCCTCGGCGGCGAAATCCCCTCAACGAAAGGACTTCTTTAATGATTGCTATAATTGACTACGGCTGCGGCAACCTTTTTTCGCTTTCATCATCGCTTGAGAGTCTCGGCATCGATTGCAAAATCACAAGCGACAAAGCAGAAATCGAAAATGCCGATAAAATAATTCTCCCCGGCGTTGGCGCATTTGCCGATGCCGCAAAAAAGCTCAAAGACAGCGGTCTGGGTCAGCTTGTTTGCGACCTTGCCGCAACAGGCAAACCCATTCTCGGCATTTGCCTCGGTATGCAGATGCTTTTTGAAAAGAGCTTTGAATACGGCGCTCATATGGGTCTCGGACTCATAAAGGGTTACGTTGGTCCGCTTGAGGGTCAGATTTCGAAAGAGCTGAAAATCCCTCATATGGGCTGGAACAAACTCAATTTCGCAAAAGCCGATCCGATTTTCAAATATGTTGAACCGGGCGATTATATGTATTTTGTTCACTCTTTCTATGCAAGAAACTGCGTTGAAAACACTCTCGCTTTTGCAGAATACGGCGTTGCAGTGCCTGCTATTGTTAAAAACGGCAACGTTTACGGTATGCAGTTCCACCCCGAAAAAAGCGGCGCAAAGGGTCTTGCTCTTCTCAAAGCTTTTTCAGAAATATAATTACAGGTGATTGATATGCAAATTTTTCCTGCAACCGATATTCTCGGCGGCAAGGTTGTTCGCCTGACCAAAGGCGATTATAACGAAGTTAAAATTTATGCCGATTCCCCTGCCGCAATGGCACACGAATTTATGAAAGCGGGCGCAACAAACCTGCATATGGTTGACCTTGACGGCGCAAAGCACGGCTCACCCGTTAACTTTGAGGCTATCCGTGAAGCGGCGGCTATCAAAGGTCTTTTCATTGAAGTGGGCGGCGGCATACGCGATATGCAGAGGATTGAGGATTACCTCAGCCTCGGCGTTAAAAGAGTAATCCTCGGCACGGCGGCAGTTAAGAATTATCCGTTTGTTGAAGAAGCCGTCAAAACTTACGGCAACGCGGTTGCCGTTGGCGTTGATGCAAAAAACGGTCTTGTTGCCGTTAACGGATGGCAGGAAACAACAAGCGTTGATTCGGTTGAATTCTGCAAAAAACTGCGTGATACAGGCGTTAAAACGGTTATTTACACCGATATCTCAAAAGACGGTATGCTCTCGGGCACAAACCTTGAAATCTATAAAGAGCTTTCAAAAATCGAAGGACTCGATATCGTTGCTTCGGGCGGCATAACGTTTATTGACGAAGTTAAAACTCTCGCCGATATGAATATTTACGGCGCAATTCTCGGCAAAGCGGTTTATGAAGGCAAGCTTGACCTCAAAGAAGCTCTTGCCGCCGCAGGAGGTAACAAATGATAACAAAAAGAATAATCCCCTGCCTTGACGTGCGCAACGGCAGAGTTGTTAAGGGCGTTAATTTTGAAGGCATTCAGGACGTTGCTTCGCCCGTTGAGCTTGCTCATTTTTATAACGACAGCGGTGCGGATGAGCTTGTTTTTTACGATATCACCGCTTCATACGAAAACAGAGGTCTTTTCACAGATGCTCTCACTCAGGTTGCAAAAGAGATATTTATTCCTCTCACAGTCGGCGGCGGAATCAACACTCTTGATGATTTTGACAGAGTGCTCAAATGCGGCGCAGATAAGGTTTCCGTTAACTCGGGCGCAATCAAAGACCCGTCTCTGATTGAAAAAGCCGCAAAGAAATACGGCGACCAGTGCGTTGTGCTTTCAATGGATATCAAGCGCGTTGACGGCAAATTCCGCATCTTCAGCAAGGGCGGCAGAATTGACACAGGCATTGACGCTCTTGAATGGGCAAAAAACGGCGAAAACAGCGGCGCAGGCGAGCTTGTTGTTAACAGCATTGACACAGACGGTGTTAAACAGGGCTTTGACCTTGAAATGCTTCAGGCAATCAGCGAGCTTGTTTCAATCCCCGTTATTGCAAGCGGCGGCGCAGGCAAAAAAGAAGACTTCCTTGAGCTTTTCAAGGCAGGCTGTGCAGACGCAGGTCTTGCCGCTTCAATCTTCCATTTCAAAGAGCTGAGCATTGCGGATTTGAAAAAATATCTTAACGATAACAACATAGAAATGAGGATATAAAAATGACTGACCTTAAATTTGATGCAAACGGACTAATTCCTGCAATTATTCAGGACCACTACACAAAAAAGGTTCTTATGCTTGCTTATATGAACGCAGAAAGCCTTGATATTACAATAAAAGAAGGCAAAACCTGTTTTTACAGCAGAAGCAGACAGGAGCTCTGGCGCAAGGGCGCAACATCGGGCAACTATCAGAACGTTGTTAGCATCCGCACAGACTGCGATAAGGATACTCTTCTTATCGACGTTATCAAGGATGGTCCTGCCTGCCACACAGGCAACGAAACCTGCTTCTTCAACGATATCGTTGAGAGCAACGATGAAGCATTCTCCTACGAAGGTCTTTATGATATGCTCGTTGGCAGAAAAATAAACAAAAAAGAAGGCTCTTACACAACCTATCTTTTTGAAAAAGGCATTGATAAAATCCTCAAGAAAGTCGGCGAAGAATGCACTGAGGTTATCATCGGTGCGAAGGGCGGCGACAAAGCCGAAACCGTTTATGAAATAGCAGACCTCATTTATCACATAACCGTTATGATGATTGAAATGGGCATCTCACTTGATGAGGTTACCGCAGAGCTTGCAAAGCGTCACATCGTAGACCACAAGGTTAAGCAGGAAAAGATGCAGTAATAAAAAAGGAGTACGGCAAACCGTACTCCTTCTTTTTATTCAATGATATTATCTAAAATTGCGATTGCTTCGGTGTAATCCTTGCCCGATTTAAAAAGCGGCATTCTTTTGATGAACTGACCGTAAATGCGTTTTTGCTCCGCCTCTTCCTGACGTTTGTTATATTCTTCAAGATTGGCGGTATAAAGCTCCTTAAGCTGTGCAACGAAGCTGTCGGGAGTATAAACGGCAAGTCTTTCAAGCCCAAGTTCAAGCGCCATCTCTTCAAGCTGCTGACAGGCTTCCGCACCGTATCTGACAACCATTTCTCTGAAAACGTCTTTGCCGAAATAATAGAGTCTGCCCGAGAGCAAGCCGAATGCCTTTTTTGCATCGAGATATCCCATCTTTATGCGCTTTTCATACATCTCTTCGCTGAAATCAAACGCCGCGCCAAGCTCATCAACGTTATTCGGTCTGATATAAACAAGTTGAGCATTTGTGAAATCAACTCTGTGACCGATTCCCTTGAGGTTAGAAATATCAACAACAACAAGATTTGTGTAGCCGTTGCGGAGCATCATCTCAACGGGCGTGTTATCATAAACGCCGCCGTCAAGAAAACGCTCGCCTTCGGGACCGATATTGCTGACTCCCGGCACCTTTGACGATGCGAGCAGATAATCGAGAAGCATACCGTCAGGAATATCCTTAAGAAAAATTTCTTTTGACGAATAATCGCTGAGGCTGAAAGTTATCATACCCAGATCAACGCCCGATTCTCTGACCTTCTTTTCGTCAATAAAAGTGCTTATCAGCTCTTTTGTGGGCGAAGCATCAATTCCGCCGTTTTTCCAGATTTCTCTGATAAGAGTCGGCACGTTTCTGAAACTGAAAAGTCTTTCAGGTTCCTTGAGTTCGTGCGAAATATTGATACCTTTATCGATTGAAGCTTCTTTCCAAAGCTCCTTGGCTTCTTCGTAACTGTCTGAGGCTATCAGCGCACCATTGATTGAACCGATTGAAACTCCCGCAATTGCGCAGAATTCAACCCCTATTTCTCTCATAGCTTTCCATGCACCGAGCTGATAAACGCCTTTAGCTCCGCCGCCCGCAAGCACAAGACCGTATTTCAATAAAATTCCCTCCGTAAATTACAATAGAACAATATTATCATATTATTGAAACATTTTCAATTAACTGAATGTTAAATTAAATCAATTTTTATTGACTTTACCATACGCCTAATATATCATAATATCAATATTATCTTTTATCCCAAGGAGATTTATAATGAAAATACCCGAATGCGTTGAAAAAAGAATAAACGAATACTGCGAAAAAATATCGAAGCACAGTCCCAAGCTTGCAGAGCTTTATAAAAACTGTTATCCCAACACGCTTGAAACCGCAACAGAAATTCTTGAAAACGGCAAGGTTTTTGTTTTAACAGGCGATATTCCCGCCATGTGGCTGCGCGATTCAACCGCAGAGGTTTCGCATTATATTCCGCTTGCGGCTGATAACCATTCAATCCGTTCAATTATCAGCGGCGTTATCAGAAAACAGCGCGAATATATTCTTAAAGAGCCGTATGCAAATGCATTTAAAAAAGAAGAAAACGACCACGAAGAATTTCAGGATTTTCCCAAGAATCATCCTATCGTCTGGGAGCGCAAATATGAAATCGATTCTCTCTGTTATCCCCTGCGCCTGACTTATCTTTATTGGAAAGCAACGGGAGACGTTTCTGTTCTTGACCAAAGTTTTCTTGAAAGCGCAAAAACAACAGTTGACCTGTGGATAACCGAGCAGAATCATTTTGAAAAATCACCCTACCGCTTCACAAGACTTAACTGTCCTTATCAGGATACTCTTCACAACAACGGTATGGGCGAGCCTGTTGACTATACGGGTATGACCTGGTCAGGCTTCAGACCGAGCGACGACGCCTGCCGCTACGGCTATCTTGTTGCCTCAAATATGTTTGCGGTTGTTGTTCTCGGTTACCTCGATGAAATGCTCAAGGCTGAATTTTCAAACGAAGCAGAGCTGATTGAAAAAGCGGCAAAGCTCCGCACAGAAATCCGCGACGGTATTGAAAAGCACGCCGTTATTGAGCACGAAAAATACGGCAGAATCTATGCCTGCGAGGTTAACGGCAAGGGCGATTATTTCCTTTTTGACGATGCAAACGTGCCCAGCCTGCTCTCTGCACCGTATCTCGGCTTCTGCAAAACGGATGATGAAATCTACCGCAACACAAGAAATTTCATATTAAGCAAGGATAACCCCTATTATTACGAAGGCAAGTTTGCAAAGGGCGTCGGCAGTCCCCACACTCCCGAGGGTTATATCTGGCACATCGCGCTTTCAATGCAGGGTCTGACCGCGGATAATGCAGATGAAATGCGCGAAATTCTGCATTACCTTGAAACAACAGACGGCGGCACAGGCTATATGCACGAGGGTTTTGACGCAAACAACCCTGATATTTTCACAAGAAGCTGGTTCAGCTGGAGCTGCGCTCTTTTTGCTGAATTTGTTGAAAAAGCAGTAGACGAAGGAGTAATAGGCAATGATTGAAATTAAAATCACTTATAAGCTTCAGCCCGAAATGAAACATAAGTTTATGGAAACGGTTGAAAACCTTGGAATTCCGCAGGCAACACGCAACGAAAAGGGCTGCCTGAAATATGATTTTGATGTTTCGGCAGATAAAGACGAAGTTTATCTCAACGAGCTTTGGGAAAACGAGGAATGCCTTGAAAGCCATAAAACTCAGCCGCATCTCAAAAAACTTGTTGCACTCAAAGAAGAATTTCTGATTGAAACGGTTGCAGACTTTAAAAATATATAAAATAAATAAATTATTTTAAAAAAAGACTTGCAAAAAGCAAATCAATATGTTATTATAGTTTGCGTTCGATAGAACGCAATATGCTGCTATGGCTCAGGCGGTAGAGCGCATCCTTGGTAAGGATGAGGTCGGCGGTTCAAGTCCGCCTAGCAGCTCCAAAAAAGCACTTGCATCAGCAAGTGCTTTTTTTCAGCCAAAAATCCGAATTAAGATATTTCAAAAAAATATTATCAAGTCCCCTGCCTTGAAATCTACGGATTTCAAGGCTTTTTTTATTCTAATGGTGATGACGGTGAGAAGGCGCACTGTATTCTAACGCGCATTCGCGTTCGTGGCAGTGTTCGTTTTCTGTTTCAAGTTCAAGAGTTACGTGATTTATGCCGCATTCACGCAATTTTTCTCTGACCGCTTCTTTGACTGAATGCGAATCGGAGTCCGTAACAATATGCATCGTGGCACTGTTGCTGTGACCGTCAAGACTCCGTATATGAATATGGTGAACGTCAAGCACCCCGTCAATTTCATTAACGTATTCGGTAATTTTTTTGATATCAATTTCAACAGGTATTCTTTCAAGAATCAGCAGAACCGCTTCTTTTAAATTTTTAAAAGCATTAAACGCAATGAATACCGATACCCCCACAGACATTATCGGGTCAACAAATGACCAATCCGTAAAACGCATTATGATTGCACCAACAAAAACCACAAACCATCCGAGTACGTCTTCAAGCATATGCAGGTTGACGGCTTTCTGATTAAGCGATTCTCCGCCGCGCGTGAAATAAGCCGCAAAGAAGTTAATCCCCATACCCAAAACGGCAAAAATAATCATTCCGTTATAATTTATTTCGTTCGGAGCTATCAATCTGCCGACGGCATTATAAATCACAACCGCAGAACCGCAAAGCAAAATTACAGACGTAATAATGCCGCCGATAACAGAAAATCTTGCATATCCGTAAGTATATTTTTCATCGGGCTGCTTTTTGCTCTTTCTTTCAAAAAAATATGATATTCCTATTCCTGCGGCATCCCCGAAATCGTGAACCGCATCAGAAGTTATCGCAACGCTTCCCGTTAACATTCCCCCGATAAATTCAACAGCCGAAAAAACGAAATTCAAAATAAATGCCGCCAATATATTTTTATCTGTTTTCATAATAACCTCCGATTGACACTTGGCTGAAAATATAATACAATAAATATGTTACCGAACTCATTGTTCGGTTATATTGTATCAACAGCAAATCCTATAATCAATATACGGAATTAAGCGGTTGTTCGTTACTGAACAATACGGAAAATTTGTATGGAGGAAATATGGACAGACGTCAAAGAAAAACAAGAGAAGCAATTTTCAGAGCGTTTATCGATTTATTGGCTAAAAAAGATTTTGCTCAGATAACCGTTGGCGAGATAATCGATAAAGCCGATATCGGCAGGGCAACTTTTTATTCTCACTTTGAAACAAAAGATTATCTTTTGAAAGAACTGTGCGAAGAATTATTCTGCCATATTTTTGATGCCATGCACGAAGAAAAAGTCAATCATAAACATATTTTTGATTGCAACGCTCCCGAATCTGTTTTTCTGCATTTGTTTCAGCATTTAAAGAAGAATGACAATAATATCCTTGAATTACTTTCAAGTCAAAACAATGAATTGTTTTTGCAATATTTTAAACGGAATCTTGGCAAGCTTGTTGCAAGCCAGCTATATTTATTTGAATCAAGAAAAAGCGAAAAACTCCCCGAAAGCTTTTGGATAAGCCACATAACCTCCACTTTTGTTGAAACTCTCAAATGGTGGATTGACAATAAAATGAGTGAATCGCCCGAAACCATAACCGAATATTTCTTTTTGGCTGTATAAATTTTTCAAAAATCATACTTATTGATTTTATTATATGATTCCTATATACTATGTAAACGTAAACATTTTAATAAAGAATTTTTATGAGGTATTATATGAAATTCACGGTTGAACCGATTGCACATATCAAATCGGATTTCAGTTCAAAATTCGGCATACCAAGGCAAAGCGGTCTTGTTGACGAGCTTGAGGCGAAGATTATCTTTGAGCCGCAATACCGCATTCCCGAAGCTTTCAGAGGACTTGAGGGGTATTCTCACGTCTGGATTCTGTGGCAATTTTCTGAATGCGCAGGCAAGGAATGGTCGCCGACAGTCCGACCTCCAAGGCTCGGCGGCAACAAACGGATGGGCGTTTTTGCTTCGCGCTCCCCTTTCAGACCGAATTCAATCGGGCTTTCCTGCGTGAAGCTTATCTCGGTTGACGAAACCGAAGAAAACGGTACCGTGCTCACAGTCAGCGGTGCTGACCTGCTTGACGGCACGCCGATAATCGATATCAAGCCATATCTGCCCTACGTTGATGCTCACCCCGAGGCAAGCGGCGGATTTGCTCTGCAGGATAAAGAAGGCTCACTCGAGATTGATTTTCCGAACGAATTGCTTGCGGCTATCCCTGAAGATAAACAGGAGGCGCTCACAGCCGTTTTAAGGCAGGACCCCAGACCGCAATACCATAACGACCCCGAACGCATTTACGGGCTTGAATTTGCAGGATTTGACGTAAGGTTTAAAATACGCGATAACCTGCTGACTGTTGTTGAAATCAAAAAAATATAAACAAAAACGGTGCATCGTCGCTTTGACAATGCACCGATATTTTTTTATTCGCCGTAAACTCTGCGGCTGTATTCAGCATATTCACCGCTTTTGATATCGTCGGTCCAATCAGTGTTATCAAGATACCACTTAATTGTTTTTGCCATACCGTCTTCAAACTTTGTTTCGGGAAGCCAACCGAGTTCGGTTGAAATTTTGGTCGGGTCAATGGCATAGCGAAGATCGTGGCCTGCTCTGTCCTTGACGTAGGTGATAAGGCTTTCGGGCTTATCAAGCGCCTTGAGAAGCGTTCTCACAACCTCGATATTCTGCTTTTCGTTATGACCGCCGACGTTATAAACCTCACCCACTCTGCCGTTATGGATAATCATATCAATCGCTTTGCAGTGGTCCTCAACGTAGAGCCAGTCACGCACGTTAAGTCCTTCGCCGTAAACGGGCAGGCTCTGATTTTCCTGCGCTCTGACTATCATAAGAGGAATCAGCTTTTCGGGGAACTGATAAGGTCCGTAGTTATTGGAGCAGCGCGAAATTGTTACGGGCAGACCGTAGGTTCTGTGGAAAGCAAGGGTCAGCAGGTCTGCCGATGCCTTTGAAGATGAATAAGGGCTTGAGGTATGAATGGGTGTTTCTTCGGTAAAGAAAAGGTCGGGGCGGTCAAGAGGAAGGTCGCCGTAAACCTCATCGGTTGAAACCTGATGAAAACGCTTCACGCCGTATTTTTTGCTTGCTTCAAGCAGGCAAGCTGTGCCCATAATGTTTGTTTCAAGGAAGATAAACGGGTTTTCAATTGAACGGTCTACGTGGCTCTCCGCCGCGAAGTTAACAACAACGTCAAAAGCTTCATCGGCAAAAAGCTTGTCAACAAATTCTTTATCGGAAATGCTGCCCTTAACGAACTTAAAATTGGAGTTTTCCATAGCCTTATCAAGGCTCTTGAGGTTGCCTGCATAGGTAAGAGCATCAAGGCAAACGATTTCATAATCAGCATATTTTTCAAGCATATAATAGACGAAGTTGCAGCCTATGAAGCCTGCGCCGCCCGTTACAAGAATTTTCATTCGTTTTCATCCTCCTGAGTAATTTTGGGTTCCATAACAGAAACTATTTTGCGGAATTCAACTTTATCATAAAGCTTTTTGAAGCGAACGCCGACGGAATAAGTCAGGTCGCATTCGGGACAATGGAAGTTTGCCCTGAAAAACTGGCAATGGAACTTCCACGCCGAGAGCTGATTGCACGCCGTACCGCAGGTTTCGCAAACGTGGCAGAGACGTTTTTTATCAACAAGCGGATTATCAATGTTGCGGATAACCTTTGCTTTATAAACAAGCTTTTCATAAAATTCATCGCCGCAATCAACAATTTCAGGAAAAAGCTCATTATTGCACAGAAGCTTTTTAAGTATATCGGCGGTGAGCATACTGTCGCCGAGAGCACGGTGGTGAATATACATCTCGGGGTCGATATCAAGCATCTGCGCCGCGGCGAGAAGTCCCGTCTGCTGACCTTTTGTTCCGCCGTAAATACGCTGAAAAACGCGCTGAAGGTCGCAGTATTTATCGAGAAAAGGGATAACCTTGATACCGTTGAGATATTTGAAATTCTCAAGCAGAACTCTCACGTCACCGTCACCCCAGGTGAAAATAACGGTTTCATCCGTACCGATCCATTTGCGGAACATTGAAAACGCCTTTGTGAACGGCATACCTGAATTGATATCGTCATTGGTCAGATGAGTAAGCCTTTTAATGCTGCCGCGAAGCTTTTTTCCGATCTGTGACCGAATAATGCAAGAAAAAGTATCAACGTTTTCAAGCTCTGAATCAAGCTTGACTGCGCCGATTTCGATTATTTCATTAATATAGCCCTTTGCCTTTTTGGCATAGGTATTATTCCATTCAAGGTCAAGAACAACAAACTGCATTCAAACATTCCTTTAATTCATAAGTATATTTATATTACTATAAAAACAAAGAATTTTCAAGTACAAAATAAAATACAGACTCTTCACAGATAAAAAAAAGACAGCCGCAAAGGCTGTCCCTGCAATTTCTTATTCGGGACGGGTTACCCGTCCCCTACATATTAAAACAAAAACAATTACGAATTCCGCATTCCGAATTTCAAATTAACAATATCCGCAACGCTTTCGGCGCATTCGCGGCAAAGCTGCTCGTTCTCCGCTTCAACCATAACTCTTATCACAGGTTCCGTACCGGATTCACGCACAAGAATCCTGCCTGTTTTGCCAAGAATTTTTTCTGCCTTTTCAACCGCATTTTTGATTTCGGAATCGTTTCTTACTGCAGATTTTTCTTTGACTCTTACGTTAATGAGAACCTGCGGAAAAATTACAAGCTCTTTGCAAAGCTCGCTCATCGGCTTTTGGGATGCTATCATAATTTCCATAAGCTTGAGAGCTGTCAGAATGCCGTCGCCCGTTGTTGCAAACTTTGAAAAGATTATATGACCCGATTCTTCACCGCCGAGAGCGCAGGAATGCTTTTGCATATATTCATAAACAAATCTGTCACCGACTGCGGTTTTGGCATAGTCAATGCCGATTTTGTCAAAAGCTTTATAAAGACCGAGATTTGACATAACGGTTGTAACAACGGTGTTATTCGAAAGAAGACCTTTATCCTTAAGATATCTGCCGCAGACAAAAAGGATATGGTCACCCGTGACAACGCTCCCCTTTTCGTCAACGCAGAGACATCTGTCGGCATCGCCGTCAAATGCAAACCCGATATCAAGAGACTTTTCTTTAACAAAATTGCTCAGCACACCGATATGCGTTGAGCCTGCATTGCGGTTGATATTCAGTCCGTCGGGCTCGGAGTTGATAACATAAGTTTTTGCTCCCAGAGCATCAAACACCGCTTTGGCTATGCTCCAGGCGCTTCCGTTGGCGCAGTCAAGACCCACTTTTATTCCTCTGAACGAATAAAGACCAAGAGAAATCAGATAACCCATATATCTGTTTCTGCCCGAAACGTGGTCAACGGTTCTGCCGATATCCTTACCCGTCGCAAACGGAATTTCATCTGTTTTGCCGTCAAGATAATCTTCAATCAGCGCCGTTGCGGCATCATCGAATTTTTCGCCGCATTTGCTGATGAGCTTTATTCCGTTATCACAAAAAGGGTTGTGGCTTGCGGATATCATAATTCCGCAGTCAAAGCCCTCAACCCTTGTAACGTATGCAACCGACGGCGTTGTTGTTACGTGAAGCAGATAAGCATCGGCACCCGAAGCGGTTATGCCTGCGGCAAGAGAATATTCAAACATATAACTCGACCTTCTTGTATCCTTGCCGATAACCAACCTTGCTTTTTCGCTTTTTCCGTTTTGCTTTTTAAGTTCACTGAAATAATGGCCCAAGAATCTGCCGACCTTGTATGCGTGGTCAGCGGTCAGGTCAACGTTTGCTTCTCCTCTGAAGCCGTCAGTTCCGAAATATCTGCCCAATCAATAACGCCCTTTCGCATAAATTCGGGCGAAAAATCAGATCTTATCAACAATAACTCCGCCCGTTTTATAAATAGAATATGCAGGCACAACGCCTCTTACGCACGAAAGCGGATAAATATTGGTATTTTTGCCGATGACTGTGCCGGGATTGAGCACGCTGTTGCAACCGACCTCAACGTTATCGCCAAGGATTGCACCGAATTTCATCAGCTCGGTTTCAAATTTTTCATCGCCGTTTTTAACGGTAACAAGCGACTGGTCGGATTTAACGTTGGAAGTTATCGAACCTGCTCCCATATGGGACTTAAAACCGAGAATACTGTCACCGACATAGTTAAAATGAGGCACCTGAACGTTATCAAAAAGAATGGCGTTTTTGATTTCAACAGAATTACCCACAACGCAGTTTTTGCCTATGAGCGCACTCTCTCGGATAAAGGCACAATGGCGCACCTCGGTGTTTGCGCCGATAATGCAGGGCGCACCGATATAAGCAGTCGGAGCAACAACGGCGGTTTTATGCACAAAAACGTTTTCGCCGATTTCGTTATATTCAGATTTATCAAGCGTTTTGCAAAGCTCAAGGATATGGGATTTTATTCTTATCAGCGCTTCCCACGGATATTCAAAGCCTGCAAGCCAAGAACCTGCTGCCGAATGTTCAAGGCTGAACAAATCAAAAGTTTTTAACATATTCATTCCTCCGATAATTATTCGGGACTATTATATGACGTAAACGATAAAATTATCAGCCGCCCGAAATGCAGACGGCTGAATTTTGAAATTATTTTGAAAGCTTGATTGTATAAAGATAATTGCTGTCGATTGTTTCGGGATTGAGAGCAGGGAAAACAATTTCTGCCTTGCCGCCGTTATCCTTGATTTCAAGCGGAGCATCGCAGCCGAGAAGGCTTGCTTTGAGAGCAGGGTCATAATCAACAAGCTCAAGCACCTGAGAACCGAACGGGAAACGGTTGATGATTGCAAAAACGTCGTCGCCCTTCTTGGTATAATAAACGCCCTGCTGGAGCTGCTTTGAATAAAGTCTTGTGCCGTAGATTGCATCGCCGTTAACGCGGAGCCAATCGCCCATCTGGAGAAGTCTTTCTTCCATAATAACAGGGATTGTGCCGTCGGCGGCAGGACCGATATTGAGCAGGAAGTTTCCGCCCTTTGAAACAAGGTCGCAGAGCATTTCAATCAGTTCTTTTGCGCTCAGGTAATCTGCAACGTCTTCATTCTTATTGAATCCGAAAGACATACCGATACCTCTGCATTCCTCAAAGGGACGGTCAAACTCAACGTCTTCAATTCTCTTATCAGCTTCAATATAGCCGTATTCCGTTGTGAAGTTACCGCCAACGTTGCCTCTTGTTTCTTTGCCCCAGCGGTCATTGGGAACAATGAAATCCTTAACGCTTGATTCGTTATAAAGCCACTGCAGGAATTCTGTTGAATGCCAAACGTCGGAGGTATGCTCCCATTCGCCGTCGGTGAAGAGAGTTGCAGGCTGATATTTTTCAACAAGCTCTTTGAGCATCGGTATAAGATGAGTGAGAGCGTATTCTTCGGGATTGCGCAGATAAACAGGGTTGAACCACTCATAAACCGAATGGTAAACACCGAAGCGCACATCGGTTTTTGCAAGAGCATCTTTGAGTTCCATAAGGAAATCGCGGTGAGGACCAACGTCAACGCTGTTCCAATTCCATGCGTAATCGGACTTATAAAGGCAGAAGCCGTCGTGATGCTTTGAAACAAAGTTTATATATTTTGCGCCGCTTTTCTGAAAAAGATCCGCCCATTTTTCAGCATCAAAAAGTTCTGCCGTGAAATTGTTTACGAAATCGTTATATTTGAAATTCGGGCCGTATTTTGCCTGATGGTAGTAATAATATTCTCTGTCATTCGCGCTTCTTTCAACCATTTCATCGCAATGATAGCCGTACCATTCGGCATACTTACCCTTGGGAGCATATGCAGGCACGCTGTAAAGACCCCAATGAATGAAAATACCAAACTTTGCATCGGCAAACCATTCGGGTACGGGACGTTTATTAAGTGATTCCCAATTATTTTCGTACATATTAAATCCTCCGATTTAAAAACTATGTAAAAAGTATATCAATTAAAAATAAACCTGTCAACGCTTAAAAATATATTGAACGAAATATATTTTGATGATATTATTAATGACAGAGGTGATTTGATGGTATTATTTTTCACAGGCACAGGCAACAGCGGTTACGTTGCCAAAAAGGTTGCAAAAACAATCGGCGATGAAGCCGTTGACTTATTTGACAGAATAAAAAACAAAGATTTCTCCCCCGTTGAATCCGATAAACCGTTTGTTATTGCGGCTCCGACATATTCATGGAGAATACCTCATATTTTGGAGGAATATCTTGAAAAAGCTCCGCTTGAGGGAAACAACAAAATTTATTTCCTTATGACCTGCGGAGACGATATCGGAAACGCAGAAAAATATCTGAAAAAACTCTGCGCGAAAATCGGCAAGGAATATATGGGCTGCGCATATTTCAGAATGCCTGAAAATTATATTGCAATGTTTACCGCACCCAACGCCGAGCAGGCTTCAAGAATAATCGCAAAGCAGACCGAAAAAATTGATGCCGCCGCAAAGGTAATTGCAAGCGGCAAAAGCTTTGACAAGGTTAAGGTTGACTTTATCGGTAAACTGAAAAGCGGAATAGTGAACACCGCGTTTTACGCCCTTTGCGTTAAGAGCGATAAATTCTATGCAACCGACGATTGCGTTGCCTGCGGCAAATGCGAAAAGCTCTGCCCTCTCTCAAACATCACCGTTGCCGACGGCAAACCCGTCTGGGGAAAAAACTGCACTCACTGCATGGCTTGCATCTGCAAGTGCCCCAAGGAAGCTATAGAATACGGCAAAAAAAGCCAAGGCAAAAACAGATATTTTATTGATTAAAAAAGCACCCTCACGGGTGCTCTTTTTTATAACGTTTTGATGCCGTAGAAATGGATAACGTTCATATCTTCTTCCATATCAAGACCGTGCGAGCCGCAGCCCTCATCAATCTCGTGGCAACCGTGGTCGGGGCAGAAAGCGAAGAAAACGTTATGATTCTTCCAGCAGCTTTCAATTTTTTCTGAAAGCTCTGCATAGAATGCAACGTTACCCTCAAGCGCCGCTAAGGATTCAGACGCTTCGGGACCGTGGCGGTGCATTGTTCCGTCATAATTGCCGTTATAAATCACAACAAGGTCATATTTATCCTCTTCAATAATTTCAAGAGCCTTTGCGTTGACCTCCTCAACGGTATCATAAATATAATAATCCATCTCGCGCTCAAGGAATATCATTGAAATGCTGTCGTTGCTTGTTGAAACAATGGCGCATTTTTTGCCTGCGGCGATAAAATCATCAAAGATTGTTTTTGTTTTGAGAACGGGCTTTTCATAGCGCTTTATGCCGTGAACATCGGGCAAAACGCCTGTATACATCGATGCAAAACAAACGGGCGTTACGCTTGGCATAACCGAGAGCATCGGCATTGAAAAATCGCTGCACATATGAGCCGCAACGAATTTTTCGGTATATTTCTGATAAACCCAGAGCGCAACGGCATCGGGGTTATAGATAACCGTTCTGTCGGTTTTTTTGCCGCCGAGTTTTTTCTCTGCAAGAGCAGAAACAACGGGATTTGAATTATCAATCCCCTCTCTTTTTTCAATGCCTGCAAGCTCAAGAACCGTTGCAAGAACGGAAGAAATGCAAATTGAACTGTTTAATTCTGCCATAATATCTCCTTATTTAATTGCCGAAAAGTTTTCTCTGATTTCGGCAGTATCACCCGTTGTGAGGTAATAATCATAAGTAAACGGGGCAAAGCTTTGGAACGTTATAAATTTGATAATTGCAATATATGAGGTCGGAGCAGCTTTTGACGGGTCTTTCTCGGTTGTGTTACCTCTGCCGTAAACGCCTGCAAGGAACTGCGTTTCCTCGGGAACGTAAACACCCACACCAAAACTGTCATCAAATTCGCCGATAAATGCCGACCAGTTTTCTGTTGAAGTGAACTTGGGATAGCCTGCATCGGGCCAGAAAATAAGGTCGGGTTCAACGCTCAGCTCGCCGCCTTTCCAAGGCTCGTTGCCGCCGTAATATACGAATCTGTTAAGAGGTTCGATGCAATAGAACGCAGGAATTTCCTGAGACGTATAATAAGGTGTATAACCCGAAAAATCAACAAAACGGCATTCAGCGTGCAGGTTTTCGCCCTCAAGGGTATAAGTTGCTTCCATATATGAGGGCGTTATATTCTCTTTGGGTAAAGCCCAGTCAAGGGGTCTGCATTTTATATAAAGAGCGTTATCTTCAATTCTCAGGTCAACAATCTTACTGCTCTCGTTGAACTGATTGCCGCCCTGAACGGGATTATAATTCCACACGTTATCCATATACACACCGGGCGTATAGCCGTCGCCCGTTGAGCCGTTTGTGCCGTAATATGACTGCTGAATGAGCCTGCCTGTATCGTTGCGGTTGACGAGGTTAACGTTTTTATTGACGGCTTTCTTGCCGTAACGCTCGGAAGCATTGGAATCAACCTTAATTTTGCCGTCAACCTTAACGGCTTCAACGTCTGAATCAAGGTCTTCAAAATAGCTCAGCGCGCCGCCCCAAAGCAGGTCAACGCCGATTTTGATGCTGCCGTTATCAATATAAACCTCGCGGCTCGGAATCATACGGTTAAAGGTTGAAATGCCTCTGATTTCAATTATCGCGTTTTCTTTTGAAATCGGCTCAAACGAAACCGAATAAAGCATATTCGCTTTCATTTTATCAAGCATACCGTCAATAAACGAATAAAACTCACCGTTTTCCGCAGGCTCAAGGAAAAATTCTTCACTTATAACGTCATCGTTTTTGCCGTAAACAATTTCGCCCCTGACATATTCATCTGCTGAATATACGATGCCGAAATAATTGAACCA
>JAFXJO010000035.1 GCA_017532185.1 Clostridia bacterium | reverse complement strand
GAAATTATTTTGATTAATGTTCTTATTGTTGAAGATGACCCTATGGCTCGCAAATTGCTTGAAATATACATAAACGACAGCGAAGAATATAAGCTTTCGCAATCTATCGAAAGTGCGGCAATGGCAGAGCTTTACTGCCGCAGAAACCCCATTGACCTTATCCTTATGGATGTATGCACGGCAATGGATGCAAACGGACTTGATGCGGCGGCAAAAATCAAAAAGAGCTGTCCTCATATCAAAATAATCATTGTTACAAGTCAGCCCGAATTCAGTTTTATCGAAAGAGCAAGAAAAGCGGGAGTTGAAAGCTTCTGGTACAAAAGCGCATCTGCAGAGGAAATAATCGAGGTTATGAACAGAACAATGGCGGGCGATTCCGTTTATCCCGACACAACTCCTTCGCTCAGACTCGGGGAAGCACTCAACGTTGATTTCACGGAAAAGGAGCTTCTTGTTCTGCGTGAGGTTGTTGACGGCGAAGCCGATGCGGATATAGCCGAAAAGCTCGGAATGTCCCTGCGCACCGTGAAAGCACATATCCAGAATATGCGTGACAAAACTGGCTTCCGCAACCGCACCGAGCTTGCGGTAAGAGTCCGTGAAAGCGGTCTTGTCATCAATGACCATAAAACGGAATAAAGTATCAATCTGACGGCAGAGCAATCTGCCGTCTTTTTGCTTGCCGATAAAGTCGCTGAAACATAAACGAAAAGAAGGGTAACGGAGAGCAATAGCCTCCTTTTGAAAGGAGGTGGCATTTTCGCGAGAAAATGACGGAGGATTGATATAATAACTTTTTCGTTTATTTGACGTTTTTTCTCCCATCGGCGTACCTTTGTACGCCTTCGGTTGAAGAAAACGCCATTCAGCTTCCTTTCTCGGTAAGCAACTGCAAAAATATTTTAAAAAAATTTTCAATTTCTGCACTAAAGTACAATGCGCAAACCGAAAAAAAGTGATAAAATCACAATGTTAAGATGTATCCTTGCGGATATGCGAAACAAAAATATTTAAGGAGATGTTTTTTATGAAAAAAACAAACAAGATTCTGGCAATCATTCTTGCAATCGTAACCGTTCTTGCAATGATGCCCATGGCAGCTTTTGCTGCAACCAATAAGGTCATCGACACCGTTGAACTCAAAAACTTCAATATGCCCGTTGCTGATTCGTATCCTGACCATGCTGTAAATGTTCCTGCAGGCAAAGGCTACAACACAATGGCTTCCAGCGGCAAATATTACGTTGAATGGCGTGTAGGCTCAATGGCTATCGACGAGACTTATAAAATCAAAGCTGATGAGGTTTACAATGTAAGCATCGGTGTTCGTTGCGACAGCGGTTATGAGTTTGCTTCAAACGTTACCGTAACTCTTGACGGCAAGCCCGTTACAGTTGCTCTCAACACAGGCAATCAGCTTATCGTAGCACTCTATGACCTTGTTCCCTCATTCTTTATCGGTAAGATTGAGATTACAGACCTTGAAGCTCCCGTTATCGGCGAAACACCCGATTTTGATGCATCCGTTCCTGCAAAAAAAGGCTACTCAATCAAGGGCCTTGAGTGGCGCGGCGAAGGCGGCGTGAATGTAACCAAAAACGATAAGTTCACAGCCAATCAGCAGTATGCTGTTACTGTAGCTGTTGCTTGCGATGAAAACGGCGTGTTTGCAACAGGTGTTACCGCAACAGTAAACGGACAAGCCGCTGAAGTTAACCGTATCAACGATAAGCAGG
>JAFXJO010000034.1 GCA_017532185.1 Clostridia bacterium | reverse complement strand
CAAACGGACTTGATGCGGCGGCAAAAATCAAAAAGAGCTGTCCTCATATCAAAATAATCATTGTTACAAGTCAGCCCGAATTCAGCTTTATTGAAAGAGCAAGAAAAGCGGGAGTTGAAAGCTTCTGGTATAAAAGTGCATCGGCAGAGGAAATCATTGAGGTTATGAACAGAACAATGGCAGGCGATTCCGTTTATCCCGACACAACTCCTTCACTCAGACTCGGGGAAGCACTCAACGTTGATTTCACGGAAAAAGAGTTTCTTGTTCTTCGTGAGGTTGTTGACGGCGAAGCCGATGCGGATATAGCCGAAAAACTCGGTATGTCCGTGCGTACCGTCAAGGCACACATTCAGAATATGCGTGACAAAACAGGCTTCCGTAACCGCACCGAACTTGCGGTAAGAGTGCGTGAAAGCGGTCTTGTCATCAATGACCGTAAAACAGAATAAAATGTTCAGATATGTAGGGCGGCTTGCCCACAAGCCGCCGCAAACATCAGCATTCATTCAACGGCGGGATGAAGGCATCCCGCCCTACTCAAACATATTTGACGGCAGAGCAATCTGCCGTCTTTTTTTAAAAAAATTTTTAAAAAAACTTCCATTTCTGCACTAAAGTACAATGCGCAAACCGAAAAAAGGTGATAAAATCACAATGTTAAGACGTATCCTTGCGGATATGCGAAACAAAAATATTTAAGGAGATGTTTTTTATGAAAAAAACAAACAAGATTTTGGCAATCATTCTTGCAATCGTAACCGTTCTTGCAATGATGCCCATGGCAGCTTTTGCTGCAACCAATAAGGTCATCGACACCGTTGAACTCAAAAACTTCAATATGCCCGTTGTTGATTC
Source organism: Clostridia bacterium (assembly GCA_017532185.1). Classification (GTDB taxonomy): domain Bacteria; phylum Bacillota; class Clostridia; order Oscillospirales; family Acutalibacteraceae; genus CAG-177. The sequence continues at coordinate 1,310 of JAFXJO010000034.1, read as the reverse complement.
GTATCCTGACCATGCTGTAAATGTTCCTGCAGGCAAAGGCTACAACACAATGGCTTCCAGCGGCAAATATTACGTTGAATGGCGTGTAGGCAGTACCGCTATCGGCGAGACTTATAAAATCAAAGCTGATGAGATTTACAATGTAAGCATCGGTGTTCGTTGCGACAGCGGTTATGAGTTTGCTTCAAACGTTACCGTAACTCTTGATGGCAAGCCCGTTGCAGTTGCTCTCAACACAGGCAATCAGCTTATCGTAGCACTCTATGACCTTGTTCCCACATTCTTTATCGGTAAGATTGAGATTACAGACCTTGAAGCTCCCGTTATCGGCGAAACACCCGATTTTGATGCATCCGTTCCTGCCCAAAAAGGCTACTCAATCAAGGGTCTTGAGTGGCGCGGCGAAGGCAACGTGAATGTAACCAAAAACGATAAGTTCACCGCCAATCAGCAGTATGCTGTTACTATAGCTGTTGCTTGCGATGAAAACGGCGTGTTTGCAACAGGTGTTACCGCAACAGTAAACGGACAAGCCGCTGAAGTTAACCGTATCAACGATAAGCAGGTTATCATCACTTTTGACGGTTTTGAAACAGGCGATTGCGAATGCAAATGCCACACAGGAAACTTCTTCTTCAGAATCATCCTCTTCTTCCAGAAACTTTTCGGAATGAACAAGGTTTGCATTTGCGGCGTAAAACACTAAAATTTAATTTTAAACGGACGGCAGAGCAATCTGCCGTCTTTTTGTTTGCCGATAAAGTCGCTGAAACATAAACGAAAATAAGGGTAGAGGAGAACGATAGCCTCCTTTTGAAAGGAGGTGGCATTTTCGCAAGAAAATGACGGAGGATTGATATAATAACTTTTCGTTTATTTGGCGTTTTTTCTCCCATCAACGTACCTTTGTACGCCTTCGGTTGAAGAAAACGCCGTTCAGCTTCCTTTCTCGGCAAGCAACTGCGAAAATATACAAAAATTTTCATTTCTGCACTAAAGTACATTGTGCAAACCGAAAAAAGGTGATATGATTACTATGTCAAGATATATCCTTGCGGATATACAAAAATGTAAAGGAGATGCTTTTAATGAAAAAAACAAGCAAGATTTTAGCGGCTGTTATGGCAATCGTTATGATTGTTGCCGCAATTCCGATGACAGCTTTTGCGGCTGACTATACAATCGAACTCGGTGAAACAATAACCGTAACCATACCCGAAGACAGTTACGCAGCGTGCAAATTCACCCCCGAAGAAGACGGCACATACGTTGTTTATTCCGATATGGGTGAAGCTGATATTGACCCGTAT
>JAFXJO010000033.1 GCA_017532185.1 Clostridia bacterium | reverse complement strand
TGAGAAGGTCACCAAGAAGACCGAGACCTGATGCAAGAGAGCCGAGCCATGCGCCGTCAAGCTCTTCAAGAGCAACGTCGAGCGAATAGATAGCCTTGTCAATCGAGGTAAGGTCAATAATCCAGCCGATATCGTCAAGGTTAACACCCGCGAACTTGAAAGTGCTTTTGCCGACACCTGTCATATCAAGCAGGTCGAGCTTGAGGTTTGCGCCTACAAGCAGGTCGTCAAGCATATCAAGGAGCCAGCCGGCGCCCTGGTCGGGTGAGAAGTAGAACTTCTTGTTGGATGCGACTTTGGGGATTGAATAGTCGTTAGCAGGCAGAAGCTTTGCATAAACGGGCAGGCAGGCTGCCGACGCAAGCATAAGAGCTGCTAAAAGGACTGCCAAAAGTCTTTTTGCCTTTTTCATGTTTTTGCACCTCCATAGTGATTGCGGAAAAACCGCTAAACCCTCATAACGAGGGGTAAGGCATAGAATGCCATATCTTACGTTATTTAATTTATAAAGAAGATTTTGCAAATCGTGTGCAGAAATTTAAATATTTTGTAAATAAATTATGAACAAACTGTTAACGAGACGTTTTTTTGTTTACATTTAACAAACGGATTTTTACGCTATTGTTCACAATGCACAAAGGAAATTAGCTGGGAAATTTTGTCAAAAATCACCGCTCCCGACCTCGCAAGACGCTCGGGATGCTCGTGACCGCTTGTTAAAAGCACACAATCTGCCCCTATCTGAGCCGCCATTTCGGCATCGTGTTCAAGGTCGCCTATAACCAGAATTCTCCCCTTTTCCGCACCGCTTTCAGCCAGATATGCGCGCGCTCTTTCTATCTTGGAATCCGCCTTGAAATCCGCCGCGCCAAGCACCGCTTCGAAACAATCGTAGACGCCGTATTTGCGCGCATTCTCGCAAAGCTGAACGTTATTTGACGAAGAAACTATCGCCTGATGAATGCCCGATGCCGCAAAATCAGCTATCGCTTCCTCCGCGCCCTCTGTCAGCTTGCAATCGGCAAGATGGCGCATATATCCTGCGTTATATTCAGCCAGAATCGAGGGATAATCTTCTTTTTCAAGGTCAAAAACCTGCTCATAAAAACGGATAATAGGCGTGCCGATGCACTCCTTATAGCGGTTGATATCCATCGGTTCTTCTCCCCTTGCGGCAAGCATATCGTTAACGCTCGCAAGCGATGCACCGATATCGTTAAGCAGAGTTCCGTTCCAATCCCAGATGATATGAGTATATTTCATTGGCATCACCTTCCTGTTGAAATCTCACAGACAAATGTGGTATATTGAATGCATAAATGTTTTTTTGCGCACAACAAATTGAGCTGAAATTATATTGTAATATATATAAAATAGTACAAATCGGTGATAATATGAATACTTTTGAGAAGATTTATGAGGTGGTAAAATCCATACCGAAAGGCAAGGTTGCAAGCTACGGCACCGTTGCTTTGCTCGCAGGTAACCCGCGTTGGTCGCGTGTTGTTGGCTACGCTTTGCACGTTAATCCGCAGCCGGGAACCATCCCCTGCCACCGCGTTGTTACCAAAAACGGTGAACTTGCAAAGGCTTTTGCCTTCGGCGGTGAAAATATGCAACGCACCCTGCTGACGGAGGAAGGCGTTGAGTTTCTCCCCGACGGCAGAGTGGATATGAAGCGCTGTCATTGGCGATATATATAATGTTTCTATAAAATATTAAGCAGGCATAACTGTTCCGTCATCAAGAATAGAAACACCCTGCGGTTCGTATGATGCAACCTTATCAAACAAGGCTCTGCGTTCTTCCTGCGTATCAAAGCTGCGCACTTCGCCGTTTTTCTGGATAAGCGGCATAAAAATTGTTTGCATATTCATATCGCTGTCAACGCGAAGAGTCAGTATGCCTGTTTCAGCGGCATAATTCGAGAACCAGAAGTTGCTGAGACTGTAAATAACAGGCTTGCCGTTATAGAATTCCATGCCCTGCAGACAATGAGTGTGACCGCCGATAACCGCATCAACACCTGCGTCGATATACTCGCGAGCCATCTCTTTCTGCGCATCCTCAAGCTTCACGGATTTCTCGGTTCCCCAATGAACGTAAGCAATCAGAATATCGCACTGTGCGTCGGCTTCCTTAATAGCCTCAAGGAAGTCGGCGCTTTCATATGTGCCCATAATGCCGGGCGTATCTTCGGTTGCAACGGGTGTAAAATAAACCTTTTCTGCTCTGCTCGCCGCAACAACGCCAACTTTTACGCCGTTAACGATGAAATACTGCGCCTGCCTTGCCTCATCAAGGTTTCTGCCTGCACCAACATAGGGTATGCCGGCCTCGGTGAGATTATCAAGCGTATCAAGAAAACCCATTTCGCCATAGTCATAAACGTGGTTGTTCGCAAGCGAAACTATATCCGCACCAAGCTCTTTATGAATCTGAACGGTATCGGGATGCGCCTGGAAGGTATAGGTCTTGCCCTCAAGCGCACTGCCCCTTGTGCCGATTGAAAATTCGTTATTTATCAACGTAATATCGCTGTTTCGGAGTTTATCAAGCACATCAGGGTCAAAACAGTTTTCAACTCCGCCAAGTTCATTCATGCGAACCATCGGCGCACAGTCAGGGTCATATATAACGTCACCGACAAAAGACATATCGAAATAATCCTTGCCGTTATAACCGAAATCTCTCACGTTTTCAGCGTTTACGGTACCGTCAGCCATATCAAGATTGACAATCAGCGAATATCCAGTCACACTGAGCCAGGATTTATCGCTGTAAGCACCCGTATCAACCTGCGAAACAAGCTCTGCAACCTTTTCCTCGCCGATTTTTTGAAGCATATCAACGGTTACAGTCTTTCCCGATGCCGCAGAAAGCTTTTCGGAAGCGAGCTGAAAATCATATTTTTCTTCAGCAACAGGCTGATAAACGGCAAGTGTGCCTCTGCCCTCAACCCTGCATCCGCTGAGAAGCATTGCAAGAATCAGAATTATAACCAAAACCGAAATTTTTCTTTTCATTTTATTCCTCCGACTCGAGCTTTGACTGAAACTCAATGATTTCAAGTAATTCAAGGCTCACGTTCTTCATATAATCAAGTATCTTTTCATCTCTGATAAGATATCGCGCCGCCATACGCACCTGGCGCACAAACGACGGGTCGATTCGCTTTGATGAGCGCACTATCGGACACATCGTTGCCCTCGGGTCACGTATAACCTTTATTTTGATTTTTCCGTCTTCTTCAAATACCAACGGAAACAACGGAAATATTCTGCAAGCAAGCGGTCTTTCTGCTCTGTCGCACTCTCCCGAGCAGATTACCATGGGATAACCGTAGTTTCCCTCGGTTTCACAAACCTCAAATCCGTCTTTATCTGCAAAAAGCTCTTCTTCGTATGGGTAAAGCCACATACCTTTACAGTCTCCCCTGCAACAAAGCCCGTCGCAAAGTCTGCCGCAATTATAGTATCCAAGCGGCGTTTCGTGGTATAAACGCTCATAAGCTTCTCTTAATTCAGGGTTAACAGGTTTCTTCATTTTTATACTTTCCTCTTTCATTTTTTCTTTATATATCAACAGTTTTAGTGCTATGTAAAGTCAAGTTTACATAGCACTTATTATTCTTAATCGGAACAATAAAAGCATCTGTCCACTTGCGTCATTGATAAATGTTAATTGATGAAGTTTCAGCTATATATAATCTTGAATTTACACCGTGTAAAGTTATATCACTTTACACATTTTTCTGATTTCTGCACTTTAGAAATTTGCTGAAAAGCTATGTTTTTGATGCTTTAAACACAATTTGAACCTAAAATGCCGTTGTTTGCAACGCAATACATATATTCTAATATCAAACGCCAAAAATATCAAGTTTTTCTTTAAAATAACTTTATTTTCGCCATATATTATGGTATACTGGATTTTATTATATAATAAGAGGTGTTCCGATTATGAAAAGACAAAGCGGAATGCTGATGCACGTTTCTTCGCTCTGGGGCGATTATTCCATCGGCACTTTCGGTAAAAATGCATTTGAGTTCATTGATTTCCTTGTTGACTGCGGTTTTTCTCTGTGGCAGGTTCTTCCTTTCACGGTAACCGATGAATACAACTCTCCCTATAAATCTTTCTCCGCTTTCGGCGGCAACCCCTATTTTGTTGACCCCGAAATTCTTTTTGAAAAAGGTTATATAACCAAGTCTGACCTTGATGAATGCAGGCAAAACACACCCTATTCCGCAGAATATAAGCGTCTCGGAAAAGAAAGAATGGCTCTGCTCCGCAAGGCATATAAAAACTGCGGCAACATTACAGAAGCCGAAGAATTCATTTCCGCTAATCCCCGCCTTGACGCTTTCTGTAAATTTATGACATTGCGCGAGCAAAACGCTCATAAGCCCTGGCAGGATTGGAGTTCTGATGAAATAACCGACCTCGAAACACTCGGAATGTGGAAATTCATTCAGTATGAATTTTTTACACAGTGGGCAAAAATCAAGGAATACGCCAATTCAAAAGGTGTAAGTATAGTTGGCGATATTCCCATATACGTTTCAGACGACAGTTGCGACGTTTGGGAAAACAGAAACCTCTTCCAGATTGACGAAAAAGGTTATCCCACAAGGGTTGCAGGCGTACCGCCCGATTATTTCGCTAAAGACGGTCAGCTCTGGGGCAACCCTCTCTATGATTGGGATGAACTGAAAAAAGATAACTACGGTTGGTGGAGAGAACGCATCAATCACGCTCTTACGATGTTTGACGGCGTAAGAATTGACCATTTCAGAGCAATTGAATCCTATTGGTCCGTTGATTCAAACGAAACAACCGCACGAAACGGCATCTGGGTCAAGGGTCCGGGTATGGATTTTGTTAATGCCATCAAAAAAGGCAACGAGGATAAGCTGATTATTGCTGAGGATTTGGGTGATATTACCGACGAAGTGCGCGCTCTTGTTGATGAAAGCGGCTTCCCCGGTATGCGAATTTTTCAATTCGGCTTCCTTGACGGCGGCAATAGCCTCCACGCGCCTCATAACTACATAAAGAACTCCGTTGCCTATTCAGGCACACACGATAACAACACTCTTTTCGGTTACCTTTGGGAAAGCGGCGACGAAATAAGAAACAGAACGCTTGAATACTGCGGTTTCGGCGGCGGCGACTGGGGCGGCGCAACTCCCCTGCTCCTGCGTCAGGTTTTTGCCTGCGTAAGCGATATAGCGATTATTCCCGTGCAGGATTTTCTGATGTACGGCTCTGATACAAGAATCAACACTCCCGGAGTTGCTGACGGAAACTGGAGCTACAGGGTTACAAAAGAGCAGCTTATGAATGCAGACAGAGAATTTTTTAAGAAAATGAACAGAATTTATAAAAGATAAGGATTTAAGATGAAAAAAGAATTTTTTACGTTTGATGAAAGAATAAAAGAAGCCTCAAAAAAAGCACTTGCAAAAGCAAGCGTTATGTTTAACGAAATTGAGGAAATAACAGAATATACTCAGCAAAAGGTGCTTGCGGCGTTTATAAATAATAACGTTTGCGAAGCGGATTTCTCGGGCACAACAGGCTACGGTTACGGAGACAGAGGCCGCGAAAAGCTTGACAGAATTTACGCAGAAGCTTTCGGTGCAGAGGATGCCATTGTGCGCCATACCTTCACCTGCGGCACACACACTCTTGCCGTTGCGCTTTTCGGTATTCTTCGCCCCGGCGACACCATGCTCTGCGTTACCGGCACTCCCTACGACACAATCCACAGCGTTATCGGCTTAAGCGGCGAAGGAATGGGTTCACTCAAGGAATTCGGAGTCAGCTATGCACAGGTTGACCTCAAGACAGACGGTAAACCTGACCTTGAAGCAATTGAAAAAGCAGTTAAGAGTAATCCGAAGATGGTCTATATCCAGCGTTCAAGAGGTTACAGTCTGCGCCCGAGCCTTTCAGTTGATGAAATCGGAGAAATTGTTGATATAGTTAAGAAAAACTCGGATGCAGTTGTTATGGTTGATAACTGCTACGGCGAATTTGTTGAAACGCGTGAGCCCACAGAGGTTGGCGCGGATATCATTGCAGGCTCGCTTATAAAGAACGCAGGCGGTGCCCTCGCAAGAACAGGCGGCTACATTGCAGGCAAAAAGGAGCTTGTTGAGCTTTGCGCTTACAGAGCAACAACTCCCGGTCTGGGCAAAGAGGTTGGTTGCTCGCTTGACGAAAACAGAAATATGTTTATGGGCGTTTTCAACGCACCCAACGTTGTAGGCAGTGCACTTAAAGCGGCTGTGTTTGCCGCGGCAATGTTTGAAGACTTCGGCTTTGACGTAACACCCGCAAGCAACGAGAGCCGCCACGATATTATTCAGGCTCTCTGCCTCAAAACGCCCGAAAGACTTGTTGCTTTCTGCCAGGGAATTCAGTCAGGTGCACCCGTTGATGCTTACGTTGTGCCCGAACCTTGGGATATGCCCGGATATGACAGCAAGGTAATTATGGCTGCCGGTGCATTTATTATGGGTTCTTCAATTGAGCTTTCTGCCGATGCACCTTTGCGTGAGCCGTTTGCAGTATGGCTTCAGGGCGGTATCAATTTCAGCAGTGCAAAAACTGCAATTATGCTTGCGGCTCAGAAACTTCTCAAGGAAGGGCTGATTTAAATGGAATATAACGGCATAACAAGCGAAGCTCTCTTTATGATGGCGGATAACCGCTTCCGCAACTCAAAGGCTTATTATGACGAACACAAAGAGGAACTGAAAGCAAAAATGACCGTCCCCATGCGCCAGATTGCAGGCATATTGGGCGAAGAATTGCTTTCACTTGACCCTCTTATGAATACAATTCCGACCAAAATGGTTTCGAGGATCCGCAGGGATACGCGTTATTCCAAAGATAAATCTCTCTACAGAGAGAATATGTGGATAATGTTTATGCGCGATAAGCATCAGTGGCGCGGCTATCCCTGTATGTGGCTTGAGGTTACTCCAAATTCTTATGAATACGGCATCGGTTTTTTCGGAAACGAACCGGGCCTTATGGCGGAATTCAGAAAATTCCTGCGCGAAGAAAGCGAAGAATTCATTCAAGCGGCAATAAGCTGTGAAAATTCAGGTGCACGCCTTTGCGGCGCACAATATAAAAGACCTCAGCCCGAATGTCCTCTCGGACTTGAAGAATACTATAACTGCAAAGATTTTTATTTCATCAATTTCTCGGGTAACGTCAAAGACCTCGAAGATGAAACGGTTATTGAAATTCTTCGCAACGCTTATAAGGCATATGCCCCGATGTACCGTTTTCTTCTCAAGGTCTCAGACAGCTATTATTCAAAGGAGGCTTGATTATGGATTATTCACGTTTTAAAAGCGGCAGCGATATCAGAGGATATGCGCTCGGTGACGAATCCAATCCCCTTTTTATGAGCGACATTATGGTTATGCGTTCAGCTTTTGCATTTGCCGAATGGCTTAAAGCAAAAACAGGCAAAGAAAAGCTTTACGTTTCCGTCGGCCACGACAGCAGACTTTCCGCAGAAAGAATCAAATCAGCCGTTATAAAGGCACTCACGTCAAACGGCATAAGCGTTGCAGATTGCGGTCTTTGCTCAACCCCTGCAATGTTTATGACAACGGTTGAGATGGGATGCGATGGTGCTGTGCAGATAACCGCAAGCCATCATCCGAAAGACAGAAACGGTCTTAAATTTTTCACCCGTGACGGCGGACTTGACGGCAGCGATATTGCAGATATTCTGAAAAAAGCAGGCGAAACAGATAACCCCGTCGGAGTACTTGACGGTGAATGCATACCCTGCGCATTTATGAAAAAGTATGCCGAAATTCTTCGCAATATGATAATTAACGGCGTTGACAGCAAGCTTGACAGAGAGCATCCTCTCAAGGGAATGAAAATCGTTGTTGATGCAGGCAACGGTGTAGGCGGATTTTATGCAACAGACGTGCTTGCTCCTCTGGGCGCAGACACCGAAGGCAGCGTTTATCTTGACCCTGACGGCAATTTCCCCAACCACGCTCCAAATCCCGAAAACGCACAAGCTATGGAATGTATTTCAAATGCCGCCAAAAATGCAGGTGCGGATTTCGGAGTAATTTTTGACACCGACGTTGACAGAGCCGCTTGCGTTGGCAAAGGCGGTTTTGAAATTAACCGCAACCGTCTTGTTGCTCTCGCTTCAAAAGTTGCTCTCGATAGCTGCAAGGGCGGCACGATTGTTACCGACAGCGTAACATCAGACGGTCTTGCCGAATTTATCAAAGCTTCGGGCGGTGTTCACCTGCGCTTTAAGAGAGGTTACAGAAACGTTATCAACAAGCAGCTTGAACTTTGCAAAAACGGAATTCCCTGCCCTCTTGCAATGGAAACCTCGGGACACGCCGCTTTTGCAGAAAACTATTTTCTCGATGACGGCGCATACCTGATAACAAAGCTCATTATTGAAGCGGCAGCTCTTGCAGAAAAAGGAATGAGCCTTGAAGACCTGATCGGCGATTTGCGCGAGCCTGAAGAAGAAAAAGAACTCCGTTTTAAGATTCTTTGCGACGATTTCAGACCCGAAGGCGAAAAAATCATCGCTCTGTTTGAAGAAGAAGCAAAAAATCACATTGGTTGGTCCGCCTGCGCAGATAATCACGAAGGCATACGCATCAACACCGATAAAACCTGCGGAAACGGTTGGTTTCTGCTCCGTCTGAGTGTTCACGACCCGATTATCGTTCTCAACTCCGAAAGCAATGAATCAGGCGGCACTCTCACAATGGCAAAGGATATTCTGAAAGTTATTTCAAACGCTGAAAATATTGACGTTCTTGACATTTCAGCCTTGGAAGCTTTCTGTAAATAAATCAATGAAAGGAAAGGAAAATCAAAAATGATTGACAAAATTATCTCAGCGTTTTTCAGTATGGTAACCTTTTTTCTCTCAATCTTCTACACCCCTACAGCCATTACCCCCGTCAATCCCGAAAATCTGCCCGAAGCAAAGCTTGAACAGACCGTTACCGTTATGACCTACAACATCTATATGGGCGGCACAGGCGAAAAATCTCCCGAAAACAGAAAACCTTTGATACTTCAGAACGTTCAGAAGTATAACCCCGATTCTTTCGGAATGCAGGAAGTAACGGTTGAATGGTATGAAATGCTCAAAGAAATGTTCCCCGATTACGGCTTTATCGGTGACGGCAGAAGCAATAAAAGAGCCGGCGAAGCAAGTCCCATCTTCTATAAGAAAGATAAATATGAACTTGTTGACGGCGGCACATTCTGGCTCTCCAAAACTCCTGAAAAGCCTTCAAAGGGTTGGGATGCGATGTTTAACAGAGTTTGCACCTATGCAGTGCTCAAAGATAAAGAAACAGGTTTCACCTATGCTCATTTCAACGCTCACTTTGACCATATGGGCGTTATCGCAAGAATGGAATCGGTTGCCGTTGTAACTGCAAAGATTGCTGAAATTGCGCCCGATATGCCCGTTGTTTTCACAGGTGACCTTAACGAGAATATCGAGAGCGATATGTATAAATCTGTTCTTTCAAGCGGTTTTGCCGATTCGAGAGTTCTCTCCGGTTCAGAAGATAATGGCGGCACTTTCCACGGTTATTCCGAACTCACTGCTAAGGAATATCCCATCGACTATATTTTTGTAAACGCTTTTGTAAAGAGCGTTGAAAGCTACAAAGTTGACCGCGAAAAGCTAAACGGAATTTATCCTTCAGATCATCACCCCGTTGTTTCAACTCTTACTCTGTTTAACTGAAAGGAAATGAAATATGTATTTTAAAGCAATGCAAGCGTTTATCGCTTTTATTATGTCAATTATCTCGCTCTTCTCCCCCGTACCTCCCGCAGGCACAACACCTGACCTTAAACTCACAAACGTCAACCCCAACCCCATCGCAGAAGCCGCAAAAACACAGGATTTCACCGTTATGAGCTATAACGTTAAAATCAGCGGCGACGGTCTGAGAGCTGTTGAAAAAAGAGCTCCTCATATCGTTAACACAGTTAAAGAAAAAGCTCCCGATTCTGTCGGCTTCCAGGAAACAGACAAAAATTGGGTTGAAACCATAGCAGAAATGATGCCTGAATATGCCTACGTTGCAAAATACAGAGAAGACGGCATTGAAAAAGGCGAATCAAGCGCAATTTTTTATCTGAAAGATAAATATGAACTTGTTGAAGAGGGTCATTTCTGGCTCTCCGAAACTCCTGATGTACCCTCAAAAGGTTGGGATGCCGCCTGCGAAAGAATCTGTTCATATGCAATTCTCAAAGATAAAGAAACAGGCTTTGTTTACGCCCATTTCAACGCTCATTTTGACCACGTCGGCACAGAAGCTCCCACAAAATCAGTTGAACTCGTATCAGCCAAAATCGCTGAAATCGCACCCGATATCCCCGTTGTTTTCACAGGCGACTTTAACCTCAGTGAAGGTTCCGAAAACTATAACAATCTTCTTGCCTGCGGTCTTAAAGACACAAAATATCTTGCAGAAAAATATGATGACCACGCAACATATCACGGCTATCACGTTATAAGTCTCTCAACCAAACCCATTGACTTTGTTTTTGTTAACGGCTACGTTTCGGCAGTTGAGTCAAGCAAAATCGATTCCGGCTTTGTTGACCATATTCTCGCATCTGACCATTTCCCGATTACCGTTAAATTGACGTTTTTCAACGGAGGTAACAAATAATGTTCAGAATTATGTCTTTCAACCTTCTCTGCTGGGGAGAAGGTCACAGAAACTATAAGCACAGAATCCCCCTTGTTTGTCAGATTATCCGTGAAGCAAAGCCCTCATCCTTCGGCGTGCAGGAAGCTCATATTGATTGGATGAATGCGCTTAAGGCAGGTCTGCCTGAATACGATTACGTTGGTGTCGGCAGAGATGACGGTAAGGAAGACGGTGAATTTTCCGCTGTTTTCTATCTGAAAGATGAGTTCACCGCAAGCAACAGCGGTAATTTCTGGATTTCCGAAACTCCCGACGTTCCCTCAAAGGGTTGGGATTCAGCCTGCACAAGAATTGCAACCTACGTTAAGCTCACCCACAAATCAAGCGGCAAGGAATATATCCATTTCAATACTCATCTTGACCACATCGGCAGAATCGCTCAGATTAACGGTGCAAAGATGATTCAGGAAAAGGCAGCTTCGTTCGGCGGTGTTCCCGTTGTTTGCACAGGTGATTTCAACGTATCTCAAGGTTCTGATTGCTACGAAACAATGATAAGCGCAAATATGGGCGACGCAAGAACACTTGCCTCCGACAGCGACGATACATACACTTTCCATGGCTTCAGACCCGAAGAAATCCGCGATATCATCGACTTTGTTTTCGTTGATAAAGCAACTGTCAAACCTGTAAACTTCAAGGTTATCAACAAGCTCATTGACGGCGAGTTCTATTCTGACCACAACGCGATTTACGCAGACATTGAGTTGATATAACAAAAGCAAAAACCGGCTCGTTATGAGCCGGTTTTTTATTTCTTAAAAGTTTTCTCTGTATTTCTTTCTCGCATATCTGAAAATAACGTATGCAAGGCAGATGGCAATAAACACGCTGATATAAATAACGTATTGCCAGGCTTCGGGAGTCATAATCGTTTCAGTCGACGCCGTGACGTTATCAGAATCTTTCAGAGGCGTGAAATCAACTTCAGCCTCGTTGGGGTTAGGAACGTAGTTCTTTACGTCATCCCAGAGCGAACTCATAAGCGCAAGAGTTTCGGGTGAAAGATTAAGGAAATTCTGCGTTTTGAATTTTCCATCTTCGGGATAGAGATATTCATTCTGATAATAGCTGTATTCGGGATTCGAATAAACCTCTGTATGCGGGCTTGCATAGCAGATATATTCTGCGTTTGCAAGAGCTATTTCAGGTTCAAGCATAAAGTTGATAAAAAGCTCTGCCGCACGCTTGTTTTTGGAGTCCTTGAGAATACACATTGAGTCAACAAAGAAGTTAACGCCTTCCTTGGGGAAAACAAGCGCAAGGTCAGGATTATTCTCCTGCATTGAGAGAAAATCGCCTGCATAATAAGGAGCAAACGCCGCCTCGCCCGATTCCATCATATTAAAGATTTCGTCGCTGACATAGGTGGGAGAAACAGTTTTCTGACTCTTGAGAATTGCCGCAGCTCTGTTCCAATCTGCTTCATTTTCAGTATTATAATCAATATCAAGAATGCTCTGAGCTATTGCAAAAGCATCTCTCGGATTATTGAACATAAGAATATTACCCGTATAATCGGTATCCCAAAGAACTGTCCAGCTGTCGGGCACTGCGCTGATCATCTTTGTGTTATAAATCAGGCCAACCATACCGACTGTGTAAGGCACGGAATATTCGTCTGTGGGGTCATGACCGAGACCTTTGTATTTCTCGGGAATATACTTATAGTTCGGGATGTTTGAATAATCAAGCGTTGCAAGCATATCCTCGGATATCATTCTCTCAATCATATAGTCAGAGGGAATAACAACGTCATAGGAAACACCGCCGCCCTTGAGCTTTGAATACATCGTTTCGTTATTATCAAACGTATCGTAAACAACGTCAATGCCGTATTTATCCTCAAAGGCTTTGATAACGTCAAGCGTATCGTCAACACCGTCGGAAATATATTCACCCCAGTTATAAACATAGAGCGTTGTGCCCTCAAGGCTGCCTGCCGCCTGCTTCTTTTGCGAAACAAAACGGATAACAACGGGAGCGCCGATAACTGCAACGGCAACAACAACCGCAACAACAGCTTTGACAATACCGAGACCTTTGTTTCCGGATATTTTTTCTTTACCCTTATCTCTGTCTTCGCTCTTCTGCTGTGCAATATTATAGAAAATAAGAAGCACGAGAATGCTGACAAAGATAATTGCGGAAAGAGCATACATATCAGGCTTAACTCTTTTCTTTGTCATTGAGAAAATGGCAATCGGAAGAGTCTGGAAACCGGGACCGCTTGTGAAATAGCTGATAATGAAATCATCAAGCGAAAGGGTAAATGACATTATAAGACCCGTGATTACGCCGGGCATAATCGAAGGCAACACAACCTTGAAGAATGCAAAAACAGGTTTGCAGCCCAAATCCTGCGCAGCTTCCGCAAGATTTTTATCTGTCTGGCGAAGCTTTGGTAAAACGTTAAGAATAACGTAAGGCAGGTTAAAGGTAACATGGGCAATCAGCATTGTGCCGAAGCCGAGCACCGCACTGTTGCTTACAAGCTTGCCTGCAAAAACAAACAGAAGCATCATCGAGATACCTGTTACGATTTCGGGATTCATCATCGGAATGTTTGTTACAGCCATAATGCCCGAGCGAGCAGGACCTTTTTTGAGCTTATCAATGCCTACCGCCGCTGCAGTGCCGAGCACCGTTGCAATCAGCGATGAGCAAACAGCAAGGATAATTGTGTTATAGAGCGCTCTGAAGGTTGTTTCATCTTCAAAAAGGGTTTTATACCATTGAAATGAGAAGCCTGAAAACATACTTGTGCTTGAGGATGAGTTGAACGAAAAAATAACAAGCACAAGAATGGGTGCATAGAGAAAAAGAAAAACAAGAACAGGATAGATTTTTGAAAATATTTTCATATAACCATACCCTCCTCATCTTCCGTGAATCGGTTCATAACCGCCATACTGAGAAGGATAAGCACCATCAGCACAAGCGAAATCGCCGCGCCGAGGTTGTAGTTATAAGACTGCTGAAACTGTCTTTCGATAACGTCACCGATGAGGTCAAACGAACCGCCGCCGAGTTTCTGCGAAATATAAAACGTGCTTACCGAGGGAACAAAAACCATTGTGATGCCCGAAACAACGCCGGGCATACTCATCGGGATAATGCACCTTCTGATAACCGTAAATCTGTTACCGCCCAAATCCTGGCAAGCTTCAACCATTGAATAATCAAGCTTTGCCATAACGGAATAAATCGGCATTATCATAAAGGGCAGAAAGTTATAAACCATACCAAGAATAACCGCGCCGGGAGTGTTTATCATATGTATCGGGTCAATGCCGAGCTTTGCAAAAAAGCTGTTTATTATACCCGTATCCTGAAGCAGCGCCATCCAGGAATAAGTTCTGATAAGAAAGCTCATCCACATCGGAAGCATAACCAGCATAACAAGAGTACGCTGAACTTTATCTGTTTTT
>JAFXJO010000032.1 GCA_017532185.1 Clostridia bacterium | reverse complement strand
GCGGCCAACAGGCTTCCTCTTCCCATGTTCAATACGGTCAGTATAACAGAAGCATTTGCCCAACCCTTACACGTTTGAAAACAGGTGAATCCTTTTCGGTTGATAAGCCTATTTTCAAAATCGGTTCATCGCGCGGAAACTGCGATTTTCTGATTTGCGATAACACTTATATCAGCCGCAATCACGCCGATATTGTTACGCGAAACGGCAGATACTTTATTGTAGACAATAACTCCACAAACAAAACTTTTGTTGACGGCAAAATCATTCCTCCCCATACGGAGATTGAAATATTCGCAGGCACTCAGCTTCGCTTTGCTAACGAAAGTTTTATTTTCAGAACATAATTTAAGCAAAACCAAGTCAGGTTTTCAATGCTTATAAACATAACCCCTCCCTGTAACGGCATCGCCAAATACAAGGAGGGGTTTTTATTCGTTATTCTGTTATCTCGACCTTGAATATCGCTTTATTTTTGGAAACCGAAAGGTTGCCGAAAATCAGGTTGCTGAAATTATTAACAGTTATTTCCTGCGGAGAAACAACAGGACACTCCGCGTTATATAAATCAGAATTATGCTTCGGGTTAACCTTGCTGAAAAGATAACTGTTTCCGATTCTGTGAACGTAAAAGCCGTCAACCTCAACCTTCTGAGGCAGATAGCAGGTGTAGCCGAAGTTATGGTCTTCCGAGTTTTCCGCTTTTATAATGTGGCTCGAGATACCCGTTGGATAAAACCTGCAGTTGCGTATAATCATTTCGCCGTTCCAGGTTGAACCGTAATCAGAGCGAAGGTCAATAAAATCTTCTGCCAGAACGGTTGTGTTCTCAATAAGAGCAGTTCCGCTTCCGATCAGCTTTATGCCGTGATGACCGAGAACGGAGTTTTTGACCGTTGCGTTAAGAACTCCCTGATGCGCATCAAAACGCGAAAGCGCACAGCCGTCATACACAAGATTTTTGCAATAGTTCGTGCCTGCAATGCCCCAATAATCTATATCGGTTATATCGTTTGTCTGGTTGCAGTTGATAAATTTTGCGTTGACCGCCGTTGCCGCGCCCAAATCATAAGTACCCATTGTTACGTTTGTTCCTGCAGAACCTGTTGTAACGTATTTTTTGTGACCCGTAAAGGTTGAATTTTTAACCGTTACGTCGGCACAGCAAGAAAGACTCATAAAAGCTGAATACGGCGCGCCCGTTTCGCCCTCGTTTATGATATCGTGATATATTCCGTCAATAACGGTATTGGAACGCCTTACGAGGATGCCTCTTGCATAATAGTTATATTCCGAAGCGGCGTTATTGGCAACGGTTGTGAATCTGCCGCCCTTTACGTTCAGCTTTTCGGCATCAACGGGATAAGCAGTTGCGTAGGTTATTGCATCAAAATCCCAGATAAGCGGAGTATCAGGCGAAATGTCACCGTCTTCATCAACAAGAATAACGTCGGTCTGATTGCTGCCCGAATTCTGATTTGCGCCCTTGCGGATATATCGCTTAACGTTGGAATCCGTAAGCACAACAAGACTCTTACAGTCAAGCGAGGTGCCGATATTATCCGCATCAATTTTAAGCGGTGAAACCTTATCCGTTATGCTCACAGCGCCCTGCGAAGGCGCAACGTTGAATACCCATGCACTTCTGTTTTCAACTTGAGTATCATCGATTATAAAACGCGCGGTTGACCAATCAGTATCGGTCATAATGCAGGCGGTCATATCCGCACCGCCGATATAATAGGTTGCGGTTTCGTTGGCAAAAACACTTAATCCGTTTGCGTTTGCATATTCGTGGGTTTTCACGATTGCTTCAAAATCATCCGTTTCACCGTCACCGACGGCACCGAAATCCTCATAGGTTACGTAATCCGCAAAAATCTTGCTGAATTCATAGCCGTCTTTGAAATCATAACTGCCCTGTGCATTAAGCAAAACCTCATCTGCAAACGCAGTTATTCCTCTCGAAATACCAACCTTTGAACTTCCTGTGATATAAACCTTTCCGTTTTCCACCTTAAGGCTGAAAGCATCGGTATCGTTCAGCGCTTCGTTAATTACAAAAGCTTTTTCAGTTGCGGATGCAGAAAGTTTTTTGCCGCAAGCCTCATAAATCTCATCGCAAAGCGTCTGCGCGGCATTGGAATAAATATCACCGTCGGGAATAAAAACACCGTACTCTTCAACCGATATGCCGTTTACGGTTATATCTTCAAGCGTACGTACGATATACGGGCTTTCATAAAAACCCTTGTCAAGCTCTTTTTTCAGCTCCGTTTTGGCAGAAATCTGCGCAAACGGAACGTTGAAAAGCGAAACAAGGCTCATCAACAACGCAATTATCCGCGAAATCATTTTTACCACCGTTTTCTCTTAAAGCATTCAGTTCATTCTGCCGATTTTGTCAAAAGGAATATTTTCAAAATCAGGTATTGTTTTTCTGATTTTTTCGATATTTTTGACCTCATAGTTGCCCGCATCAATATCTTCAAACACGTTGTTTATCACACCGAGCAAATAAACGTCATTACCTGAGATATCGCTGTATTTATAAACGCTTTCTTCGATTCTGCCGATATTCCCTTTGCGGTTAACAACAACGTTACCAACAATTTTGCTGCCTGTCGGGTTTGCGATGAAATCGGGGTTTTCAACGTCGCTGTAATCAAGCGACCATTCCGACATATAAGGATAAGCGGTTTGCCACGCTTCGCTCTTCCATGGCGAAACAAGCAGATTTCGGTGCATATCATAACCTTCGTGGCTGTGTTCAAACCAATAATCCGGTTCAACAAGAGTTCTTCTCGAACGGTCATCATAAACGATAGCGGTGCTGCAATTTATGATAAGATTATTGCTGACGTTGTGATTTCTGCCGCCGCCAATCAAGAATCCGTAGCCGCCGCTATTCAAAATCAGATTGCCGTAAGCTGTCTGGCCCGATGTGCCGTCATCAAAATAAATTCCGTGAGGATTATATCCGTTTCCGCCGATGTTCCAGATAGCATTATAGCGGATAACCGTTCCAACCTCGTCCCAACGTCTTCCCGTATAGATTGCTCCTGTATCGTGAGACAGAAGCGCAACATGGTGAATGTTGTTATATTCAATCAAGTTGCTGTTACCGCCGTACCAGATGGCCTGCTGCGGAGCATTATAAATTTCATTGTGCGCGCATACGTTGCCAACACCGCCAAGGTTAACGCCCTGACCTTCGGTTATCGAAACCTCGGAAAAATCGTGGATAAGGCAATTTTCAACGCGGTTTTCACCGGGAGTAAGCGTTTCAAAATCACCGCCTCTGATTTCAACCGCGGTGGCGCCGATATGTGCAAATTCGCAATCCGTAACCTTATTATAATAACCGTCAACCATAACGCCGTTGCCCGAAATCTCGGAAATCAGGCAGTTTTTAACCGTAACGTTATTGCTCTTTATAACCATACCGTTGCCGCGGGTTCCGCTGACTGTAAGACCGTCAAAAATCAAATGCTCCGCGCCGTCAACAGTTATCATATCTTCCGTTGAGAGAGAAATTGTTATTTTTGCACCATCAATTTCTTCGGGAGGATATATGTAAAGTATACCGTTCTCACGGTCAAGATACCATTCGCCTGCGGCATCAAGCTCTTCTATTACGTTAAAAATATAATAAGTTGAACCGGGCACAGCGCCGTATTTGCTCACGTAAGCAGGTTCAAGCGTTCTTGCTGCGTAATCAAAGCTTTTGAGAGGAACCGTTGTGTCTGCCCATTCATAGATAAGAGCAGTCCAGAGCCACACGTTTTCAAGCGACTCATAGGAATTGAGTCTCTCGGCGGTATCTTCATCAACCGTGAAAATTGTTGTTTCGGGGTTGCGCAAATCTGCCCAGCCATCCACTTTCTGGTGATTGCTTGTTGAGCTTTCTTCGCCCTCGCCCTCGCGAATAATTTCAACCGTGTTCAGGAATCCGTCATTGGGGTAACGTGCTGTAGTCAGAGGATTTCCGTTAAAATACAAATTGCAGGGAACGGGACCTTCTGTATCACCGTCATAGTTTGCCTGCGTGCCGTATTTACCAACGGGATAAAGTTTGCCCCAATCATCTGCGTTCAACCCAAACTTTGTGAGGTCTGTGCAGAGAACGTTTTTCTTGGCATCATCTGAAAGCCTTGCCAGAACAGATTCATCTGTAACAGCATTAAAAACAAATGGCTCAAGATTCTTGCCGCCGTTAAGAATGACTTCTCCGTCATATGAACAGTAGGTTATCGGGCATTCTGCAGTACCCGAATCTTCTTTTGTAAAAGTGAGCGATGAAACGCGGTATTCGCCGCCTTCAATGCAGACCGTTATTCCGTTTTTCTCTGTCTTATCTGTGTTTCTTACAGCTTCAACCGCTTTTTCAAGCGTAAGAAACGGAGCGTCTTTCGTGCCAATGTTTGCATCGTTGCCGTTTGTGCTTACATAGAAATCACCGTTGACCGTTACATCATCTTCCGTTTTATAGCCTGTTGAAAAAACGGGAGCAGGTGCAACGTAATCCATATCGAGCATAATAAACGCAAAGTCAAAACAGCCTCCGATTGTACCCTCAATAGCGAGCAAAAGCGAAAGAATAAGCTTAAACGCTTTGCTTGCCAATAAATAAAAAACCGAAAAAACGTTCATAAAAACAAGCCTCTCATAGTCTGTGATATTTTCTTTGGATTATATCATAACTGTTATATTAAATCAACAAACAAAACCAATCCATTCGGATAAAAATGCAAAACACCCCTTGACTCTTACGTTACGTTATGGTTTATAATGATATCAGAGGTGATGAAATGCATATCAAGGAGTTTGCGGCTCTTACGGGAGTCAGCGTGCGCACGCTGCATTATTATGACGAAATCGGTCTTCTGAAGCCTGCCTTTGTTGACGAACAAAACGGCTACAGGGATTATAACGAAAAATCACTTGAGCGAATGGTTGAAATTCTCTTTTACCGTGAGCTTGATTTTCCGCTGAAAACAATTGCTCAAATCCTTTCTTCACCCGATTACGATAAATCCGAAGCAATCCGCAAACAAAAAGAATTGCTTACCCTCAAAAAAGAAAGGCTGGAAAGGCTGATTAATGCCCTTGACCAGGCCGAAAAAGGAGAAACACCGATGAACACGTTTAACAATAACGAATATGAAACCGCGCGCAACCGTTATGCCGAGGAAGTAAAACAGCGTTGGGGCAACACAGACGCTTATAAAGAAAGCGAGCAAAAAACCGCAGGCTATTCCGCCGATAAATGGAACAATGTCAGCGACGGACTGAACGCGGTGCTCGCAGAGTTTGCGTTGATAAAAGGCAGTGACTCTCCCGAAAGCGAGACGGCACAGACACTTGTTAAAAAGCTTCAATCATATATTACCGAAAATTTCTATACCTGTACCCCCGAAATCCTCAAAGGGCTTGGTCAGATGTACGTTGCCGATGAGCGCTTCAAAGCAAACATCGATAAAAACGGCAAAGGCACGGCAGAGTTTATCGCTGAAGCGATTGGAATTTATTGCAAGTAAACTTATCCTTCCTTGCTTGACAAGTATATGTTTTTGTTGTAAATTGAATGTGGAGTGTGATACTGATGAAGAAAAGATTTAAAAACATTATCGAACTAATTAGAATAAAAATATTTCAACCTTTTTTCAGAAAAATGTGCGGTTGGGATGAACTTGAAGAACGTCTCAATACTATTGAATATATAATCAATAAAGGCATCGATATAACTACCTTTCCAAAAGCTACCGGATTGTTAAGACAATGTCAGACAGCAGGTGGAGAACTTTTGAGAATTGTCTGTCGTACCCTTGAAGAAAATAATCTGCGCTATTGGCTTGATTATGGTACGCTTCTCGGCGCAGTCAGGCACAAAGGGTATATACCGTGGGATGACGACCTTGACATTGCAATGACGCGAGAGGAATATAATATAGCAAGTGAAATACTTCCGGAAAAACTAAAAAAATACGGCATCGACGTAACTGCTCGCAACGATAAGCGTATAGCCATCAGTATATGGAAATCCGGATTGATAATGGATATTTTCCCTATGGACAATGTTGATGAAAACAGCGTTAAATCGTATGATGAATTACGCGATAAAACTATTGAATTTAGAAAATATTATGTAAAAAACGAAAGGTTGCCTGCTTCTTCTCTCAAAGAAAAAAAGCATGAAATTATTGGTTTACCTAGCAACACCTCTCCCTTGTGGTACCATAACCCCGAGTTCTGTTCGGACAGAACCGTTTATTCAAACAACACTATATTTCCTCTAAGGGAAATGGAATTTGAGGGCTATCCTTTTAAAGTTCCAAACGATTGCCATAAATATCTTGAAGAAACATATGGCGATTATATGAGTATGCCAAAGAGTGGCGTACTTCACCACCAAGGTAACAACGGTAGCAAAGGAATTATTTACAATGTTGTCAAATATAGTACTGACATTGAAGCCAAAATTGCCGAACTAAAAAAATATTAAATAATAGTTCTAAAACACAACCCCCGTTCGACATATCTCGGACGGGGGATTAAAAATCATTCGCCAAAAACTTCTTTAATTGCTTCAAGATATCCGTAACCGTAAAGATCATCAGGCTCGAGATAGCTCGTTTCTGTCCATTCATTCCAACTGTTCACCGTGATGAACGGAGCTTTCATAATTCTCCTGCCCAT
>JAFXJO010000031.1 GCA_017532185.1 Clostridia bacterium | reverse complement strand
AGCAAATTTCACAATCGTCACAAAGAGCATCATTGGAGTCACAGTTGCTCCTATCGATGACCAGCCTTACACAGGCGAAGCCGTTACACCCAAACTGACCGTAACCGACGGCACAAAGTATCTTGTTGAAGGCAAGGATTACACAGTAACCTACTACAACAATACCGAAGAAGGCACAGCAACGGTTAAGGTTACAGGCATCGGCAACTATTCGGGCTATACCACAACCTCATTCGTTATTTCCGAAGAAGCAAAAGAACCCACCTTCTTTGAAAAGCTGATAGCGGCAATCGAAAACTTCTTTGCAAGAATCGTTTCATTCCTTGTCAGGATATTCCCTTAACTCAATAAAGCTTCAAAAGGCGTATCCGTTCGCGGATACGTCTTTTTTTATGTTTTTTTAATATTCCATAGACCAACTCGCCGTTTCAATCGTAATAGTAGTGAAAGGACTGAAACGGAGGTGTGAAATGAGCATTGATGTAAAAACTTCAAGAGTCAATCTTGACGGCGTGCATTCGTTGGATATTAAGGTGAACGAAAAGGCGAAAACCGTTGTGGCGGAGATGATTGTCGGCGATGAAGCAACTTTTATCTATGCTGAAAAATTTGATGCTCCCTGCAACTATCTGCGAACCGCAATCAAAAAGGGGATCGTTTATCTCGGCGGTGAAAAACAAAGCTGCGGTTTGGAGAAATCGGCTTTGCAGGGAAATAATGTATTTGCTTGAACACGGACAGATGTATGGTATAATCATACTATGGTAAATTCTGTGTGATTGAAGGTGAGAAAATGAAAGAAAGTAATAAAAAAATTGCCCGTCTTATCAAGCAGATACAAAAAGGCAATCAATCCGCATTTGAAGAGTTTTATAAATTAACAAGCTCCAAGGCATATTTTGTTGCGCTGAAAATCACGCAGAATGAGCATGATGCAGAGGATATTCTGCAGGAAAGCTATATGAAAGCTTTTGAGAAAATCGGTGAAATTGATACTTCACAGAATATCACGTCGTGGTTTTTAAAGATTGTTTCAAACAAGAGCAAGGATTTGCTCAAGAGCAAAAACCGCCTTGTTTTTGAGGATGAGGGCGAAACTGTTTTTGAAGAAATACCCGAAGATAAAGTTGAATTCAGCCCTGAAAAAAACCTTGACCAGGAAGAATTGCGGCTTGAGGTTATGGCGGCAATCGATGAGCTGACCGACGAAAAACGAGCCTGCATTATGATGATGTATTTCGGCGATATGAGCGTCAAAGAAATTGCCGAAAGCATCGAAGTTCCTGAAAGCACTGTTAAAAACAGACTTTATACCGCGAGAAAAGATTTGAAAAACAAATTTGAAAAGAACGGAAACGTTCTTTACGGCGCGGCTCTGGGCGGATTGCTTGTATGGGCTCTCAATAAAACTTCCGTTACCGCTTCTGCGGCGTTCCTTGCAAGTGCGGCTTCTGCGGAAATTCTTGCAGGTACGGCGGCAAGCGCAACAACTGCCGCTGCAGGCGCATCAACGGTAACGGCAACCGCGGCAACGGCAACAACTGCGGCTTCAACGGCAACAACTGCGGCAAGCGCAAGCGGTGCTGTGGCGGCTAAAGTTGCGGCATTTTCCATAGCGCAAAAAATTGCGGTAGGTGTAGCGGCAACGGCGGTTATCGGAGGCTCAACGGCAGGCGTTGTTACCGTTGTTAAAAACGCAGCCGAAGAGGAAACAACCGCTTACCGTGAAGAAGTTACAACGTCGGTTGTGACAACAGAATACGTTTTCAACGAGCTTACTTTGCCGATTGTGATACCGTCGGAAACAACCGAAGCAACAAGCAGAGAAAACACAAGCGCCGTCAGGACAAGCAAGCCCGAGCGCACAACGGCGCAGCCAACAACTCAAAGACCTGTAACAACACGGAATGAAACAACAACCCAACCCGCAACAACACCGACAACTGCACAGCCAACAACCCAACCAACAACACAGCCTGTAACTCAACCGACTACCGCACAGCCAACAACACAGGCTAAAGCAACAGTCAGCATTGATATTATTGACTTTGACGGTTCGGTTGTTGATACAATTAATATTGAGGTTGATGCAGGCGCAACGTTATCGCGAGAATATATCGTGACCGCTGTTCAGGCAAAGGGTTATGAGCCGATGGCAGGCGTTTACGGTGACATCGGTGCGGTTGCCCAAGGCGGAAATACATACAAATTTGAAGCCGAGCTTTAATCGGCAAAGCCCCATAAAAAGGAGGTAAATCTATGAAAAAAGCATTATCATTTTTTCTTGCATTTATTATGATGTTTGGCTCGCTTGCAGGTGCGTTTAGCGTTGTTGCAACCGCAGACGAAGCAGCTCTTGAAGAAAACGGATTCGTTTATGAAATCGTTGACGGCCATGCGATCATTACAGATTATCTTGACCTTTCGTTTACAGGTCAGATTGAAATTCCCGAAACTCTTGGCGGCTATCCCGTAACCGAAATCGGCAAAGAGGCTTTCAGAGGAAGCCAGTGTACTTCGGTTATGATTTCTGCGAGTATCGTGGAAATCCATCCCGAAGCCTTTGCTTACGATATGCCCAATCTTGAGGCGTATTACACTAACCCGAATTCAAACGCATCAAACTCCGAATACCATGCAAATAACGGAATTTTATATAAGTCAACTTACGGATTCAGTATGCTTTTTGCTTATCCCAAAAACGCACCAGAAAAAACTTTTAAAATCAACGGCGGCTTGGTTTACGGTGTTTCTGCATTTGCGTTTTGCGAGGTTAATAATCTCGAGGAATTCGCGATTACGGGTTGTCAGTATACGGCAATCGATAATTACGCCTTCTACGGCGCGAAGAATCTCAAAAAAATAACTGTTGAAAATTGTCTTGCCATTGGCGAAAAAGCCTTTGCCAACTGCGAAAAGCTCTACGATATCGACCTTGAACTTGGCAGCGGTTTTATGTCATTCGGCTCCGATGCATTTGAAAACACCGCTTTCACAAACGATTTATCCAATTATGACTTGGACGGCGTTCTATACCATAACAATTACCTTATCACTTCTCTGCCCGAATATGACCGTGAATATTATGCAATCAAAGAGGGCACGAACGTTGTTGCGGGCGGCGCATTCGATTGGGATTCGCTTGAAGAGGTTTATATTCCGAGCAGCGTTTTCAATATGTCGGTCAACCCCTTTTACCGCTGTGCAAACCTCAAAAACTTTGACGTTGGCAATACCGGCATATTTACAACGGATGCTTACGGTGTTCTCAAACAAGGCAACATTCTTGTCAGCTATCCCAACGGCAGATTCCTGACCTGCTACGTTTTAAATCAGGTGAACGAAGTTGCTTCTTACGCATTCTACGGCAGTCCTGTCAGAAATTTCTATATTCCTGCTGAAGTTCAACTCGGCAACTACGCTCTCGGCGGCGATAACGTAACCGATATTCACTATCAGGGCGAAAAAAGAAACTGGGATTCGGTCAATCATCTTGACCCCGGTTACGGTGATTTGCCCAATGCGGCTCATTCAGCCAACGTCAGATTCAGTTCCTATTCTGACGAACCTCATACAGTTCTCACAAAGACCGATTTAAAAGCGACCTGCTCTTGCGGCTATGAAACCGAATTTGAAAAAACCAACGGCGAATATTCCGAGAACGGCTTTACTTACAGAATAGTTGACGGCAAGGCAGAAATAGTGATCTGTCCTTCGTTTGTAACAGGTGACCTTTCTATCCCCGAAACAATCGGTGGCTTTGTTGTTTCGTCAATTGCAGACGGTGCCTTTGACCTTTGCAAATGCACAAGCGTTCACATTCCCTCAACTGTTGAAAACATCGACAGCGGCTCGGGTCTCGGAGATATAAACACGCTCAATACAATTTACGTTGCATCAGCCAACGCAAACTACAGTTCGTTTGAGGGCGTTCTTTATAACAAAAAACTGACCGCACTTCTTGTTTATCCCAATGCAAAAACTGCAACTGAATTTGTTGTTCCCATTTCCGTTGAAACCGTTGTTTCAAGAGCTTTCTCGGGTAACTACTATCTTAAAAAGCTTTCAATTATCGAAAATCTGAAAACAATTGAAGCTGATGCTTTCAGCAGTTGCAGCAAGCTTGAAACACTTAAAATCTTAACCGGCGTTGAATATATCGGTGACCGTGCTTTCCGTTATTGCTACAGGCTCCAAAACGTTGAGCTTAACAGCGGCATAGGCTATATCGGCAAGGACGTTTTCCAGTATTCAAGTTTGGTTGAAAACGATGCGTGCTATGATGATACAAAACTTATTATCCGCAACGGTTGTTTGCTTGCATCAAAAGACGTCGGCGGAAACGGCTTTAGAATCCCTGAAGGTGTAACCGTTATTGCAGAAGGCGTGTTCTCTTGGAAAAACATTGAATCGGTTGAGCTCCCCTCAACTCTTGTAACTGTTGGTGACGGTGCTTTCAATGCCTGCCCGAAGCTTGAAGAATTCTATGTGGTCTCAGGTAATAAGCATTTCAGTACCGACGAATACGGCGCACTCTATAAGGATAACACCAAACTTGTGGCTTACCCTGCAGGCAACAAGCAGGCTTGCTTTGTTGTGCCTGAGGGTGTAACGGAAATCGCTCCGTATGCTCTCGATTTCAACGATATGCTTTCAAATAAGTATATTCCCTTATCAGTCAAGAAAATCGGCAAAAACGCTCTCGGCACAAATCCCGATATGACAATCAACTACGGCGGCGGTATGGCGGATTTTGTGCAGATTGATTTTGCAGGCGAAGCGGATTATAAAAATTTCTTGATTAAAAACGCTGAGAAGAAATTTTTCGTTGCTTCCGAAGGTACTCATCTTAATTCTGAAATCACCGTAACCGACCCCACCTGCACCGAAAAGGGTGCTGAAACAATCGCCTGCGAATGCGGCTATCAGCATATCAACGAAATTCCCCGAAACGGTCATACGGCGGAGAGAAATGCGGTTGTTATTCAGCCTGCAACCTGCACACAGAGAAAAATCAGTGTCAGATACTGCTCTGTTTGCGGCGAAGTTGCAGAAACAATTTATGACTGGAGCCTCGGCCATAATTACGTT
>JAFXJO010000030.1 GCA_017532185.1 Clostridia bacterium | reverse complement strand
GGAAAATGAAACTGATGACAGCACAGGCTCGGTTATGTCAATCTGCCTTGAGCTTATGTCGATGGCGGCGGCTTGTGAGGAAAATGAAATTGCAAAGGACTTTTTGTTTCCGCATATCAAAGACCGATGACACTTGAAATCATACGCAAAAACGACCTTGAAAGGTCAAAGAAGGTTTATGCCGATTACTGTGAAAATTGGACGGAATATCAGTATATTGAAGCCGAAACACTCGTTTCGGGTGTTGAATATGCAACTCTTATGACAACGGAGAATTCAGCTCCGCTCGACGTCAGGATTTCGGGCGCACTGAATCAGATAATGAGTATATACGGCGTGCCCGAAGAAACACGGAAAACGAAAATTGCAAGGGCGCTTGAGATGGATTACCGTGCAATCGGTCAGCGGATATTGAAAGAATTTATTGAATATGCAGAAAAAGTAAATGATGCAGCATTTGAAGATGTTGCGGCGAAGAAAGGATAAAATGCCATGAATGAACAGTTATTCAGAAAAAAGAGTATAGAAAAGGTTTCTTCGCCTGAACAGCTTAACGAATATATAAGGGTATCAAATCCGGGCGTATGGATGATTCTTGCCGCCATTGTGCTTCTTCTTATCGGCGTTTGTGTATGGGGTGTTCTGGGGCATCTTGATACCACGGTTACAACGGTTGCGGTTGTTGAAAATTCAGAGATAACCGTATATGTCAGGGAATCGGATATTGAGCAAATTCAGGAGGGTATGAAGGTTACCATAGGCAACAGTGAATGTGAGATAACCGATATTGCCGGTCAGCCTGTTGCCGTCGGCGATGACTTCCCCGAATATGCGCTCCATATCGGCAAACTTAAAATCGGTGAATGGGTGTATCCCGTTGCCGTCAGCGGCGAAGCTGATGACGGAATACACGGCGTGGATATTGTGGTTGAAAGCGTTTCACCGATGTCTTTCGTTATAAATTGAGGTGTCGGTTATGAGAAAAAAGGAAAAACCGATTAAACAGCCTGTAACAACGGGCGCGGCGAAAGTTCCCATTATAATGCAGATGGAGGCGCTTGAATGCGGTGCAGCATCGCTTGCAATGATACTTGCATATTATGAAAAATGGACTCCTCTCGAGCAGGTGCGTGCAGACTGCGGAGTTTCCCGCGATGGCTCTAACGCAAAAAATTTGCTTAAGGCCGCCAGAAGCTACGGACTTACCGCCAAAGGCTACCGTTATGAGCCCGAAGATTTAAAAAAGAACGGCAAATTCCCTTGCATAATTCATTGGAATTTCAATCACTTTCTCGTTCTCAACGGGTTCAGGGGCAATAAGGCGGTGCTGAATGACCCTGCAAAAGGAACGTATTCCGTGACGATGGAAGTCTTCGACAAATCCTTCACGGGCATTTGCCTTATGTTTGAGCCGTCAGAAACCTTTGAGCCCGGAGGTAAACCCGACAGCGTGTTTGATTTTGCAAAGAAGAGGCTCAAAGGTGCAGGGGTTGCGGTTGCCTTCACAATAATCACAACGGTTATCGCTTCGCTTATAGGTATAATTTACCCTGCGTTTTCCAGAGTTTTTATGGACCGTCTGCTGACAGGCAAAAATCCCGAATGGTTTATGCCGTTCATCTGGGGTCTGGCGGCACTAACCGTAATACAGCTTACGGTTTCTTTGATTCAGGCAATTTATTCTGCAAGAATCAACGCAAAAATAGCCGCCGTCGGCAACACCACTTTTATGTGGAAGGTTCTTCATCTGCCTATGGAATTCTTTTCGCAGCGTATGGCAGGCGATATTCAGATCAGAAAAAACTCCAACGCATCGGTATCAAACAGTCTGATATCGACGGTTGCACCTCTTGCAATTGATGCGTTTATGATGGTTTTCTATTTCGTTGTGATGATAAGATACAGCGTTATACTGACAATGATAGGCCTGTTTTCGATTGCTATTGACGTTTTTATGTCAAGAATAATCTCTGCAAAGAGAATCAATTCAACCCGTGTTCTGTCCCGTGACAGCGGAAAACTTGCGAGCACGTCTGTTGCAGGAATTGAGATGATAGAAACAATCAAGGCAAGCGGTGCGGAAAACGGCTTTTTTGAAAAGTGGTTGGGATATCAGGCAAGTGTCAATGCGCAAACTGTAAAGTTTTCAAAGATTAACAATATTATAGGTCTTATTCCGCAAATAGTTTCGGTTTTCACAAACACGGCTGTTATGACGGTCGGCGTTTACCTCACGTTTAACGGTCAGTTCACTGTTGGTATGATAATGGCGTTTCAAGGCATGCTCTCATCGTTTATCAGCCCTGCATCAGAACTTATTAACGCAGGTCAGACTGTGCAGGAAATGAGAACGGAGATGGAACGCATTGAAGACGTTATGAGGTATCCTGATGATATTGCGTGCGAAAACAGTGTTTTTGACGAAAACAAGGTTTACAGCAAACTCACGGGTGAAATGGAAATCAAAAACCTTACCTTCGGATATTCGAAACTCGGAGCCCCGTTGATAAAAGATTTCAACCTGACTTTAAAACCAGGCAGCAGGGTTGCGTTTGTTGGTGCTTCGGGCTGCGGCAAATCAACGCTTTCAAAACTTATTTCAGGCCTTTATCAGCCGTGGGAGGGCGAAATTCTCTTTGACG
>JAFXJO010000029.1 GCA_017532185.1 Clostridia bacterium | reverse complement strand
GGTAAACGTTATCGACATCATCAAAAAGAGCGAAGAAAACAAAAAATACAAGGTTTATGCAGTTGTTGCTCCGTCAATTTCAAGCCAGTTTACCTATGCAAAGCTCGGTCAGGTTATCAGCGGACTCAAAGAACTCGGATTCTTTACCGTTGTTGAAGCGGCGCTCGGCGCAGATATGGTTGCAATGGCAGAATCAAAAGAGCTTGCAGAAAAAGGCTTCCTCACAAGTTCCTGCTGCCCTGCATTTGTTTCTTATGTGAAGTCTGCATTTCCTCAGCTTGCAGATCATATTTCGCATAATCTTTCACCCATGGCGGCTCTTGCGAAGTACATAAAAGAAACCGATGAAGGTGCAAAGGTTGTTTTCATCGGACCTTGCACAGCAAAGAAAGCAGAGGCTCAGCTTGAATCCGTCAAGCCTTACGTTGACAGCGTTCTGACCTTTGAAGAGCTTCAGGCACTCTTTGACAGTAAGGATATTGACATCACAACTCTTGATGAAGACGTGCTTGATAACGCATCGTATTTCGGCAGAATTTTTGCAAGAAGCGGAGGTCTTTCAGATGCCGTTGCTCAAGCAATGAAAGAGCAGAATATCGAGTTCGACCTCAAGCCTGCAGTCTGCGACGGAATTGAAGCCTGCAAGCTTGCACTTCTCAAAAAGAGCAAGAACGTTCTCGATGCTAATTTCATTGAAGGTATGGCTTGCGTCGGCGGATGTATCGGCGGCGCAGGATGCCTGACTCACGGCGAAAAGAACAAATCCGAAGTTGATAAATACGGCAGAGAAGCAATGGAAAAAACAATCTCCGATGCCGTTTCAATCTTAAAATAAATATTAGTCTTATTCAAACTATCTACCCCAATCTTTGACAAAAGCACCGAGTTTTCAACTTGGTGTTTTTGTTTTTCGGACTATTCAGGAATTAAAGTTAAAAGTACGAAAACCCGATAAAATAATTATTATGCTGTTCAAAAATCCAAAGCATATTTTATTTAGCAGAAACAGTGTTGCTGAAACTGTTGCTTTTTTATTTGGTTGAGTGGTATAATCAAATCATCAAACAGAAATATATAAAACAAGGAGTAAGGAAATGAACGTATTAATCATTGACGGTCAGGGCGGTCAGCTCGGAAGTCAGATTATAAAGGCGGTTATCAGCCGTTACCCCGATATTGATTTAACCGCTGTCGGCACAAACGCCGCCGCAACAACCGCAATGGTAAAATCGGGAGCAAAGAAAGCTGCAACAGGCGAAAATCCCATAATAGTTGCTTGCCGTAAGGCTGATGTTATTATCGGACCGATTGGAATTGTTATTGCTGATGCGCTGCTCGGCGAAATTACACCCGACGCCGCAAAAGCTGTGGGGCAGAGCGATGCGGTGCGCATTCTCATTCCCATAAACAAATGCGAAAACCTTGTTGCGGGAGTTACAAATCTTACCCTGACATCGCTTATCGAAGATGCTCTTGCAAAACTTGACAAAATAATAAATAAACACTTGAAATAAATCGTATTCTGTTGTATAGTTTATTTGTTATTCAGAAGAATAACGTCGGAACAGAAGTTCCTTTCTGATTTGATTATAAATTTAATATGTTTAATGCTAAGAAGGCGTCTGTTTCTCTGAAGAGGAACTGCGCCTTTTTGTATGCAGAAAGGATTCTTCTATGAAAAAACAAAACAGTTTGGTTAATCTCGCGCTTGCGGCAATGTTTCTTGCTCTTGCTTACGTTATGCCGTTTCTGACAGGTCAGGTGCCTCAGATAGGTTCAATGCTTTGCCATATGCACATACCCGTCATCGTTTGCGGATTTGTCTGCGGCGCGCCGTGGGGATTGATTGTTGGCTTTGCGGCACCGTTGCTTCGCTCGTTGACCCTCGGAATGCCGCCTCTTTTCCCCGTTGCGGTTGCAATGGCATTTGAACTTGCAACATACGGACTTTTAAGCGGTATTC
>JAFXJO010000028.1 GCA_017532185.1 Clostridia bacterium | reverse complement strand
GGCTCAACAGGAACTTCGGGAGTTACGGGAGCATCGGGATTTTCGGGGTCAACGGGCACGTCAGGCGTCTGGTTTTTGTTGGGAGGCGGAAGAATTTCGCCGTAGTCACCGTTTATCATACCCGTGAGAATATCAAGCTTCTCATTCTTGCCAAGCAAGCCCATCATATCAACCGCCTGCGAACTGCTCATTTCGCCCATGCCTGGAATGTTGAGTGTGGGACCGAGCAGAGTTGCAAGCTCTTCTTTTTCTTCTTTGGTGCGGTTGCTCTGAAGGAAGAGGTCAACCATTCTTACGATATCGTCTCTCTGCTGACCTTCATAGTTTTCGTCAATCAAAGCATAGATTTCTTCTGCCGAAAGCGTCGCGGTGAACGATGTGGCAGGTGCATTGCCGTTTGCAACCATTGCGCTTGCCTTAACGTCATCTACAGGAGCGATTGCAGGGTCAATCTGCGGGTCAAGGCTGACTGCTTCAGCGGCAGGTGTCTGCTCTGCGGCAGGAACATCGGCAACAGGAGCTTCTGCCTCGGGAGCAACCTCTTCGGGCTTTTCAAAAGGCAGACCCGTGAAAACGTCAATCTCGGGGTTTGCTTTCTGCTGTTTAACAATTTCAACTTCGTTTGTTCTGTTAATAACGTGCTCTGTGAGAGCTGCCGTATAACCGATTGAACCTGTTGTTGCAACCATAAGCGAACCTTCTGCAGGTCTGACGATACCTACAACCTTAATTGTTTCGCCGTTTGCGATAAGGTTCTTGACGTATTCTTCGTCGTTGTGTTTATCAATATAAGTTTTTGTTGCTTCATCATAAGCGTAATAATCGGGTTCAAGAACAATCTTGAATTCTCTGCCAATGATTTCGCTGTATTCAAACTCATAGGTCTTTGCAACATATTCCTGACCCTGAGACATAGCCATAAAGCCTTCCATCATATCGTTCATTGTTGCAAAACCGAGACCCTGAATGGCTATATCGCTGATTTCGTTGTTTTTATCAACAATAAGAACAACTTCATTGTAATTATTGGGCCACGAACCCGTTACTATATCATACTGTTCTTCAAGGAGTGTGTCATTATCAATGAGTTCAAGCCAGGAGTTAAGGAGCTTGTTGGTATAGGTTTCCATTGTGGCATTATCAACCATCATACCGCCCATGCCGGCGCCCATACCGCCCATCATGCTGTTTGCAATGCCAACAACGGGGCTGGGATAAACCTGATTGATGCCGTTGGATAAATCTGCGGAATAAATATTAAGCTTGCCGCCGTAGGTATACTGAATGCTGCTTGAATATTCCTTAATCTTGCTGTTGCCGCTTTCAAGATATTTTTTGAAAGCTTCAAGGTCATTTATTTTGATGCCCTTGGTAAAGGATTCCATCATGCTTGACATCATTGTGTTTGAATAAACCTTATCAAGCCCATGGGTTACCTCGCCCGTTGAGGTGCCGGTCATACCGGTCATCATAGCGTTCATATCCATAGTTGAGCTTTCAATCATAATAGGATATGAGGTGGGTGCTTCTTTCTGGATTGATTCGATATAAAGAGTGAAACCGTGAGAAAGCGAAAGAATCAGCGCTATGCCGATAATACCGATGCTGCCTGCAAACGAAGTGAGGAAAGTTCTCATCTTCTTGGTAAGCAAGTTATTAAGAGAGAGCGAAAGCGCGGTTATAAAAGACATCGAAGTCTTTTTCTTTGCTTTTTTAGCCTCTTTCTTTGATTTCTTATTCTCTTTCTTTGATTTCTTATTCTCTTTCTTTATCTCTTCAACCGTTTCGGCAGATGAATCATAGGGGTCGGAATCATCAACGATTGAACCGTCAACAAGGCGGACAATTCTGGTTGAATACTCCTCTGCAAGCTCGGGGTTATGGGTAACCATAATAACAAGTCTGTCAGCAGATATCTCTTTGAGGATATCCATTATCTGAACGCTTGTTTCAGTGTCGAGAGCACCTGTGGGTTCATCAGCCAGAAGAATTTCGGGATTGTTGACAAGCGCTCTGGCAATGGCAACTCTCTGCATCTGACCGCCCGACATCTGTGTGGGCTTCTTATTGAGCTGATCGCCCAGACCAACCTTTTCAAGAGCTTCCTTCGCTCTCTTTTTTCTCTCCGATTTCGGAACACCGCTGAGAGTCAGAGCAAGTTCAACATTCGAAAGAACCGTCTGATGAGGAATAAGGTTATAGTTCTGGAAAACAAAGCCTACGGAATGGTTACGATAGGTATCCCAATCCCTGTCTTTGAAATCCTTTGTTGACCTGTTTTTGATTATAAGATCACCGTCGGTATATTGGTCAAGACCGCCGATGATATTAAGTAAGGTTGTTTTGCCGCAACCTGAATGACCCAGGATTGAAACGAACTCACTTTTGCGGAATTCAATATCAACACCTTTGAGCGCAACAACCTTTGAATCGCCTGTTGGATATTCCTTGACGATGTTGGTTAACTTAAGCATGGTATAAAAACTCCTTGACAAAGACATTTTCCGATGTTACAGTTGTAACTGTTACAAGTGTAACATTAGTTTATGAACAAATCATAAACAAAATCCTAAAAATTACAAAAGTGTTACAAAAAAGAGGGAAATGTAATGGATAAACAAAACGAAGTTAATCTTCTCACAAAAGAGTGTATTCTCACCGCGCTTTTACGTCTTATGGAAGAGAAGGATTACCACAGCATTTCAATAACCGATATCACGTCACTTGCCGGCGTTTCGCGAATGGCTTATTACAGAAACTACTCCTGCAAAGAAGATATACTGATAAAACACCTTGAAGATGAAGAACGAAAAATCGTAAACGCTTTCAGTAACCGCACGGTTTCTTCAATCCGTGATATTATTTACTACGTTTCATTTTTTATTCAGGAAAACTCAAAAGTAATCAAAGCAATTTATGCCGCAGGTCTCACACATAAACTGACTGATATGCTCAACGATCGCATTTACAGCTATTTCCCCGTTTCTCATCAAAGTGTCGAGGGTGAATTCGCAACCAAATTCTACGTTGGTGCCATCCTTGCAGTATACAGCTATTGGATTGATTCAGGTATGAAAGAGCCTGCCGAAACGGTTGCGGAAATCATCTGCAAACTCGTTGCTCAGGACAGTGCGATTGAGTATCTCGTTTATCCGTCATAACGCAAAAATAAGGCTTGCATCGGATTTATGTCCTCTGCAAGCCTTTGTTTGTTTAATCCTGAACGTATTCCGCATTCATCTGCGCCTTGGCAATTTTTGATAACTCCTCGTCATCTTTAGCAAGCTCAATCGCATTGCGCACCGCTTCTCTTCTTGCAAAAAGCTCGCGGTACATTCTGTCGCGTGTTTCGCCGTTGAGGTTGTGGAAAAACTTAGGCACTATGCCCAAAGCACCCGTAATAACGGGAAT
The DNA here is from genome assembly GCA_017532185.1 of Clostridia bacterium. Classification (GTDB taxonomy): domain Bacteria; phylum Bacillota; class Clostridia; order Oscillospirales; family Acutalibacteraceae; genus CAG-177. The sequence continues at coordinate 7,649 of JAFXJO010000028.1, read as the reverse complement.
ACCTGTGCTCATCGCAAATATCCACCACTTGGTTGAATCTGCCTGTGTGCCGATTGCCTTGCCCTGAATGTAGCCGATACGTTTCATAATAAAGTTTTGGATTGAAGTCATCGTTATACTCTGAATCTTTGTAACCAGACCTCTGGCAACGCCTGTCATTGCCTCTGCGCGGTAACCGTTTTTCCATTCGCAATAGTCCATAGACTCGTTGAGAATTTCATCGGGGATAACCTTTCGCAGACCGTAAACGCACATTTCAAGCACTTCTTCAACCGCCAGAAGCGGAAGCATTACCCATTTGTTTTTATAAAGTCCTTTCTTTGCGCCGCCGATTGAGCCAACGGCAAAAACAACGAGCCAGCAAACATCCGTCCAGATATCCTCAAGAATCCAGATAGCTTTCGTGGAAAACTTCTTTCTGATGGGAGCGATAAACGCATAGCTGATTGTTGAAACAGGAGAAGCAGGTATGCCTACAATGGTCTGATAAGTAGCCGAACCGAGAACGTCAATGAAATAATTCACTCTGCTCTTCTTGATTGCAAAGCCTGCAAGGAATTCGGAAAGAGTATAAAGCAATATAGGTCTGTTTGTCACAATAGCTTTAAGACCCTGCACAACGCTCGGCTTTTCAATGGTCTGCGTTACCCTTTCTTTGGTTACGCTGATAAAGAACAATGACATCAGGCAAGCAACAACCGCTGTTCCGATGCCGTATGTAACAAAAAGATTTCTCTTATCCCACTTAAGAACCTGATTATTTACAAGGTCAAGCAAAATACCGAACGAAAGGTCCGGAAGCATACCGCCGAAATAGCCCGAAAGCAACTTCGCCGTGGTTATGAGACTCGTTCTTTCGAGAGGGTCAGGCGTTATGGTGGACATAAATCCGGCACTTGCAATTGAAGTGAAGGTACCTGCCGTTTCGCTTATTATCGAAAAAACCGCATAAAAAACAAGCTTCGGCATATAAGTTGTGCTTGTGCCGCTGAAAAGAATAGGTAAAAACCAATACCATAATCCGAGAATGGTCAGCGGAATTTTACCAAGAAGAATATAGGGTTTGAACTTGCCCCAACGCGTTCTTGTTCTGTCAACAAAAACGCCGATAAAGGTATCGTTCAGAGTGTCCCAAATACCGGAAAACAATCCAAAAAGCGCCAGAAAATCAAAATCGAGCTTAACAACGTCATAAATGAATCGTTCTTTATAGTTATCAATGTTGAAAGTCACCGATGCTTCGTTAAGAATATAACCGATTCTCTCTTTGCTGCCAACATATTTTCTGTTTCGCATAAGAGGATTCTTAACGCCTTTATCATAGTCAATCATCAAAGCGGCGCTTTGTTCCTCCTCAAGAGTTACGGTTGTTTTTTCTTCCATAGGGCACCTCCTTTGCAATATAATTCTATTATAACATAATATTTCGCAAGTGCAAGAGAAAGAATATTTAATTAAATTTAATAATTATTTTCCAATTCGGAAAAATATACGCAAATCTATATGCTAATATTATTTTGTAAGCGCAAAAATTCAAAGTATTTAACGGAGGCGAAAAAATGAAAGCTACAAAAGTTACACATTTCGGTATTGCAAGAAAAATCGTTGCAAATATGACTGCTGAAAGCTGGGAAACAATTCCCCACATTTCTTATATTTACGAACCCGAGGTTTCAAAGTTTCTTGACGTTGTTAAGGAACTCAATGCTTCCGGCAAATTCCCCGTAAAAATCACCGTTAACACCATCGTTCTCAAAGCTCTTGCAGAAGGCTTCAAGGCTGCGCCCCAGCTTAACGCCCACATCAAATTCAACCGCAAGCTTGTAAGAGGCGAGGTTACCGAATGGGATGAAATCCACGCAGGTATGACCTGGATTCTGCCCAACGGCGAAATGATGACAATCAATCTTCACGATATAGGCAACAAGAGCCTTGTTGAACTCACCGAATACATTGCCGACGTTTCAAGAAAAATCGGCAACACAGACCTCACAGAGGTTATGTTCTCCGTTTCGTTCAACGATACAATCGAAAAGCTTAAGAAGGGCAAAATTAAGCAGGCAGTTCTCCGCCTTGTAGGTGCAAAAACAGGTAAGCATAAGATTAAAACTCTTTCAGGCAAAGCAAAGAAGGAATATTATGCAATCCCCGAAACAGACAGACTCACAGCCGCTGACATCAAGCAGGGTACCGTTACCGTTTCAAACATCGGTTCCGTAACAAGAGGTATCCCCGGCAGAGCTGCGCTTCTTTCAATCATTCCTCCCCAGATTTTTGTTGCCTGCATCGGCTCAATTATGAAGAAGCCCGTTGTTAAACAGGATGAAAACGGCAACGATATCATTGCAATCGGTAACGAAATGCCCATCGACCTTGTTTTTGACCACAGAGCTGTTGACTTCGGCGACCTTGTTCCCTTCATTAACCGTCTCGAGGATATCTTCAAGAATCCCGAGCAGATGTATAACTGGTAAATAACACAAAGCGGCAGTGGTTAGCTTCTGCCGCTTTATATTATAGGAGTGATCACTGTGGAGCTTTTTGAAAAGACTATTGAAAAAAATTACGTTTATGAAGGCAAAATCATAAACGTGCGTAAAGATAAAGCTGCCCATCCCGACGGCACACCCTGCACCCGTGAAGTTGTTGAGCATAACGGCGGCGTATGCGTTGCTCCTCTGACGGATAATGACGAACTGATTTTTGTTCGCCAGTTCAGATATCCTTACGGCGAGGTTGTGCTCGAGCTGCCTGCAGGCAAACTCGAAAAAGGCGAACCCGATTACGATGCAGGTATGCGCGAGCTTGAAGAAGAAACAGGTCACGTTGCAAGCGAATATCACAAGCTCGGCGTATTTTATCCCACACCCGGATACTGCGGTGAAATCATTCATCTTTATGCCGCTTGGAATCTCCGCGAAACTCAGATGAATCCCGATGAGGGTGAGTTCCTCGAGGTTGAAAAGATACCTCTTGAAAAAGCCGTTGATATGGTTATGAACGGTGAAATTCCCGACGGCAAAACACAGGTGCTCATTCTGCGCGTTTCTGAAATGAAGCGCAGAGGCATCATCGGCGGAGGAAAATAATGAAAAAGATAATTCTCGCTTCGGCTTCACCAAGAAGAAAAGAGCTTCTCACCACCGCAGGCGTTGAGTTTGAAGTGCTTGTCAGCGATGCAGACGAAACAATTCCCGATGGCACCGCGCCGACAGACGCCGCGATGATAACGGCAGAAAAGAAGTCGCTCGCCGTTGCTGAAAAATGTACCGACTGCGTTGTTATCGGCGCAGATACAATCGTTGTGCTTGACGGCAAAATCCTCGGCAAGCCCAAAGACGAAGCAGATGCGGCGTCAATGCTCCGTTTTCTCTCGGGCAGAGAGCACGAGGTTATAACGGGTGTATGCCTTACCGACGGCAACAAAACAGAAAAATTTGCACAGGTCAGCAGGGTTAAATTTTACGAACTGACCGATGGCGAGATTGCCGCTTACGTTGCAACAAAAGAACCTATGGATAAGGCAGGTGCATACGGCATTCAGGGCAAAGGCTGTGTACTTGTTGAAAGTATTGAAGGTGATTATTTCAACATCGTCGGTCTGCCTGTTGCCGCAACGGTCAGAGCTTTGAAAAAATTTTAATTAAGGTGGATTTATGACAGAACGTTTATATTATAAAGACCAATATATCAAGGAATTTGAAGCACAGGTTATCTCCTGCGCCGAAGGCAAAAACGGCTTTGAGGTTATTCTCAACAAAACCGCATTCTTCCCCGAAGGCGGCGGTCAACCGGGTGACAGAGGCTTCATCGGAGATGCAAAAGTTCTTGATACAGTTGAAAAGGGCGAAGACGTTATTCACATCTGCGATTGTGCGGTTGACGGTACAGTTAATTGTGCGCTCGATTTTGATTTAAGATTTTCAAATATGCAGCAGCACACCGGCGAGCACGTTTTTTCAGGCATTCAGCATTCAATCTGCGGCTTCGATAACGTTGGCTTTCATATGGGTGAAAGCTGCATAACCGTTGATTTCAACGGCGTTGTTTCAGCAGAAGAGCTTGCCGAAATCGAAAGACTTTCAAACGAAGCGATTTATAAAAACATTCCTGTTGAAACAATTTACCCCACCGACGAAGAGCTTGAAAACTATAATTACAGAAGCAAAAAAGAAATCAAGGGTCAGGTCAGACTCACAAAAATCGGCGACGTTGACCTTTGCGCCTGCTGCGGCACTCACGTTGCAACAACAGGCGAAATCGGCATCATCAAGGTGCTTTCGGTTATGAATTATAAATCGGGCGTACGCGTTTCGCTTCAGATAGGCAGAAAAGCCTTTGAGGATTACTGCGAAAAGAACGCAAGCGTTTATGCGATTTCAAATCTTCTCTGCGCAAAAACCGAAGAAGTTGCCGATGCGGTTGAAAAGCTTCAGCTTCGTATGAAAGAAGCCGATTTCAGATACAGCCAGCTCAAGAAAGAACTTTTTGCAGAAAAAAGCAAAAATGTTTCAGGCGAAAAATGCTGTATGTTTGATGACGGTGCTTCCGCCGATGACGCAAGAATTTTCGCCGATATGCTTGCTGACAAAGTGGGTATTGCCGCTGTTTTCTCAGGCAATGATGAGACGGGCTATAAATATGCGGTAGTCAGCCGCGAAACAGATTTGAGAGAAATCGGCAAAGCTCTCAACGCCGCGCTTTCAGGCAGAGGCGGCGGCAAACCGAATATGATTCAAGGTTCTGTTACCGCTTCAAAAGCGGATATCGATGCTTTTTTTGCAACAATATAAAAATCAACGGTCTGCAGTTGCAGACCGTTTTTTTATTTCAACGATACTAATTCAATCAAATCTTCTTTAGCGTTGATAACATATTCATAAACTTTCTTTATCGAAGGCTCAATATCAGTCACGTCGGCAGGCTCGTTTATTTTTGCATTTCCGTAAACAATAACTTTCTGCGTTTCGCCCAGACTGACTCTGCGTGCGCTCTCATTAACCGCAAAAATCCCAGCCGTAACCGTCACCGCACTTAAAACCGCAACGGCAAACAAAAAATATCTTCTCATATATTTCATCAAACCACATACCTATCCATCAATGACCCGAGCGCAGAAGCAAGCATTCTGCCCGAATAGCAGGCTTCCTCCAAGGTATTTGCTTCGCTGCCCATTTCAATAAGCAAGCTGAATCTGGTCATATCCATATTATACTTTCTCTGTGAAAACAAAACGGGACGCATCAGCCCCGGGTAAAGCGTTTCGCACTCTTTCTGAAGCTGCAGAGCAAAACGCAGATTATATTCCCAATCGGGAAAATTCTCAACCTTACCCTCTTCTGCACCTGTTATTATCATAAGCTGAGCTGCTTTTTTGCCGTTAATTATATTCAGCGGTTTTATTTTTGTGCCGTTATTCAGAGCTATAGAATCCCTGTGAATATCAATAACAATCTGAATTTCGGGATGCTCCTCAAGATGCTTTGCAACGGTTTTGCGGGAATTTGGGTAAGAATCAGAATAATTATCGTCGTGAATTGTTTTATCGTGTATTACAGTATACCCCATACCCTCAAGATAATCCGCAATTTCGGTGCCGACGCGCACAACGTTGATATTTTCATCGTTGCTCCTTGCCGTATACCCTTGGGCATACCATTCACGCTCAATCATTTCGTAGCCCTCAGATGTGTGGCTGTGAAAAATCAGCACGGCAGGCTTTGATTTATCGATTTTCAGTTCAAGACCCTCTGAAAGCACTCTTTCGATGTTGAGAGTTTTCGTCTCCGTTGTGTTTCTGACGCGAACGTTTTCATAAATATGAGTTGCTCCCTTTTCGATATATGTTGAAGCCTGTATGTCACCGTCGCGCACATCCTCGGCAAAAGCGGTTTTATAATGCTCCATAAGCTTTTCAATATCGGACGGTGTGCGGGTGATATCGGTTATCTCCGTCTTTTCAGGCGGTGAATTCTCATAAACAGGCGCAGTCAGTGCGTCCGAGCCGTTTTGAGTGCCTTCGTATCCCCTGCCTGCATAAAAAACAATCGATGCGGCGGCATAGGATATTCTTCCGGCTCCGAAAGTGAGAAGCATAAGCGATATGGTTAAAACGGAAACAAAAAACGCAATAATCTCAAGCCTGTTATCAGAAGCATCTTTTTTCATACTCTTCACCTTTTATATATAAGTTACATATTAATATATGCAAGCAAAACCAACGATTATGCATCGCCAAAGATTACAGATTGTAACTTTTGCCGTTTCTTTGTAACCGTTTTGTTACTATTTGTAATTCAAAAAGGTGGTATCAGGCACAATTTTATATTATAATTGCTATCACAGTATGCTCGGTGTGCAGATGTGCAGTTGCCCCGAGATTCCATCCATCCTTTCAAAAGTCAAATCAAGGAGTTCTCTGAGAGAACTCCTTTTTGACTTTTTATAAAGAAAAAAGGCTTGCAAAGGTTTTACGCCTTTGCAAGCCTTGCTTATTGTTTTTTTAATTATTTAATAAGACTTTCGCCACTCATCTGAGCAGGCTTTTCAAGACCCATAATGCCGAGCATTGTGGGAGCGATATCACAAAGCTTGCCGCCCTCTTTAAGCTCGCAGGGATAACCCATAACGATGAAAGGAACAGGGTTTGTTGTGTGAGCAGTGAAAGGTGAACCGTCGGGTTCAAACATCTTGTCTGCGTTGCCGTGGTCAGCAGTGATAAGCATAACGCCGTTCTTTGCCATAACTGCATCTGCAACCTTGCCAACGCAGGTGTCAACAGCTTCAACAGCTTTAACAGCTGCTTCAAAAACGCCTGTGTGACCAACCATATCGCAGTTAGCGAAGTTGAGAATGATTGCATCGTATTTATCTGTACCGATTGCCTCAAGAAGCTTATCGGTAACTTCATATGCGCTCATTTCGGGCTGAAGGTCATAAGTTGCAACTGCAGGTGACTTAACAAGAATTCTGTCTTCGCCCTCATACTGCTTCTCAACGCCGCCGTTGAAGAAGAACGTTACGTGAGCATATTTCTCGGTTTCAGCGATACGAAGCTGAGTCATACCTTTTTCTGAAAGATATTCGCCGAAGGTCTTATCAAGGCTTTCGGGCTTGAATGCAACGTTAACGTTGGGCATTGTTGCATCATACTGAGTCATGCAAACATAGTAGAGATTCTTAATCTGCTCGCGTTCAAAGCCGTTGAATTCACCGTCAACAAATGCTCTTGTGATTTCTCTTGCTCTGTCGGGACGGAAGTTGAAGAAGATAACGGAATCGTTATCGGAAACGGGCTGTGCCTTTTCTGAAACGGCAGGAACGATGAATTCGTCCGTAACTTCCTTTGCATAGGATTCAGCCATCATTTCACAACCGCAGGCAAACTTAACGCCTTCGCACTTTGTCATTGCATCGTATGCCTTAACAACTCTTTCCCAGCGGTTATCTCTGTCCATTGCATAGTATCTGCCGATGATTGTTGCAATTTCGCCAACGCCGATTTCAGCGCACTTTTTATAAAGGTCGGCAACAAAATCCTTGCCTGATGTGGGAGGAACGTCTCTGCCGTCCATAAAGCAATGAACAAAAACCTTTTCAAGACCTGCACGCTTTGCAAGTTCAAGAATGCCGTAAAGGTGGGTGTTGTG
>JAFXJO010000006.1 GCA_017532185.1 Clostridia bacterium | reverse complement strand
CAATAACTTTGATGGGCTTTATCTGATTGAGGTTTGCACCGCCGTCCGCAAGCATCTGACGGTATTCGTCATAGCTGCCCTTTTTCAGCAGCCTAACCTCGCAGTGTCCGAGCGCACCGCTTGCAATAAGAGGCGCAACCGAAACGTTGCCGTCACAGAGAGCTTTTTCAAATTTATTTGCAAGATATTCTTCATCGTTCTTGCTCAGGTTACCTGCAGGTTCAATAAACAGAACGTAGTGGCCGGGAGAGGTTGAACGGTCGGGATAAATACTGTAGCCGACCAGAAGCTCACCGATATCGTTTGAAAAATTATCAACAATTTCATCAAAAGCCATCTGGTTGATTTTTTCGCCGCTGATGTTTGCAATCTGATTGAGTCTGTAACAGAAAGTAACTTTCGGTGATTCATAATAATAACCCGTAACTTTAACAACGTCTTCAATGCGGTAACGGTAAAATCCGCTTGTGTTGGTGAGAATAACTTCGTATTCTTTGCCGACTTCAAGTTCACCGATTGTCAGAGGTCTTGTGCCTTCGGGTGCGTCGAGAGGAAGAAACTCAAAAAAACCGTTTTGGGGCAGAAGAACGTATTCGAATGAATTGAGAGCTGTCGGAACCGCCATAAGTGCCTCTGTTGCCGCATAGCCCAGATAATGAATAGCCATTTTTTCGCCAACATATCGGCGAAGCTTTTTGGCATAAAGCGAAAGAGCTCCCGTTCCCATGCCGTACATCCATTCGCATTCAGGCCAGATTCTCGGAACTATGGGAGAAATATCAAAACCCTTTCTGAATTCAGCACGCAGTTCTTCGGCGCGTTTGGGATTGGGTTTAAGTTTTTTGAGAAGCTTTTTGCGTATTTCGTCAGGCATATTAATGCTGCTGTCAATCGTACCTTTTTCGATATCATCGCAGATAAGTTCCCAATTATTTTCAAGATAGAAAAACATTGATTCAAGGGTAGTGATAAAAATTGTGCTCAGATAGCTTACGCGTCTGTCCTGCAAAGCAAAGCGGAGCTTGGCATAGTGCATATCCATATCAACAGGCTCGTTATGATACATAACCTCTGCGGGAGTTGTGTTGAATAATGGGATTAAGGGCTTGAGGTTGAGCAGAGGGATTGAAGAAAGACAGCTGACGGTTTTTCCGCCGGGAAGCTTGCGGCTGCCGATTTCAGCGGTAAGCATACCTCTCTGCGGCGGCAGAATTCTGCCTTGCTCTCTGAAATATTTTACCGCGCAACCTATGGGAGCGCTGAAGCTGAAGCATTGGCAAACCCATTCTGCCCATCCGGATAAAGGAACAAGCTTTGACCTGCCCGTGCTTCCTGAAGATTCGGTAAATCTGCGGATAAGGCGGTTGGTGATAAGTCCTTTTTCACCGTTTGCCATACGCCAAACGTAGTCCTCGTAATCGGCATAGGTTGAAAACGGAACAATCTTCTGATAATCCTCAACACTCTTGACTTTGTCAAAATTATTCGCCTTGCCGTAAACGGTGGTTTTGTTATCTTTCATAAGGCTGAGCAATAATTTTTTTTGGATTTTTTCAGCTCTTTTGGAATAGAATTTAAGTTTTGCCTGTTCAGTTACTCCGAGCATACCGCCAAAAAGCGACGGAATTTGTCTTAGTGAAAGTTTCGCCATAATCAAACTCCTTTTTCTTTAAACAATCAGTTGATAATAATATACATTTAAAGAGTTAGAAAAATGTATGCGGAATGTTAAAGTTTTGTTTACGCGAAATTATATTGTCTGCTGAAATTAACTCAAAATAACAGAACGCAAAAAACGGCATAACCGAAGTTATACCGTTTAAAAATAGCTTTTGTTTAGTGAGGAATGTAAATTGAATGGTTGAGGGCTGACGTTTCCGCACCCGATTAAAACTCAATAAAATATCTGTTTTTGCCTTGGCTTTTTTTGCCGTATTCTATAGCTTCCTTGGGGCACTTGCAGATGCAAGCCATGCAGTGAGTGCAGTTTTTT
>JAFXJO010000027.1 GCA_017532185.1 Clostridia bacterium | reverse complement strand
TGAATTACATAAAAGAAAAAAACGAGGCTGAAACAACAGCTTTGCAGGTTGAAACAACTGAAGAACATACCACGTCTGTTTTTGTTACTGAAGAGATATCGGCTTTTGTGAGTGAAGCGTCAACCGTTTATTCAACAACGGATTTGAGCCAATCAAAGCCTGAGTTAACAACGCAGCAAACCACTGCGGCTCAAACAACAAACCGTTCAACAACCGTTGCTTCCACAACAGTGATTCCCTCAACAACAAAAGCCGAAGAAACAACTCGTCCTGTTGTAACGCAGATAGAAACAACCGTTGCGTTAACAGATTCAGCGGATGCTTATAATGTTTCGGGCGGTGTGCTTGGTGAATATACGGGCATAGGGGGCAACGTTGAAATTCCGTCATCGGTTAGCGGAGAAACGGTAAGCTCAATCGGTTCGGGTGCTTTCAGCGGAAACACTGCCGTTAAAAGCGTTTCTTTGCCCTCAACTGTTACAAGAATAGGGCAGGAGGCTTTTTCGGATTGCACGTCTCTGGTAAGTGTTTCGTTGCCGTCATCGCTCCAAAGCATCGGTATCGGAGCTTTCTGGGGCTGCTCAAAACTTGAAAACGTCAGCATACCGTCGGGTGTAACACAGATAGGCGACGATGCGTTTGCTGATTGTTCGGCGCTTAAAAGCATTGTTATTCCGTCAGGCGTAACTTCGATTGGAGATAACGCTTTCGGCGGCTGTGATAATGTTGTTATAAAATGTGAAGAGGGTTCTGCGGCACACGTTTATGCTGTTGAAAACTCAATAGAATTTGAATTGATGTGAGGTACGCTATGAGAAAGATTTTTTCGGTTATGATGTCTTTAGTAATAGCTTTTTCGTGTTTTATGCTTTTGCCTGCCAATGCTTCCGCTGAAGAAACGGATTTTGATGTTTTGGAGTTTCCTTGCGGTCTGGACGCAACGGCTTATCTTGACAGGTCCAGCGGAACATTGACTGTTAAGGGTACCGGAGAAATGAACTTTTTCTATGACAGTATTCCGTGGTGGGCTTACAGAAATGAAATATATACTGTTGTTTTGGAAGAAGGAATCACCAAAATTTGCGAGAGTGCATTTCTTGACTGTGATATAACCAAAATAACGCTCCCTGCAAGCCTTGAAAAGATTGATATTGACGCATTGAGCATAACGGATATCGAAGAAATTATTATACCCGAAAACAGCAGACTCAGCGATTTTTATGTTACGGATTATTTCAGAAAGATTCCTTGGTATAAAAACCAACCTGACGGTTCGGTTTATCTCGGTAATATGCTTCTTGAATATAAGGGTAATATGCCTGCAAACACAAAAATTGTTGTTAAAGACGGAACTTATGCAATCAACAGCTATGCATTCAATAAACAGAATAATCTTGTTGATATTGAAGTTCCCGAATCTGTTGAAAGAATAGGTTATCACGCTTTTTATGAAACGGAATGGTTTGATTCAAAGCCTTATTATGAACCGGTGTATGTGGGTAAGGTGCTTTATTTCTATAATTTCCCATGGAGAGCAGTGAAGGATTCTGATATTACGGAAGAACTGGTTATTCCGGAGGGAATAGTATCAATTTCAGAAGCGGCGTTTTCCGGCCATTGCACATTCAGAAACGTTGTTTTGCCTGACAGTCTCGAACATATCGGTAAAGAAGCTTTTGCTTTATGTTCTTATCTGGAAAAAATAACAGTCCCCGAAAACAGTTCCCTCAAGCATATTGATGACATAGCTTTTTATAATTGTAAACATCTTGAAGATATAGAGTTTCCCGAGGGATTTGAACGTATAGGAATCAACAGCTTTTTATACTGCGATGCTTTTAAAAACATAAAGTTGCCTTCAACGGTCAGAGATATCGGTCTCACAACCTTTGAACCGAACACGCTCGAAAAATTTTCTGTTGATTCCGATAATCCCTATTATTGCACCGATGAAAACGGTATTCTTTATAACAAGGATAAAACGGCGGTTTACGGTTCATATCAGAAGATTACCGCTGAGCAGATTGCTTTGCCTGATACGGTTAAAAAAATCGGCGCACAGGCTTTTGTTACGTCTCCTGTGAAAAGGATTATTCTTCCTGATTCCGTTGAGGAAATAGCGTTTGAAGCTTTCGGCGAATCTGATATTGAACAAATCAATATTCCTTACGGAGTGAAAAGAATTCATAACCGCGCCTTTCATTCATGTATGAACCTCAAGGAAATTGAAATTCCCAAAACAGTTGAGTTTATTGATTCAATGGCATTTGATTTTTGCAATATGTTAGAAAAAATCGTAATACCTGCCGAAACAAAATATATTGCCGAAGATGCTCTGACGGATTGCGATAAACTCGTAATATATTGCTATAAAAACACATCGGCATATTATTATGCAACAGAAAACGATATAATGTATGTTGTTTTGGAGCAACCCGAAACAACAACACTTGACACGTATCTTGAAAAATATGCCGAGCTTGATCGCGGCAAATATATTGAAGAATCTTTGATTCCTCTTGATGAAGCTGTGACGGCTGTTGATATGACGGTAACCGTTATCACGCAGGATATGGTTGACGGTTGGGTATCGGACATTGAAGATGCGTTCAATCAACTCAGATATATCCCTGCCGATTATTCCGAGATTGATTCAGCCAAGGCGAGAGCAGAGGCGGTTGACCGTTCTCTCTATACGCCTGAAAGTCTTGCTGAACTTGACGAAGCAATCGCCTCTGTTGACGAAACTCTTGACGTTTCCAATCAGGCGACGGTTAAGCTGTATGCTGAGGCAATCAACGATGCAATTGATAACCTCGTCTATTTGCCTGCCGATTATACCAAGGTCAACGAGGCAATCGCCGCAAGCGAAAACCTTGACCGCTTGCTCTGGTCGCAGGCAACGCTTGCAGTTCTTGACCAGAGCATATCGGCAGTTGACTATTCTTTAAACATCACGCAGCAGAGCATTGTTGACGGTTTTGCAGACAGAATTAATTCTGCAGTTTCATCTCTTGCCTATGCCGATGTTGTTCTGCGTAACGAACCTAACGACGTTATCGTAAGTGCAACGGCAAAAGAAATCTATCCTTCCGCGTCTTTAACCGTTGACGTGCTTGACCCTTCTGCTATTGAAAATGCAAATTTCGCAGTCGGCGGCAACATCAAAAACGTTAATTATTATGATATTAACCTGATTCTCGGCGGTGAAAAAATTCAGCCCGACGGCAAGGTATCGGTTAAAATCAAGGTGCCTGACGGCGTTAATCCTGAAAGGTGCAGAGTTTATCACGTAACCGAAGATCCCGTTGACCCTCTTGTTCGTTTTGCATCAACGCTTGACGGTAACTATATAGTTTTTGAAACCGACCATTTCAGCGAGTTCGCCGTTATTGAGGTTGAAACTTATCTTAACGGTATTTCAATCACGCAGATGCCGTCAAAAACCTCATATGAGCTTAACGGCAAGCTTGATTTTTCGGATATGCAGGTAACGGCGCTTTTCAGCGACGGTACTTTGCAGAACGTAACGGACTTTGATGTTTCGAATGTTGATACCTCTTCCGTAGGAACAAAAACCGTAACAGTATACTATACCTTCGGCGAAGTAACAAAGAGTGCTTCGTTTGAGATAACGGTATCGTC